>NZ_JADYXO010000076.1:0-542 GCF_015864295.1 Pseudoalteromonas sp. NZS127_1 | reverse complement strand
TGGGTGATTAGCTCAGTTGGGAGAGCATCGCCCTTACAAGGCGAGGGTCACTGGTTCAAGTCCAGTATCACCCACCACATATAAAACCTATTATTATATCAATAGTTGCGTACTAAAATTGTAATATGGGTCGTTAGCTCAGTTACAAG
Source organism: Pseudoalteromonas sp. NZS127_1 (assembly GCF_015864295.1). Classification (NCBI taxonomy): domain Bacteria; kingdom Pseudomonadati; phylum Pseudomonadota; class Gammaproteobacteria; order Alteromonadales; family Pseudoalteromonadaceae; genus Pseudoalteromonas; species Pseudoalteromonas sp. NZS127_1. The sequence continues at coordinate 393 of NZ_JADYXO010000076.1, read as the reverse complement.
ATAAGAGAGCATCATCGCTTTTAATAAAAGATGGCGAGGTTCACTGGTTAAAGTCCAGTACTATCTATATAGGTAGTAGCATGTAATACGGGTCGTTAGCTCAGTTGGGAGAGCATCGCCCTTACAAGGCGAGGGTCACTGGTTCAAGTCCAGTACGACCCACCATTTTTTAAAATGGTGTATATTACAAAAATCTAAATGGGTGATTAGCTCAGTTAGAAAAAAGAGAGCATCACCGCTATTGACAAGTAACGGCGAAGTTCACTGGTTCAAGTCCAGTACTATTTATTTTAATAGTAGCGTTTTAATTTATATGTGGGTGATTAGCTCAGTTGGGAGAGCATCGCCCTTACAAGGCGAGGGTCACTGGTTCAAGTCCAGTATCACCCACCA
>NZ_JADYXO010000075.1:0-325 GCF_015864295.1 Pseudoalteromonas sp. NZS127_1 | reverse complement strand
CTCTAAAAGTATCCTATGCATGCAGGTAAATAGGCTAATACCAGGAATGTCTGCTAAAGTCCATCCAATGGCTTTCTTGTGCTTCTTGAGCATTAGCAACAACTTCTCCTCTTGCTCATCAGCAAGGGAGGCAGATATAATCACTGGAAAACTCTTGCTATCATCCAAGTAAGCGTATTTTAAATTTGATGGCAGAGGCTTCAATTCTGGTGTGGTCGGCTGGACAGTGGTGGAAGGGGATGGTTTCTCAGCCTTTAGCTCATAAAGAAAGTCAGTGGTATGTGTACTGCCTTAAACATGGTTAGTCGTATCTGACTCTATAAAA
>NZ_JADYXO010000074.1:0-555 GCF_015864295.1 Pseudoalteromonas sp. NZS127_1 | reverse complement strand
GTACGAGTCCGGCAAAGGGACACGGCAAGATTATGCTAAGGCGGTCGAATGGTACCGAAAAGCAGCCGATCAAGGGGAGCCTTACGCTCAGAATAATCTTGGAGTAATGTACGAGTCCGGCAAAGGGACACGGCAAGATTATGCTAAGGCGGTCGAATGGTACCGAAAAGCAGCCGATCAAGGGTCCGCTGACGCTCAGAATAATCTTGGAGTAATGTACGTTAGTGGCAAGGGTGTTCGCCAAAGTTATAGAACAGCAAAAGAGTGGTTTGGGAAATCTTGTGATGAGGGCAATCAAAATGGTTGTAATAAGTACCGAGTATTAAATCAAGCCGGGTATTAATTTAGATATACCATAGGCAAATTAACCTCTATGAAAGAGACTAGGAAAATGAAAAAGACAATTGCTTTAGGTCTAATATGCCTAGCTAATGCTTCGTACGCTGAACCTCTTGAAAGTGACGAGATCTGCATAGCCACAAAAAATCTGGTTGAGAGAGCTATGATAGCTAGACAGAGTGAAATGCCAAAAGAAGTTGCAGAACAAGCCAGTAA
>NZ_JADYXO010000073.1:0-557 GCF_015864295.1 Pseudoalteromonas sp. NZS127_1 | reverse complement strand
TGACCGGTTCAGTCTTGCTTCCGTTCTTCTCGCTCATGACGATGCTCATCGCGGTGCCAACAGGTGTGAAGATCTTCAACTGGGTTGGCACAATGTGGCGGGGCTCCATCACGTTCGAGACGCCCATGCTCTGGGCTATTGGCTTCCTCGTGACCTTCACTTTCGGTGGACTCACCGGTGTTATCCTCGCTAGCCCGCCGCTCGACTTCCACGTCTCTGACACGTACTTCGTTGTGGCTCACTTCCACTACGTCGTATTCGGAACCGTTGTGTTCGCCATGTTCAGTGGTTTCTACTTCTGGTGGCCCAAGTGGACCGGCAAGATGCTCAACGAGCGTCTCGGCAAGATTCACTTCTGGTTGCTTTTCATCGGCTTCCACATGACGTTCCTCATCCAGCACTGGGCCGGTGTAGTCGCGCTTCCGCGTCGTTACCGCACCTACCTTGCTGAAGATGGCGTTACGTGGATGAACCAGGTGTCAACCATCGGTGCGTTCATCCTCGCAGTGTCGATGATTCCGTTCCTCTTCAACGTGTACATGACCACGCGCAAGGCG
>NZ_JADYXO010000072.1:0-288 GCF_015864295.1 Pseudoalteromonas sp. NZS127_1 | reverse complement strand
CTGCAAAACCCAGGGCGCGAGCCCGGGCGGAGCGGTCGTCGGTGCAGATCTTGGTGGTAGTAGCAAATACTCAAATGAGAACTTTGAGGACTGAAGTGGGGAAAGGTTCCATGTGAACAGCAGTTGGACATGGGTAAGTCGATCCTAAGACATAGGGAAACTCCGTTTTAAAGTGCGCATTACGCGCCGCCCGTCGAAAGGGAAGCCGGTTAAAATTCCGGCACCTGGATGAGGATTCTCCACGGCAACGTAACTGAACTCGGAGACGTCGGCGGGGGCCCTGGGAAG
>NZ_JADYXO010000009.1:0-171923 GCF_015864295.1 Pseudoalteromonas sp. NZS127_1 | reverse complement strand
CTTAAGTTACAAGCCATCCTGGAAGGCTACGATTTAGCAAAATCTCTTGAGCCAGACTTGTGATCAAGAGACAGCTATAAAGCGGCTTTTTTGTATTCAATAGAAAGGAGGGTTATGCCCAACCTTCATAGCGTTTACGACGTGACAACACTATCGTTAATATAATACCTAAAAACAGGCCTAAAAACGCAATAGCACCACCGTAAGTAAGTAGCTGACGTTTCTCTTTTGAGCTAGCAGCTTCTTTTTGGGTGCGCTCTTGCTCTAGCGTTGTTTTAAGCTTAGTAATTTGGGCCGATAACTGCAGGTTTTGATCAGTTAAAGTTTGGTTTTGCTCTTGTAGCTGCGGAAGTTCTATTTGAGCTTGGCGCAGGTTTTCTTGCATAGTACTCATTTCGCTACTTAGTGTTTTGTACTGTTGGTGTAAGCCTGCCGTTTTGGTAACAAACTTAGTTTCTATCCAACCTTCGCGGTCTTTATCATCTTTAATTTTTATAAAGCCGTTTTCTTCAGCAGATAACAAGGTTAACTTTGTTCCAGCATCTACAGAGCCGAGTAGTCGATAATTCTTACTCGCACCAGAGCGCATAAAAGTATATAAATTATCGATAATATAAGCGGTGTTTGCATTAGTTGAATTTGCAGGTTTTGCTTCTTCTGCATAACTCATAAATGTGGTGGCTGTTAAAAGTAGCCCTAATAAACAATGTTTTAGCATTTATCTACCTTGTTGATCTAACTGCGTCCGTTATGAACGTGATTTTCATTTCACATAAGTAGTTAGATAGTATGGATTAAATAGCTCAATAGCAAGACTGATATTGTAACCCAGTAGCAGTTACCTAGCCCACTAGGTTACAAACCTCGCCCCGCGATTAAATTGCCTCTAGATAGAACGAATTTTAATCCACAAAGGTCAACAGGCACTAAAATAAGGCTAAAAAATTTGCATTGTTAGTGTGCTTTGTTTATTTTGAGCACTTATTTATTTTAAAGGTAATCCGCAAACCGAATGGATACTGAGATAGAACTGAAATTTTTGGTATCAGATGCCGTTATTCCACTGATCCCCTCGTTAATTACTCAATTTGCAAAAACGGTGAAGAATAAACCGTCACGCAGCTTACAAAATGCATACTACGACACGCCAAGCCGAGAGCTTAGAGCGCTTGACATAGGCTTTAGAACTCGCTGTTCTGACAGCGAATGCGAGCAAACTATAAAGCTTGCAGGTGAAGTTGTAGGTGGTTTACACCAACGTCCAGAGTACAATTTACCAATTGAATCAAGTCGCCCTAATTTAATGGCGTTTGATGCTGATATTTGGCCTCATGGCATGCAAATAAGCGCAATCTCAAAAAACTTGTATCCAATATTTAGTACTAACTTTATTCGTCGTACTTGGTTAATTGAAACCGAAAGTGGCGCTAAAATTGAAGTTGTACTCGATAAAGGTGAAATTGCGGCTTCGGGTAAAATTGAAATTATTAGCGAGCTTGAAATTGAGCTTGTTGAGGGCAGTCGTAATGAGTTGTTTGCGTTTGCAGATGTACTGGTTAGCCAGAACTGTATCCGTTTAGGATTATACTCTAAGGCCGCGCGTGGTTATCGCCTTGCAGATGAAAAACCTTTAATACCAAGCAAATCTATTGGTTTTGTTCAATTACCAAAGTCGACTACCCAAGAGCGTGCTTTAGTTGAAGCCATGAACTTTGGCATTCGCTTTGTGCAAAAGCATGAGCAATGCTATTTCGATAAGCCAAGTTTAAAAACGCTTAAACGCGTAACTGACGGCATTAGCCTAATACGCCATACTTTTTGGCTGTACGACGATATAGTATCCAAAGAAAGTACAGAACATTTACGTACAGAGCTTAAATGGTTATTAAGCGAATTAGCGTGGGTAGAAAACGCGATTCAATTAAAAACGTACACGTCTAAACGCCATGCTTTTTATAAAAAAATTAATGCTGCTCCAGCACTTACTCAAGTCATTGGTGATTTAAAAGAGTTACAGCCAAGCATTGACGATATAAATGCACTGTTTCATAGCGCGCGTTATAATCGTTTATTACTGTCGTTAACTACGTGGTTAATTGATAAACAGTGGCGTAAAGATTGGGGGCAAATAGAGCTTCAAGCGGCTGAGCAAAACGTGTCGTCCATTGCGAGTAGGCTTTTTAATAAAGACTGGAAAAATCTGCACGAATTACTCCCTAAAGAACAAACACTCGATGTCGCTTCGTATTTAAACCTGCGCACTCAACTTGAAAATAGTTTACTGAGCGGTAACTGCTTAGGATCGTTATTTGATAAAGAGGAACGCCTAGAGTTTAGATTGCCTTGGCTTGATATTTCTCATGGTATTTATGAGTTAAGTACGCTTGAGTATTTAAAGCAGTTATGTGCTGGGCAAGAAGACGAACAGCTTGCTAAAATCCAGTCATGGCTTGAACAAAAGTCTGAATATTTGGTGAGTGCGATGGAGCAAAGTCGCCTTGCTTCATTTGACATAGAACCTTACTGGCAAAAATAAATGATGCACTTTTGTAATGAAATTCAGTTACAAAAGTGCTTATCCGTTATTTTTTAACTCGTTATTTTTAACACTTACGCTGAGCCAACATGGCATTTGTATAAAAACAAAAATGGCGTAAGTGTGTATTATCAAAGCCACAGTGATAATATTTTTGAAGTAAAAGCGCAGATGAGCGAAATACCAACCAGCTTTGCCTCATGGATCAATCCCTACTTGGCTAATCAATAAAGCCGGCCTAAAAAGTACTTACGACATCTTTATTAATTTACATCATATGCTCACACATAAAAATATACTCCAAAACTACCTGTAATCAATAAAGCCGGCCTAAAAAGTACTTACGACATCTTTATTAATTTACATCATATGCTCACACATAAAAATACACTCCAAAACTACCTGTAATCAAAGTAGGTCAGTGCTAAATATCGAATATATAATAATTTTATGGTGTGTTGAGTAGTCTTTAACTACGCTTAAGCAATAATGACACGCTATTATTTGGAGAATTGATGAAGTATTTAGTGGCTATATTATGTTTGATGCACAGCTCACTCTTATTGGCTCAAGAATATACTTTTGGTGTAGTGCCGCAATATGAGCCGCAAAAGCTAAATGCTATTTGGCAACCTTTGTTAAAGCAAGTAAGTAAGCAAACAGGGGTATCAATAAAGCTAATTACAGTTGAGTCTATTCCGGTATTTGAAAAAGCCTTTGCTAATGGCGAATACGACTTTGCATACATGAATCCATGGCACAGTGTTGTAGCATATGAAAAGCAGGGATATTTGCCACTAATAAAAGATGCAGGGCGAAAGCTGCAAGGTATTTTGCTCGTAAACAAAGACAGTAATATTGATAATTTAAGCCAACTAGAGGGCGCCGAAATAGCATTCCCTGCACCTAATGCATTAGGTGCGTCATTATTAATGAGAGCCGACTTAGCATTGTTATATGGGCTAACAATAAAGCCTGTATATGTTCAAACCCACCCTTCGGTATATTTAAATGTAGCACTGCATTCAACAATGGCGGGCGGTGGTGTAATGGGCACATTTAAACAACAACCAGAAAGCTTGCAAAATAAGCTTAAAATTCTTTATAAAACGCGTGAAATTAGTCGCCATCCAATTGTAGTCCACCTAAGGGTTGACCCTGCAATACAGTTAAAAGTGCAACAAGCTATTTTAGATATTGGGCAAAGCCCAGAGCATAAACATTTACTTGCAGGTATCCCAATTATTAAACCTAGTATTGCAACTTTAGCAGAGTATCAGCAGTTAACTCAGTGGGGCTTGCGCTCATTTTATGTTGAAAATTAGAGGGTTTCGTAGTCTAAGGGCGCAAAGCTTTATTGTTGTATTGCTTTGTGGCTTGCTTATGGCCTGTCTTTTTATGTTTTACGCCTTACCTGAGCAAGCGCGTTGGGTAAACGATGGGCTTTCAAAGGCTGCTCAGCGTTCTTTAGCGCAGTTATCGACTTCTATAACGACTCCGTTGTTAACTAGGCAGTATGCAGAGCTGTATGAAGAAATAGACAGCCAACTCCAAACTCGCCCTAATTGGAAAAGTATTAAAATTGTTGATGTGGATTCAAATAACCAATTATACCCGCTTGAAAACTGGGTTGGAGCAAATGAAAACGGCGACATGTTGTTATCTCAGCAGGTGGTGTTTTTAGATAAACCGCTGGCTAATATTAGCTTGGTTGTTAATTTTACGAATGAAATAAACGAATCTTCAAAACTTCATTACACCTTAATATATATACAATTTATTATTTTAGTTATCGTTTTTATAGGTTTAGCTTGGCTGGTGGATTACAGGGTTACGTCGCCTTTAAGGACTTTAAAGCAGGGGTTTTCACGTTTAGCCAAAGGTGACTTTGATTGCCATATAGATAAACAACAACAAAATGAAGTAGGCAGTGTAATAAGTGCATTTAATAACATGGTTGATGAGGTTGCTAATAACCATCAAAAATTAAATGTATTACGAATTCAAGCCGAGTCTGCAAGTAAAGCAAAGTCAGATTTTATGGCCAGTATGAGCCACGAATTGAGAACCCCATTAAATGCAATTTTAGGCTTAGCCCAGCTGTATGGATATGATGAGAGTGCTAATAAAGTACAAAAAGAAAACGCGAAAAGCATTTATCAAGCTGGAGAACATTTACTATTACTTATAGACGATGTACTTGATTTAACGGCTATTGAGTCGGGTAATATGCAGTTTAGTTTTTCTTATGTGCCTATTAAAAGCATATTAGAGGAGTCAGTAGAGCTCGTCACTGAGCTTATTAAAGGGCAATCAATAACACTGTATACCCAAGGTTTCGATTCCTTAGAAGGGTTGAGTATTTACATTGATCAGCGCCGCTTTAAACAAGTGATGCTTAACTTGCTTTCAAATGCGATTAAATACAACAAACCAAATGGCAGCATTAATATAAATTGCCGGGTGTTAAGTAATAAACAATGCGAAATAGATGTAATAGATACCGGATGTGGATTTGCTCCTGATGACATTTCTCGCTTATTTAAACCTTTTGACCGCTTAGGAGCTGAAACCAGTAAAGTAAATGGAACCGGTATTGGTTTAGTGATAACTAAGCAGCTGGTAGAGCGTATGCAGGGTTCTTTAAGCGCGCAAAGTGAGCAGCACAAAGGTTCTTGTTTTACACTAAACTTTAACAGCTTTGATCAAACTGATTTGCCAGCACAAGTGCAATCTCCTCAAATAACACTTCAAAGTTTAGATACAGTAACTCTTCCTACGCTTGAGGTTTTAGTAGCAGAGGATCAGGTTACAAATCAGCAAGTATTAAGGCAGCAATTAACCATGCTTGGAGTGTGTTCTACTTTTGTAAGTAATGGGGAGCAAGCCTGGGAAACTCTGCAAAATAAACACTTCGATATTTTACTAACCGACATTCAAATGCCTTTACTCGATGGGTTAGGGTTAGCCAAAAAAATACGCGAAAACACTCATTTTGATAAACTTATTATAATTGCAATTACGGCCAACATTACCAAAAACAATATAGATAATTGTTATGATTGTGGAATGAACGGCTTTTTAACCAAGCCCATTGAGCTTGTTAAATTAAAGTCGTTATTGATGGAGCACTCTCAAACAGTGGTCAACACGCGATCAGAAAAATCTGATGGTGAAAATATAGCTTCAGATAGTTTTGATCAACTAGATATCACGTTATTAAAAGCAATGCTTGGTGATGATCCTACTGTGCACTGCATGGTGTTTAATGCGTTTTTACAAACGGCAGGGGAGCAAATTAAATTAGCTAATGCGTATGCTAAGAGTAAAAATTATGTTGATTTGGCTTTTCAGGCCCATGCCTTAAAGTCGTCGTCAAAATCGGTAGGGGCTATTAAACTGGCTGATATATGCCAGCAGATCGAAACGTATGCAGAAAATGAATCTATTGATAACAATGAAATGCAAAGTCTCGAGACCTGCTTCAACGATGTAGTAACGAAACTTAAAAGCTATTGTTTACGATATGAAAAACGCACATAAAAAATGGCTCATAAAGAGCCATTTTATGTTTAAAATATTTTAGTATTTAGCCGCTTCCCCTTTCTTAGGTAAAGCGTCCTGTATAAAGTCACGTAAATCGTTATTAGAGCTTTCTAAGTCAGCGTGGCGAAGGTACATCATATGCCCACTTCTGTAGCCTTTAAAGCTCAAACGGTCTTTCATTTTACCGCTTGGGTCTAATTGCCATAACGTATATTTAGCGTCAAAGTAATTGGTTGCACCATCAAAGTATCCTGATTGAATCATCACGTTTAAGTAAGGGTTTTGCGCCATTGCTAAACGTAGATTTTCGCCCGTATTATTACCGGTTCTATCCCATGGGTGAACATTACCAAATAAATTATATTTTACATCTGTTTTATAGTTTAGCTCTTCACGTAAGTAGTGATTAATTGCAGGAGTGAAAGAGTGTAACCAAGAGGTAAGTTCAGCCCAGTAGTCTGGGGATTCACCCGCGCCTCGTTTATCTATTCCTAAATAACGAGAATCTAAGCGACCCACAGTTTGACCACGCTCACGTAGTAGCTCTTTCCAGAAAAATTGAGTTGGAATATCCAAGTTATTTTGTTCAACAAACTTTTCTGATAAGCCAGCGTAGTGTGCCATTTTTGTAATAATTCGACGTTTTTCTTCAGCATTAATAAAGCCACCCTTGGCAAGCGCTGGGATTAATTCGTTTACAGTAAACTCTTCAACTTCAGGTAATAACTCATCTAGATCTTTAGCTTGTAAATCGGCTTTAAGTGCTTTGTGATACCAAGCAGTTGCTGCAAAGTAAGGTAGGCGGTTAGCTGCTTTAATCGGGCCGTCGCGCTTAATACCAATATCAGTAGGTGATACGAGAACAACACCGTTTATGTACATCCATTGACTATTTTGAAGCTCATGAGCTAGGCCCGATACACGTGTTGTACCGTAGCTTTCACCAATTAAAAATTTAGGCGATCGCCAGCGCTCAGCCCTATTTACAAAAGTATTTAACCACTCAGCAAGGTACTTAATATCGGCATTAACACCAAAAAATAGCTCTTTTTGTTTTGCTTTAGAAGGAAGTTCGCCTTTTTCGTTTTCAAGTACGCGAGAGTAGCCTGTATTTACAGGGTTTACGTAAACAATATCGGCAATATCAAGTACAGAATATGGGTTGTCTTTTACGCCATAAGGTTGAATTGGATAGCCTTCGTCATCAATTTTTAATACGCGAGGACCAGTATAAGCAAGGTGCATCCATACAGAAGCCGAGCCTGGCCCGCCATTAAATGAAATAAGTAATGGGCGAGTTGTCCTGTCGTCAACTTTGTCGCGTGTGTAGTAGGTGTATTGCAATGTCGCAACCGCGTCGCCTTTATCATCCCATACAGGTTGTGTGCCTGTGGCAACGGTGTAATTAAAGCGTTGACCGTTGATTTTAGCTTTATGTTGAGTAACAACTTTGCTGTCTACATCAATACGACGTTGGTTATCGGCAAGCGTGCTTGTACTGATTATTAATGCAATAACGGTTATCGGTAAACTGATAATACGACTAAGCTTCATTAGGTGTCCTTATTATTGTTGATACACCATTAAAGACATTAATGAGTTAAATAACAAAAGTATTGAGACTAGTGGCCGATAATACTAGTTAAGTAAGGTATTAATGCGCTTAGAGACGCGTGCTAACCACTTTTATAGTTATTTAGGATTTGGTTTCTTTATTTAGTTAATCACAGAATTCAGGTATATTGCGGGCCTACTTGTATTGATTTTATATACAAGCTATCACCAAAAAAATCTAATGGATTACGCTTTCAAGCACATAAGTGCACTCTACACCGGATGTTTATGACTAATGCTATTGCAGTAATAGCGTTGTATTTGTCGTTTTGTTACAAAATTAATTAAAGGTAAAGAGAAGCTTTATGCAAAGAGTATTAGTGGTTGAAGACAGTAAAGTAGTGCAGCAGGTGCTTCGCCACTTAACTGCACAATACCTTGATGTAGTAATTGATTTTGCTTGGTCTTTAGCAGAATGCGCTACGTTCGTAGAAAAGCACGATTATACGCTTGCGTTAGTTGATTTAACTTTGCCAGATGCTCCGCACGGTGAAGTTGCAAAATATACTTTATCTAAAAAAATTCCTACGGTTGTTTTAACCTCAAAAATAGATGAGTACAAGCGCCAACAAATGCTTGAATTGGGCGTAGTTGATTATGTTATTAAAGATAATCGCGATTCTTACCATTATGCCGTTAAGCTCGTTGCGCAATTACTCAGAAATCAAGGCTGTAAAGCACTAATAGCAGATGACTCATTACTAAGTCGCTCGTTAATGAAGCAAATGCTAGAAAAGCAATTGTTTGATGTAACAGATGCCCACGATGGACAACAAGCACTCGAAATATTAAAAGCTAATCCTGATATAAAGCTACTTATGACCGACTACGCTATGCCCTCTATGGATGGCTTTGAACTTGTCAAAGCGGTACGTAATTTTAGAGGCCGAGACGACTTAGCAATTATTGGCTTATCGGGCGCGGGAAAGCATGGCCTATCAGCACGATTTATTAAATACGGCGCCAATGACTTTTTAACAAAGCCATTTATGAATGAAGAGTTTCATTGTCGAGTACTTCAAACAATGGAGCAACTGTCGTTAATTTCAGATATTAAAGAAAGCGCACATAGGGATCACTTAACAGGGCTTCATAACCGACGCTACTTTTATCAATATGCAGAAAAGCTCCTTAAAAGTAAAAACCAGAAAAATACTTTGGCATTGCTTGATATCGATTTTTTCAAAAACATTAACGATACATTAGGCCATGAAGGCGGCGATCAGGCTTTAAAGCAGGTTGGTTCATTAATACGATCTACGTTTTCAAAGTTTACGGTTGCACGGGTTGGCGGAGAAGAGTTTGCCATAATATTACCTGAAATAGAGCTAGAACGCGGTCGTGAATACTTTGAAGCATTTAGGAAAAAGATGGCTAGTTACGATTTTTCTATTAGCGATAAATCAATTAAAATTACCACTAGTATAGGCTTGGCTGACTTTCAAGACACTAGTCTAACGCAGGCTATGCGTGTTGCTGACAAAGCATTATACGAAGCTAAAAACCAAGGCAGAAACTGCGTGGTATAACCCTTCTTAAACAAAACTAGGTACGTGATAAATATATAGAGATATAGCACGCACCAATGTAGCTGACTTGTTAAATTAACGCACCTAATTGGTGCGTTTTTTTTGATCTTGAGTTTGTGTTTTTTACTAAGTGGCTGTTTTTAATTGATATAAAATAGTGGCACAAAGGTTGGATTGTTTAACCCAATAGGATAACAATAAAGAGTCCGAGGGGGCCGCTATGAAAATGATTAGTGCAATCATAAAACCATTTAAATTAGACGACGTGCGTGAAGCACTCGCTGATTTAGGAATTGAGGGGATGACAGTAGTTGATGTTAAAGGTTTTGGACGTCAACGAGGTCATACTGAGTTATATCGTGGTGCAGAATACCAAGTAGATTTTATTCCTAAGATCAAACTTGAAATTGCAACGCGTACTGAAAATTGTCAACGCGTTGTTGAAGCAATCACTAAAATTGCATCAACAGGTAAAATTGGTGACGGTAAAATTTTCGTGTACGACTTGGATCAAATTGTTCGTATCCGTACTGGCGAACTTGACGAAGAAGCAATTTAAGGGGGTCTCATGGAAAATACAATAATAGAACTAAAGTTTTCACTCGATACCTTCTATTTTTTAATATCAGGTATATTAGTAATGTGGATGGCAGCAGGTTTTGCCATGTTAGAGGCGGGCTTAGTTCGCTCTAAAAACACAGCTGAAATTTTAACTAAAAATGTCGCGCTATATTCAATTGCATGTACGATGTTTTTATTAGTTGGCTACAACATTATGTATGTAGACAATGCCGAAGGTGGTTTTATTCCTTCAATAGGCGCTTTAATTGGTACACAAGCTGCCGATGCTGACCATTCTTTAGAATCTGACTTTTTCTTCCAAGTAGTATTTGTTGCAACCGCTATGTCGATTGTATCGGGTGCTGTTGCTGAGCGTATGAAACTGTGGGCTTTCCTAGGTTTTGCTGTAGTACTAACTGGTTTTATTTACCCTATTGAAGGTTACTGGACATGGGGTGGTGGTTTCTTATCTGAAATGGGCTTTGTTGATTTTGCAGGTTCTGCAATTGTGCATGGCGCAGGTGCAGCAGCTGCACTAGCTGGTGTATTAATCCTAGGTGCTCGTAAAGGTAAATATGGTAAGAATGGTGAAATATACCCAATTCCAGGTTCAAACTTACCACTTGCTACACTAGGTACATTTATTTTATGGATGGGTTGGTTTGGCTTTAACGGTGGTTCTCAATTACTACTTTCGGATAAAGAAAACGCAACTGCAGTAGGCCAAATATTACTTAACACCAATGCAGCAGCTGCAATGGGTGCTATTGCAGCACTGTTTGTATGTAAAGTACTTTGGGGTAAATCAGATTTAACAATGGTCTTAAATGGTGCATTAGCTGGCTTAGTTGTTATAACAGCAGACCCTCTATCTCCATCACCATTAATGGCATGTCTACTTGGTCTACTTGGTGGTGCACTTGTTATATTTAGTATCATAGCACTTGATAAAGTTAAGATTGACGATCCAGTGGGTGCTATCTCTGTTCATGGTACGTGTGGCGCATTAGGTATTATGTTAGTACCGCTAACCAATGGTGACGCAAGCTTTGTTAATCAGTTAACGGGTCTAGTATGTATTCTTGCCTTTGTATTTGTAGCATCATTTATTGTTTGGACTGTGCTTAACAAAACAATGGGTATACGAGTAACCGAAGAAGAAGAACTAAACGGTATGGATCAACACGATTGTGGTATTGAAGCCTACCCAGAGTTTGTTTCTGTTCGAAATAGCTAATAGTTTATTTAAATAATAGTGTGTTTACACAAAGCCCTACTTCGGTAGGGCTTTTTTTGTTTCAGGGGGGGTTAACTTTTCGGATGTTAGGATATATCCAATATGCTAAGCTCACACTCGTGAATAACCCTTGGAATAAATTACACTTAAATGGCCGATAATAAAAAAACACCTACCAGTAAACCTGCAGTTAAACGTGCAAGTAAATCGTCAAGCAAGACAAAGAAAAGCACCTCAAAGGGCAGTAAAAAAACAGTGGAAACCACTGTTAAACGCTCTTTTATGAGAAAAACATGGTCAGTGTTTTGGAAACTAAGCTTGGCTGTTTTTATTGCAATGGCAATGTACTTCATTTATTTAGATTCAAAAACAACGCGTATATTTGAAGGTAATAAATGGCAACTTCCAGCGCAAGTGTATGCTCGTTCTATGGAGTTTTATCCGGGGCAATTTTTATCAAGCCAGGAAGTAGTGTTTGAGCTAGAGCGTTTAAATTATTCATCGGTTAATAGATTAAGCCGCACAGGACAGTTTGTTAAAACAGCAGATAGCATCAAGATTTATCGTCGTGATTTTGAATTTTATGATGGCCTTGAAGAATCACATATTATTGAACTTCGCTTTGCAGGGCAAAAAGTTGCGACCATTAAAGATAAGTTTGGTAGGCGTTTAAATTCAGCTCGTCTAGAGCCTGTGCAAATAGCGCGTATTGGTAATGACTCTAAACAAGATAGAGAATTTGTACCACTAGATAAGTTTCCAGCAATGCTAAAAGATACGCTATTGGTGGTTGAAGACCGTGATTTTTACGAACATCATGGTGTATCAGTGTTTTCTATTTTACGCGCGCTTTATTCTAATATTAAAGCGGGGCGCACCGTTCAAGGTGGCAGTACGCTTACTCAACAGTTAGCTAAAAATATTTACCTAACACGTGAGCGTTCTTTAGTACGAAAAATAAATGAGGCCTTTATTGCCCTTATTTTAGATTATCGTTATTCAAAAGATCAAATATTGGAAGCTTACTTAAATGAAGTATACCTAGGGCAGTCATACAACCAAGGTGTGCACGGTATGGGGCTTGCTGCTGACTTTTACTTTTCAAAGCCGGTAGATGAGCTTGAGTACGATCAAATTGCTTTGCTGGTAGCAATGGTTAAAGGTCCATCTTATTACAACCCACGTCGCTATAAAGAGCGCACAATGGAGCGCCGAGACTTAGTGCTTCGCCTTATGGTTGAAAACAAGCTACTTAGCACAAAAGAGTACCGTGCATCGCTTAATCGCCCAATTGATATTGCGCCAATGAAAGCGAGTTTACAAAAATCATATCCAGGCTATTTAGAGTTAGTAAACAGAGAATTAAATGAATTATTGCCAGATCAGCAAACACTTGATGCAGGTGTAAGAGTATTTACTTATTTTGATTTGCAAAAGCAAACAGCAATGGAAGAGTCTATTGAAAAGAGCTTACCGTACCTGGAAAATCGTCCTAGAACCGAAAAACTAGAAGCAGCCATGATCTCTGTTAATGTAGAAAAGGGCGGTGTATCTGCACTTGTTGCAGGGCGCGATGTTCGTTATTCAGGATTTAACCGTGTTTTAGATACAAAACGTAATATTGGCTCGCTGGTAAAACCTGCTGTGTATTTAACCGCACTGCAATTACCACATTATAATTTAGCTACTTTGCTTGATGACTCGCCAGTACAGGTTACAAATGAGCAGGGAAAAGTGTGGCAACCAGAAAATTTTGATCATCAATACCGTGGTGCAATACCTCTTTATAAAGCATTTAGTAACAGTATTAATATTCCAGCGGTTAATTTAGGCCTCGATGTAGGTGTTGATAAAGTCGCGAATACACTAAAAGGATTAGGCGCTAAAGGGGCGATAAACGAATACCCATCGTTGCTTTTAGGGGCTGTTGAAATGTCGAGTTTTGAAGTTGCTCAGCTTTATACGACAATTGCTGCAGATGGCGAATATAAAAAGCTTACTGCAATTTCGGCATTAACCGACTCGGTTGGTAAAGTACTTTATAAGCATAAAGTAAATGCAGAGCCTCGTTTTGATAAATCTGCAATGTATATGACTAAATACGCGATGAAACGCGTAACGAAAGACGGCACTGCTAAACGCTTAAATTTACACTTCCCATCAATCCAACTTGCAGGCAAAACTGGCACTAGTAACGATTTACGTGATAGTTGGTTTGCAGGCTTTGATCAAAATACAGTGACGGTAGCTTGGCTTGGTCGAGACGACAACAAAAGCACGGGTTTAACGGGCAGCGTAGGTGCATTAGAAGCGTATATTCGTTACTTAAAGCCACTTAATCCACAAGCAATAGCCGATACGCGTCCGCCATCAATACGCTGGGCATTTGTAAATGAGCAAACGGGTAAGCAGGCACCACCAGGATGTGGCAAGGTGATTCAGCTACCACTTAGAGCGAGTGAGTTTGAGCCAAGACCACAATGTATTCGTTAATCTAAGACTACTTTAAACAACGAAGCCGCTTATTTAGCGGCTTTTTTGTGAGTTGTAGTTAACGCTTAAGATTTAAAAAACTGCATTGATTTGGTTAAATCATTAGATAAGCGACTTAGCTGCTGTGCATCTTGCAGCGTTGATTGAGCTGATGTTAGCGTTTGATCTGCTAAATTACTCACCTCTTGCGAATCATTTAATGCTTGTGTTGTCGCATTTGACTGCTGTTTAACACGCTCTGCAATAACTTCACCTTGATGTTTAATGTCGCCCATACTTTGCTCTGCGCTTTGCAATACTTCATTGGTTTGATTGGCTGCTTTTACCGATTGCTCCATTTTTTCAACACTTGAACGCATTTTTTGCTGAGTGTCGTCAGATGCTTGTTGTAAGGAGCTAATAATTTGATGAATTTCTTGTGTTTGTGTTTGTGTACGCTGAGCAAGAGTTCTTACTTCATCAGCTACAACGGCAAAGCCTCGACCATGCTCGCCAGCTCGTGCAGCTTCAATAGCGGCATTTAGTGCAAGCAAGTTTGTCTGATCGGCTATCTCACTAATACCTTTACTTACTTTGCTAATTTCTTGGCTATCTTGTGCTAGCTTATCGAGCGCTTGTTGGCTCTCTGCAAATTCAATTTGTAGATCTTGCATATATTTAGCAAGCTCCATTGTATTGTCTGAACCTTGTTTTACATGCGCAGCAGCATCTTGCGCGGTAAGCGTTGCTTGATGGGCTGACTCTTCAACTGCAAGTGCGTTTTGAGCCATTTCGCTGAGTGCATTATAAATGGCATTTACTCGGATTTGCTGTTTTGAAACATCATTGCTTGTTTGGCTACTCGCATGTGATAGCGATTTAGTTGCGCCGCATAGCTCTTCTGTACTTGCTTTAACATCAATTAATAAATGTGAAAATGCATTAAGTAATGCGTTGTAGCGCGATGCAATAATTCCCATTTCATCATTAGTGCTCGAATCGATAGTGGCATTTAAGTCGCCATTCGCGGCTCTATTCGCTGCATCAGCAAAGCGATTAATGGTATCAACAACTGCAAAATAAAAACCAATCATTAAATAAAATGCAAATAACAAACTAATCAATGAAGCGGCTAAAACAAGATTTCGAGTCCACTGTTGAGTTTGCAGTTTTGCTTCAATAAGGCTCTCAAGCGTTGGAATACTCTTACTAACAAGTTGATTAATACTGCTGTGAACATTGTTTGTTAGTTTAGTAAATTCTGATTGAGTTAATAAAATATCGTCTGGCTCAAGTAGTTTTTCATCTATCGCTTTTTTAAATGCGCCAACAGCACTGTGTAAATTATCTAACGAGGGCATGAGCGCTTTATTTACTGATTTGTCTGCATTGGTGGCTACATTGAGTATTTTATCGAGTTGTTTTTCGTATAAAGGAAGTGACTTACTAAAATTTGAAAGTGCTATAAACGTATCTGGCGTAAAACGATTACTTGCCAAAACAGTATTTGCGCTTTGCGCTGTCGAGTTTATTTGCATTATAAGTGCAGGAATTGGCGTGACTAAAGAGCGGTTTACGTAAGCACTAGCTAACTGGCTATCTAATGCTAAGTTAGACTGAATAGAAACAAGTTCAAGTACATCATTTGCTTGATCGTCTTTTATATCAAAACCGAGTGAGCGAGCTATTTTTATATTTTGATTTGCTTCCCCCTGCATTTGATTTGAGAGTATTGACCTGTAGCCTTTTAAACCTTGTTGCTGCATTTTTGAAACAGCGATACTTTCACTTAATAATGAGACTAAAAAAAACAAGCTAAGTGCGAGAGGAACGAGTAAAATTCCAAACATTAAGCTGATTTTAGTTTTGTATTTTAAATTTGCCATTAGCTGGATAGCGGGAAAAGAAAATTGGCGTAATCCTGACATAAGGCTCTCTTGTATTTTTGTAATTAGGGTAAAGGTGAATAGACCTTGTTATGCTTAATTATCATTCATTTATAGTACTTTACAAATAAAAAAAGCCCTTTCGGGCTTTTTTCAATCTTTAGTCTTAATTACACACTGTAAAAACAAGCGCTTATAAAATATAAAAAGTAATTTTAACTTAAAGTTTAGCAAACGAGCGTTCTGCTGCCGCTATTGTTTCTTTTACTTCTTGCTCAGTATGCGCAGCACATACAAAACCAGCTTCAAATGCTGATGGAGCAAGGTACACACCTTCTTCAAGCATAAGGTGGAAAAAACGTTTGAAGCGCTCTAGGTCGCATTCAGTAGCTTGTTTGTATGTCGTTACTTTTTCAGCATCAGTAAAAAAGAATCCATACATGCCGCCAGCATAATTAGTTGTTAATGCAATGTCTGCTTTTTTAGCGCCAGCTTCAAAGCCTTCACAAATTGCTTTAGACGTTGCTTCTAACTTATCGTGTAGACCTGGCTCACATAATAGCTCAAGTGATTTTAAACCTGCAGCCATCGCAATAGGGTTACCAGAAAGAGTACCCGCTTGGTAAACAGGGCCCACAGGCGCAATGTAATCCATTATTTCGGTTTTACCACCAAACGCGCCAACGGGCATGCCGCCGCCAATGACTTTACCTAAACACGTAAGGTCTGGTTTAATGTTGTAATACGCTTGAGCGCCGCCAAGTGCAACACGAAAACCCGTCATTACTTCATCAAAAATAAGTACTGATTTATATTCGTCACACACATCACGCAAACCTTCTAAAAAGCCAGGTACTGGTGGAATGCAGTTCATGTTACCGGCTACTGGCTCTACAATAATACAGGCAATTTCGTCAGCGTATTTTGCAAAAATAGCTTTTACTTCATCTAGGTTATTAAACGACACAGTAAGTGTATGCTTAGCAAAGTCCTCAGGAATACCAGGAGAATTAGGTACGCCCATTGTTAGTGCACCAGAGCCAGCCTTAACTAATAACGAGTCAGCATGGCCGTGGTAACAACCTTCAAATTTTAATATTTTATCGCGGCCGGTAAAGCCACGCGCTAAACGAATTGCACTCATAGTTGCTTCAGTGCCTGAGCTAACCATGCGTACTTTTTCGATTGATGGAACCAGCTCTTTTACTTTTTCAGCCATTAGTATTTCGGCTTCAGTTGGCGCGCCATAGCTAAGGCCATTTTCTACTGCTTCGTGCACGGCTTGTTTAATTGCAGGGTGGTTATGGCCCATGATCATAGGCCCCCAAGAGCCAACATAATCAATGTAACGATTACCGTCGGCATCAAATGTAAACGCGCCTTCTGCTTTTGTAATAAATAGCGGCGTACCGCCTACACCGTTAAAAGCACGAACTGGCGAGTTTACGCCACCTGGAATAGAGGCTTGAGCGCGTTCAAATAAGTCTTGGCTAATTGTCATGAAAAATCCTATAAATTGTCACTTAAAGAGGGTTTAGCTGTCGCGTTTGCGGCTAAACCAAGGTACGTCCACTTCATACTTATCGACTTTATTTTCTACGCCGAGTGTTAAAGCAAACAGTGCCATACGAATTAATACGCCATTTTGTACTTGGCGGAATATTGCTAAATTGTCGTTACTGTTTAAGTCGTTATCAAGCTCGTTGGCTTCTAAGCGACTATCACGTGGTAACGGATGCATTAACACAGAGTTAGGTTTGCAATGAGCGCTGTAAATAGATTGGCTAATTCTAAAACCGCCACGGTATTTATTTGCTTCTTCTTGTGAAGGAAAGCGCTCTTCTTGAATACGTGTTTGGTAGACAATATCGGCGGCTAAATTACCTTCCATCTTGTTTACTAGCTCAATTTTGTGTCCTGCATTTTCTACGGCATCTAAAATGCTCGTTGGCATTTGTAGGCCATCAGGCGCGACCATCGAAAACTTTACGTTTTTATAATGGCACAATAGCTTTGATAGAGAATGCACTGTGCGACCATATTTTAAATCACCCACAAGCGCTATATGCATGCCATCAATATTTTGATCAAAACGGTGTAATTCACGCTCAATGGTTAATAAATCAAGTAATGCTTGAGTCGGGTGCTCATTTGGGCCGTCGCCGCCATTAATAACTGGCACAGTACAGCCATCAGCAAATTCACTTACTGAGCCTGCATCGGGGTGGCGCATAGCAACAGCATCGGCGTAAGCTGAAATAACGCGCGCGGTATCGTAAAGTGATTCACCTTTTGCAAGCGCTGAGCTTTGCATACCTGTAGTTTCACGTACACCACCGCCTAGTAAGTTAAAGGCGGTACCAAAGCTAACTCGCGTGCGAGTACTTGGTTCAAAAAACAAATTAGCTAAAATAGCGCCTTTAAGCACCGTTGTTTGCTTTTGTTTTTTAGCATAAGGCTCCATTTTTTTAGCTACTGCAAAAATACGTTCAATGCAGTCTCTGTCTAGCTGATTTACAGACAGTATATGTTCGCCTTGGAAACTTAACATGGGGTAATTCCTAATCAATCAAATGGGCGCGATAATCCATAAATGGAGCACGCAATCGCGCGTGTTATAGCAAGTATTGTAAATTGCAGCGCAGTTTAACATGCACCGAAACGCTTATAAATTAGGTTTTATTACCGCAAGTGCCACTATGATGAGCAGCGCAATAACAGGGAGCTCATTAAAAATACGGTAAAAGCGGTCTGTTTTAGTGTTTCGGTCATGTTTAAAGTCACTTAATAACTTAAAACAGTAGCCGTGGTATAGGTATAAAATAATTACCAGTACAAGTTTGTAATGTAGCCACATACTGTATTTAAACCAATCACGACCATATTCAACAATGGTTAACACACCAAATACAGCCGTTAAAACAGCAAATGGGGTTACGAAATAAAGTAACCTGCGCTCCATAACTTTAAGCATAGAGTTACATGATCTTTCTTCGCTCATTGCGTGATATACAAATAATCGAGGCAAGTAAAAAATACCGGCAAACCACGCAATCATAAAAAATATGTGGAGTGTTTTATAAATCAATAATGCGCTCATAATAGTCCTTATTGCTTAAAGTAAGCTGTTACGAATGGTTAAAATATGATGAATTTGATCCCAGCGTAATAGCCCCATAATTTGTTGATTATCTAAAAGGTTATAAACGTAAAGCGCGCCACTTCTTTTATCTTTTAGTATATCGAATGCATCGGCTAGGGTGGCTTGGCTGCTGATGCCCTGCAAGCTAATGTAATTTATATTTATTGCTTCATCAGACATTAGCGTTAAATCGTATTCAGCGAGGCGATAGCCATTTTCTTCGTCAAAAACAATCAAGGGTGTTTGGCTATCCATGGCATCAAGCGTATTTTTTATTTGCTCTTTATCGTCTGAGTAAAGCAATTTAAAGTCTTCATCCATATCATCCATTATTCCCACTTTTTGTAATGCTTCGGTAGCGGGAGATACATGGTACGGCAATCCCTGAAAATCTAATTGTTGCAAAAATATGGAGCGATTTCCAAAAAATTGTAATGCAGTTACATATGCAGTGGTTATAACTATCATCGCAGGAACGATTATTTCAGGTGATGATGTAAGCTCCATTACTGTTGTTAATGCAGCAAGTGGTGCATGCAGTGTAGCCGCTAATAATCCAGCCATACCTAAAACCCCATACGTACCCGCAATATCAGTACCCGGGCTAATATATTGAGCAAAAAAGGCCATTAATGTCCCAATTAATACACCAAGCCCAATTACCGGACCAATTAAACCACCAGGAATACCCAAACCAATAGCAAACAATGTGGCAAGTAGTTTAGCTATTAAAATGGTAGTAAGCAGCTTTACGTTATCAGGCGATTCAACCGCGATAGTAATCGCACTCATACCAGAACCCATAGCATGAGGCACCGCGTAAGCTATCAAGCTGGCAATACAGCCTGCGATTAGTAAACGAGGAAACATACTTAAAGGTTTAAATGTTTTAATAATTAGCATTAAGTTTTGATTAAAGCTAAATGCTATAGCGCCCAGCGCCATACCGCATAATATTAAATAAGGGTAATGCCAACCACTTAATGGCGCTATTGTAATGAGTGCAAGTTCAGAGCCTTCACCAAAAACAAACTGCGTAGCGAGTGCACCAGTAACAGCAGCAAGCATGATTGGCACAAATATGTGTACTTTATATTCTCGAAGTACCACTTCCATTACAAAAATAACGGCTGCAAGTGGGGTATTAAACGAAGCGGCTATACCTGCTGCAACGCCGCAACCACTTAAAGTACGCATGGCGTTATGCGGTAAATGTAGTTTATCCGCTAAAATACTCGCACCTGTTGCGCCCATATGTACGGAAGGCCCTTCTCGGCCAACCGAAAAACCGCTAATGAGTGCAAGTGCGCCACCAACAAATTGATTAACCGTATTGTATAAAGGCATTTGCCCGTAATGGCGTTTAATACGATGAATAACAAAAGGAATGCCTAAACGGTAATGTTTAAAGCCAGTAAATGCAGCAAAGCACGCAATTAAAAATGCGGCTATTAATGGCATTAAAACGCGTTCAAGAGTGGGTAGGGTAGTAAAGTCGTCAGGTGTTTCCAAAAATAAGCTTTGAAAAAACAAAATAGTTAAGCGAAATAAAATAATAAAAAATGCAGCAATTAATCCGGCAACTACGCCTAATAAGCATAATTGTACAGATGTTTTAGGTTTTGCCAGTCGACGCCTGAGTTGCTCAAGCCACATGCATTATTTCCTCGCCGCATTTTTCAGCAGCATTTTAGCAAAAGAGTTTAGTTAAGTCCTTGTGATTTTGAATTTTTCGTAACTTATATTAACAATTTGCAGTAAAGATTAAGACCTATTTTTTATAACTAAAATTTTTAATGAATTTATAGTTTACAAGGGTCGCTTTTAGTTTGCTTAAGTATTATTTTAGTGAGCTAATGTTTAGCCACTTTTTTACTAATTTATAGGTATAACTTAGAGTAAAGAGTTGTTTTACTATACTTGATTAAAACACTCGGGTATTAGATAATCACGCCATTGCGATATTGAGGGTTTTAAAATGTCTGAAGAATTACCAATTAAGTTCAGCGATGCAGCTGCTGTTCGCGTTAAACAGTTAATCGACGAAGAAGAAAATCCAGATTTAAAACTGCGTGTTTATGTAACAGGTGGTGGTTGTTCTGGTTTTCAATATGGTTTTACTTTTGATGAAAAAGCGAATCCTGGCGATTTAGAAATTGTAAAAAATGGTGTAACACTCGTGATCGATCCAATGAGCATTCAATATTTGGTTGACGGTGAAGTTGATTACACTGAAGGATTAGAAGGCGCACGCTTTTTTGTATCTAATCCTAATGCAACAACAACCTGTGGTTGTGGTGCAAGCTTTAGCGTTTAACAGCCAAACGCTAAATAGAATGAAGCCGCTTTGCGGCTTTTTTAATGCCTACAAATCGGTTGGGGCGTATTCAGTTATTTGCATTATCAATACAAAAAAGCCAAGTACAAAAGTAGAAAACGCTAAAATGTATATGAAGCCTTTTTTGCCTTGCTTAATTGGTACGCCGTTGTGGCGCAAAAAAAAGTACCAACCCAAGCACAACACAATCGGTAATAAAAAAAGAAGTCTGAACATTATTCGGCCTTTTTGGTGCTAATTATTGCTTAATCATAAACATGTGACGATAAATTGGAACAAAATTGTTATAAAAATTCATTTAAATATTTTATAACTAGAAATTAATTTATTAATACTTTTTGAGTACTTAGGTCAATATTCAGCGTTTATAAATATTCACTCGTGTTCATATTTGTACCGAGTATGTAATTAGTTATTTAACCAAAGTGTTAATAGTATATAATGTATCCAAGAATGAGACGGGCAAAATTTCATTCTCAATAAAAACAAATCTTTACCACATTATTAGCGTAGTTTTTTAGCTATATTGGTGGAGTGAGTAGCAACACATGCTTTGTTAAGCAATAGCTTGCTATTGAAAATATGGTATGACTGCTTACTTGCCTACAGCTATTGATAGAGACTACTGCTTTAATAGGTACGTCAAATCATCTAGTAGGAGATGTAAAATGATGGGCAAAACAGTTTCTTCTGAAGAAAATGCAAAGCTAACAAAGTGGCTTAAAAGTAAGCGCCACGAAAAGGGTCATACAATGCGAAGCCTAGCACAAGTGCTGGGAACGCCTCATTCGTTTATCGGCAAGATTGAAAATCAAGAACGCCGTTTAGATGTGATTGAGTTTGTTCGTTATTGTACAGCTCTAGAAGTTGATCCACATGAAGCACTTAGCTTGCTAAAAGTAGATTAACTCAAACATTGCTTAGTACACTTTAAGGGGCACTTGATAGTGCTAAGTAATATGTTAATGCAGGGATGCATTAAATATTTTTATGATAATTTTTCTCAAGCTCATATAATTTATGCCTAATCAGGTATAAAAATATCAGCGAAGGTATAACCATCAAGGCTGTTAAAACAAAGAACAGCGACCAATTTCCCATTAACCAATCATCAATTACTACACCACTGTAGCTCGAAAGTAATGTTCGTCCTAAATTCCCTAATGACGCCAGTAATGCATAGTGTGTTGCACTAAATGCTCTATCGCATAACATCGATATAAAGGCCACCATAGCGACCAGCGACCATGCTTGCGTAAACCCGTCAATAACAATAGCAAAGGCATACAGTCTTAAATCAGGGCCAACTAAAGCAATCCACGAAAAGGCTAAGTTTGAGGCCGCCATCGCAATGCCACTAACAAATAAACCCTTAACAATGCCATATTTTTGATTAAATAAACTGCCAACAAAGGTAAATATGATTGTAAGTACGGCAGTACCTACCTTTGAAAATGTAGCTATATCGCTATTGCTAAAACCAATTTCTTTATAAAAAACAATCGACATTCGCCCTAAAAACGCTTCGCCTATTTTAAATAAGAAAATAAACGCAAGTAATGCCAGTGCCGTTTTAACGCCATTTTTAGTAAAAAAAGCTCTAAAGGGATCAATAACGGTTACCGCGAGCCACGCAACAGTTTTTGTAAGAGGGGTTTGTTTTGTAGAGGACAGTTTTTCAAGGTACACACGTTCAAGCTCTGCATGTACCGCTTCTCTATTTGATTCAGGTTCTTTTGCAAACAATGCTCCACTCATTAGCAGCAGCATTACAGCAGCTAAAAAGTAATAAATTTGTGGCCAGTCGAGCGAGGGGATATCAGCCATATAAAATGGAATTGCACCTAAAAGCGCATAACCTGTCCACCAACCAGACGTTGCCATAGCGGCTGCCGCTGTTGCTTTGTGAGATTCGTTTGCTTTAAGTGTGTCTATTCTGAATGCATCAATAGCAATGTCTTGCGTTGCAGAAGCAATGGCGATTAACAAACAAATTGCAGCAACAATTGCTAAATTAGCTTTTAAATCAAGCCCAGCTAATAATAAGGTGCCAATAAAAATAAAGCTCTGGCAAAATAGTATCCAACTACGACGTTGGCCTAGCCATTTATATAAAATAGGGAGTTTTGTACGATCGATTAAAGGCGACCATAAAAAATTTATACTGTAAGCGCCAAATACAATGCCGAATAGGCCAATCATGCTGCGGCTTAGCCCTTCATCCTTTAGCCAAGCCGACATAACAGAGCCAATTAATACCCACGGAAAACCGCTACTCATACCAAATATAAAAATATGGATTAAGCGTTTGTCTTTAAAGTAAGAAAAATATTCGCTAATAGAGAGAGATTTGCTCATAGGGCCTTCATTGGCTTTGATGCAGAGCAGCTAAGCTGCTCTTAAATAAATTACAGTGGAACTTGTTCAAGCATTTTAATATTTAAGATGATCACCGGTTTTTTAGGAACAAAATCGTAACCAATCTTTTCATTAAACCCTGTTTCAACAGCCATGATCTTATCAAGGGTATCGTAGCCATCCATTACATTACCAAATACTGCAAAACCCCAATCTTTCCCTGGATTTAAGTGATCGTTGTTATCCATATTAAAAAAGAATTGGCGTGTTCCTGAGTGCGGTTCACGGTCTTGATACGCCATAGCAATGCTGTACATATCATTTTTTAAACCATTGCCGCTTTCATTAAAAATAGGGTCATTTTCGTGTAAGCCGTCGTAATCTTTATCGTAGCCACCACCTTGAATAACAAAGTCGCGGTCATTTTCCACATCGCGCTCAATACGATGAAAAACACTGCCTTGATAGCTCTTATCTGACACGTAAGTTAAAAAGTTATTGACCGTAATGGGGGCTTTTGAACGGTCCAGTTCAACAACAATACTGCCCATCGTTGTTACGATTTCGACGCGTGGAAAAATATTGTCTTTTTGCACAAAGCGGCCTTCTTGGGCTGCCAAGCTACTTACACTAAAAAATAGGCCTAAGCAGATTAAAAAAAGTCGTTTCATAGTTAACCTTCTAAAAATTCTATTAATTCAGGGTCAGATACAATGCGGGTAATAATTTGCTCAGTCAACTTATTGAGCTGACCTTCTATTTTTACTCGCTCGTGACTAAACGGACCTTCTAAATTAGCACTGCCTCTATACACTTTACTAAAATTACTTGAGGCGCGAATAACGCGCACGCCAAGCTTTATATGGGCTTCGCTGGTATGGCTCACTAGTTTTTCGGTTACCACCGCTTGTAGTGCATGAATATCTACTTCAAAGCGTACAGACGCTAAATTAGAAATACTGGCACCATTGCGGCTAAGGGCGCTGTCTAAAACACTTTTAACTGATTCAGTAAGGCCTTGGCTTGCAAAGGTTTTAGTTTTGTCTGATTCAATAAGTTTAAGTGTTGACGAATCGCCACGTAAATCAATTACACTGGTGCTTAAGCTACTATTTATAGTGCTTATTTGACCACTTTTATAAACAGGATTGAGTATTACTTGGCTAGGCTGATTAGCGCAGCCACCAAGTAGTAGCAATACACAACACCCAATTATAATGTTTGTTAATTTCATTTATAGCATTCCACTATTTTTAGTTGCACTTAGAACGACAAACTTTTTGTTTGAGCCTAACAACTTACAGTTTCCGAACATACGGTTTAATTTATCGTGATAATCTAAATGACGATTACCAATAATACGCAGCTCGCCGCCTTCTTTTAAAGTATCTTTTGCTTGTTTAAACATTTGCCAAGCAATGTGATCGGTAACAGCTTGAGCTTGGTGAAATGGAGGATTACAAAGCACCATATCCACACTGTCTCTTTCAAAGCCTGTTAAACAATCGTTTTCGATGAACTCACAGTTATCAAACTTATCGCCTAGGTTAATTTCTACATTTAACCGGGCTGACTCTACTGCCATGTAAGACTCATCAACAAAGGTAATTGATGCATTAGGGCAACGAGCAAGCGTCATTAATCCAACAACGCCGTTACCACAGCCTAAATCAATAATGCTTTTAGCTTTAGGTGTTTCTGGTAAGTAGTTAAAAAAGAAGCGCGCACCAATATCTAACGAATCACGCGAAAACACATTTGCATGATTTGTTATATTAAACTCAGTACCTTCAAGCTCCCATGTTATAGGGAAGTCTGCTGCTTTATATCCGCCTTTAGCTGTGCTTAATATAAGGCGAGACTTTTTAACTGCTAGGCTTGTTGTTGTTTCACCAATAAATTGCTCAAATGATTTTATTGTTGAATTATGAATTTCTTTTGTTTTACCTGCGGCAATTACTGGTGTACCAGGTGCAAGTACTTCACTAAGTTCACTTAATTGGAACTGTAAAAAACCTACATTACGAGGGATTTTAATAAGTACTAAATCTACATCCTCTGGTAATGCCGACAAACTATCTACTTGCGTAAACTCTGCTGTAGGCAGCTTGTTTTCATGTAAGTTATAAGCCGCAGCTTGGTGGCTAATATAAGAATCATTAACTGAACAAACCGTTAACTTATTAAAATAACAAGCAAGTGCACCAAAGCTATCGTTTAAAATAAGCAATGAGCGACAATCTGGGTGATGTTCGTTAACATAATTGATAAGGTACTCATCTGCCGAATCCCACGCTTGTAAGCTGCGGTTTTTTTGATCCAATGGAAAGCGTTCAAGAGTAAAGGTTTTATCGCCTAGCTGGGCTTGCGTCGTCATAATGGTTCGTTGATCAGTAATCTAATGTAGGTAAATTCTAACATGCAACGGCAAAACGCCAACCCCCAACAGTTACCAAATGGCTTTTCTTATCAAAGTAGGGCACTTAGTGCACAAAAAAGCCTCGATCTATTTTATTATTTGCAAAAAAACCTACGTTGGCAGCAACCCGATGTAACCGTTTATGGCAAAACGGGGCCTATTCCACGACTGCAATGTTTCATGAGTGATTTAAATATTGAATACGGCTATTCAAGTAGTAAGCAAATAGTAGAACCATGGGATGAATTGTTACTTAATATGCGAAAGCGTTTAGAAGCACATTTAAACCAGCCTCTAAACTCATTGCTCGTTAATTATTACCGAGATGGTAATGATACGATGGGATGGCACAGTGATGATGAAATAGAGCTTGGTGATAAACCAACAATTGTGTGTGTCTCTCTAGGAGCTGATCGGGTTTTAAAGTTAAAGCACAAGGCGAGCAATAAAGTAACCGACTTAAAATTACAAAGTGGCAGCTGTTTAATAATGAATGGACATAGCCAACGAGATTATCAACATGCAATACCTAAGCAAACCACGCTTGCGCATCCGCGCATAAGTTTAACTTACCGATTTATAAAGCACATTAAGCAAAAGCAATTTAGTTAGCCAATCGCTGCGTTAAATTGTTATAGTAAGCCTATTAATTAGCTAATTAAAATGGTCTTTTATGTCAATGCAGCAACAGATCCAAGAAAAAATAAGCAGCGCCATTGCGTGTAAACATTTAAACGTAATCAATGAAAGTCATATGCACAGTGCCGGTACTGAGTCGCATTTTAAAGTTATAGTGGTTAGCGAAGAGTTCGCGGGTAAGCGCTTATTACAACGCCATCGTGAAATTAACGAAATTTTAAAAGATGAATTAGCAAATCATATTCATGCACTCGCTATTCATACATATACACCAGACGAATATACAGAGCAGGGCGGTGAAGCGCCTGATTCTCCTAATTGTATGGGCGGCTCAAAGCTTAACTAAAATAAATAGGGAATTTGGTCGGTGTTTAACTGATCAGATCAGTGTTTTTAGTATTAGCCTTTAAACTAGCGCTAATTTTTATTGTAAAAGATATAGGATGATCAATGGTCATTAAGCCTAAAATTCGTGGATTTATCTGCACAAACGCACACCCAGCTGGTTGTGCAGAGCATGTTCAAGAACAAATTAACTATGTAAAAGAACAAGGCGCATTAAAAAGTGCACCAAAAAATGTACTAGTTATTGGCGCATCAACAGGCTACGGCTTGGCATCGCGCATTACTGCTGCGTTTGGTGGTGGTGCTAAAACATTAGGTATTTTCTTTGAAAAAGAGGGTACAGAGCGTAAAACAGGTTCTGCTGGTTGGTACAATACCGCTGCTTTTCAAGA
Organism: Pseudoalteromonas sp. NZS127_1; assembly: GCF_015864295.1. Classification (NCBI taxonomy): domain Bacteria; kingdom Pseudomonadati; phylum Pseudomonadota; class Gammaproteobacteria; order Alteromonadales; family Pseudoalteromonadaceae; genus Pseudoalteromonas; species Pseudoalteromonas sp. NZS127_1. The sequence continues at coordinate 144,909 of NZ_JADYXO010000009.1, read as the reverse complement.
TGCAGCAGACGAAGCGGGCCTTTGGTCTAAAAATATTAATGGCGATGCGTTTTCTAACGAAATCAAGCAAAAAGCAATCGACACTATTAAAGCTGACTTGGGCAAAGTAGATTGTATTATTTACAGCTTAGCGTCTCCTCGTCGTACTGATCCAAATACCGGTGAAGTGTTTTCTTCTACACTTAAGCCAATTGGTAATGCCGTAACAACAAAAAACTTAAATACATCAAAGCGTGAAATTGATGAAATTACGGTTGAAGCTGCAAATCAAGACGATATCGACAATACCATTAAAGTAATGGGTGGTGAAGATTGGGAAATGTGGATAGACGCATTAAAAGAAGCAGATGTATTAGCCGATAACTTTAAAACGACTGCGTACACTTATATTGGTAAAGAGTTAACATGGCCAATATACGGACACGCGACTATTGGTAAGGCTAAAGAAGACTTAGACCGTGCAACGGCTGCTATTAAAGAATCAACAAAAAATTTAAAGGGTGAGGCGTATGTTTCATCACTTAATGCAGTAGTAACCCAAGCAAGTTCTGCTATTCCTATAATGCCGTTATATATTTCTGCTTTATTTAAAGTTATGAAAGCAGATGGCACATACGAAGGCACTATTGAGCAAATTCACGCATTATTTAGTGAAAACTTGTATGGTGAATCGCCTCGTTTTGACGACGGCGGGCATTTATTCCAAAACTACAAAGAGCTAGAGGACGATGTGCAAGCACGCGTTCAAGCTGTATGGGATAGTGTTGATACAAGCAGCCTTGATGAGCTAACAGACTATGTTGGTTACCATAATGAGTTTTTACGCTTATTTGGTTTTGGTATAGACGGTGTTGACTACGAGCAAGACATAGGTTCAGTTAAGCCAATTGCTAATATGATTGACTAACAGAGCTTAGGGCCTGTTTATCTTTCGAGGTTAAATTTGCAGCAGTCTGTTTGGTATTTAGGCAAGGCAGAGCCTACGTAGTGTGGTTATTCCCCATAAATGGGCGATAACGTGGAATAAATGCCAAACATGCGCTGCCCAAAGGGTTCTGCCTAGGGGCTATTTACTCTTTGTTGCTCGGTTTTTACTTAGCCCACTAGGTTACAAACCTCACGCCGCGATTAAATAGCCCCTAGATTGAACAAATTTTAATCCTGAAAGGTCAACAGGTCCTAGGTATTAAAGCCGCTATAGCGGCTTTTTTATATTATGCGATTTGTTTAATTTACGATGAAATCAGGAACAATAATTGCTTAGGCTACCACTTTGGTCTAACTTGATTTTAATTAAAGTCACTTAACAAAACCAAATAAGTGTTTCTGTCGTATAATTTTTATAAATACACTCGCATAGTCATCTAAAATGATGTTAAAATCTCGACAATATGTGATGAGTTTTACTACGTTGCTTGTTTGATATTTCTAGCAAGCTGCTCTTTTGTACCTTGATATAACTTGGAATAACTCAAATGGCGACGTGGTTGATACGATTTTTCAGTTTCTTTCCTTTAATGTAATGCAAGTGCGTATGATCAATATAAAAAAAGGTCTGGATTTACCCTTAGAGGGCTCGCCACAGCAAGTTATACATGACGGTTCTGCTGTCAAACGTGTAGCTGTGCTTGGTGAAGAGTTTATCGGTATGCGTCCAACCATGCATGTTCGTGTGGATGACCAAGTCAAAAAAGGCCAGGTACTTTTTGAAGATAAAAAGAACCCAGGCGTCCTATTTACTGCTCCAGCTTCTGGCACAGTAAAAGAAATAAATCGTGGTGCTAAACGTGTGCTGCAATCTGTTGTTATTGAAGTTAACGGCAGTGAGCAAATCACCTTTGACTCTTTCAAAGCAGACGAGCTTGCGAGCTTAGAGCGTGAAAAAGCCAAAGAAGTACTTATCCAGTCTGGTCAATGGACAGCACTTCGTGTTCGCCCATTCAGCAAAGTAGCGGCTGTGGATGCAAATCCTAGTTCTATTTTTGTGACCGCAACTGACACAAACCCATTAGCTGCAGATCCTGCAGTAATAATTGCCGAAAATGCGCAAGCATTTGAAGCGGGTCTTGCTGTTATTTCGCGTTTGACCGATGGCAAAGTATTTGTGTGTAAAAAAGCAGGTAGCCAAGTTCCTAGCTCATCTATAGCTCAAGTAGAAGTACATGAGTTTGGTGGTGTGCATCCGGCTGGCCTCGTTGGCACTCATATCCATCATCTTGATGCAGTTTCTGTTAGCAAACAAGTTTGGCATATTGGTTACCAAGACGTTATTGCGTATGGTCACTTATTCCTTACTGGTGAAATTTACACAAATCGTGTTATTTCGCTTGCAGGTCCTCGCGTTAAAAACCCACGTTTAGTGAAAACACAACTAGGTGCTTCATTGGATGATTTAGTGGCTGGTGAGCTAGAAGACGGAGATAACCGTGTTATTTCTGGTTCTGTTCTATCAGGTTCTATTTCAAACGGTGTTCATGCATTCTTAGGTCGTTACCACGTTCAAGTATCTGTTTTACTTGAAGGTCGCGAAAAAGAATTGTTTGGCTGGATTGCACCAGGTAGTGATAAATTCTCTGTAACGCGTACATTCCTTTCTCACCTTGCGCCGAGTCGTTTATTTAAAATGACAACGTCAACAGGTGGTTCAAAACGTGCCATGGTACCAATTGGTAGCTACGAGCGCGTAATGCCGCTGGATATTTTGCCTACTCTATTATTACGTGACTTAATTGCGCGTGATTTAGACAGTGCAATTTCATTAGGCGCGCTTGAACTTGATGAAGAAGATTTAGCGTTATGTACCTTCGTTTGTCCTGGCAAATACGAGTATGGTTCTATCCTACGCGATTGCTTAACTACGATCGAGAAGGAAGGCTAGAGAGATGGGTTTAAAAAAATATCTAGAAGATATCGAGCCGAATTTTGAAGCCGGTGGTAAATATGAAAAATTTTATGCTCTGTATGAAGCAGCTGCAACTATTTTTTATACACCAGGCTACGTAAATAAAGGCGCGACACACGTACGCGATAACATCGACCTAAAACGCATGATGATTTTAGTGTGGATGGCGACGTTCCCAGCTATGTTTTTTGGTATGTTCAATATCGGCCATCAGGCCGCAGGTGCTTTAGCACAAGGTTTTGAACTAGCAAACACGTGGCAAGTTGGTTTGTTCCAGTTATTCGGTGGTGAATTAACCGCTGATGCAGGCTGGGGCGCTAAGATGTTCTATGGAGCATGTTTCTTCCTACCTATCTACGCGGTAACATTTGCAGTTGGTGGCTTTTGGGAAGTAATATTTGCTTCTGTGCGTAAGCATGAAATTAACGAAGGTTTCTTCGTTACTTCAGTGCTATTTGCACTTATTTTGCCAGCAACGATTCCTTTATGGCAAGTTGCGTTAGGTATTACGTTTGGTGTAGTTATCGCTAAAGAAATCTTTGGTGGTACTGGCCGTAACTTCTTAAACCCTGCTTTAGCCGGCCGTGCATTTTTGTTCTTTGCATACCCAGCTCAAATCTCAGGTGACACAGTATGGACAGCAGTAGATTCGTTCTCTGGTGCAACTATGCTAGGCCAAGCATTTGCTGGCACACTTGATTTTGCAAACATGGAATTATGGTGGAATGCGTTTTACGGTTTCATTCAAGGTTCTGTAGGTGAAACATCTACACTTGCATTATTAGTAGGTGGTTTGTTCTTAATTTACGTTCGTATCGCTTCTTGGCGCATCGTACTAGGTGTATTCCTAGGTATGGTAGCAACTGCATTTTTACTAAATGCTGTTGGCTCAGAAACTAACCCTGTATTTGCAATGCCTTGGTATTGGCATTTAGTACTTGGTGGCTTTGCGTTCGGTATGTTCTTTATGGCTACTGACCCTGTATCAGCTGCATTTACTGACAAAGGTAAATTAGCATATGGTCTATTAATTGGCTTTATGGTGGTTATGATACGTGTTGTGAATCCTGCTTTCCCAGAAGGTATGATGCTAGCAATCTTATTTGCTAACTTATTCGCTCCACTGTTCGATCACTTTGTAGTGCAGGCTAATATTAAGCGGAGGTTGGCACGTAATGTCTAGTAATAACGAATCAATCGGTAAAACGTTATCAGTTGTTGTCGCACTATGTTTAGTGTGTGCAATCATTGTATCGTTTGCTTCTGTACAGCTTCGTCCTTTACAGCAAGCTAATAAAGAAAAAGATATTCAAAGTAATATCTTGGCTGCTGCGGGTATCGATAAAGTTGAAAATGTTTTAGAAACATTTGATGCAAAAATCGAAGCGCGCGTTGTAAACATGACTACAGGTGAGTTTGTAGATACAGACCCAACAATCTTTGACTTTGAAAAAAGCAAATATGATGCAGCGCTAAGTGTTTCTCTTAAAGAGAAAGGCGTTAAAGATATTGCTGGTATTCAACGTGTGACTAAAGAGTCGCCGGTGTATATCTCTAAAAAAGAAGATGGTTCAGTTGATGCAATTATTCTTCCTATCCAAGGCTACGGTTTATGGGGCTTAATGTACGGTTTTATCTCGCTTGAAAGCGATGCTGAAACTGTTAAGAGCATTATCTTTTACAAGCATAATGAAACCCCTGGTCTAGGTGGCGAAATTCAGAATCCACAGTGGACGGCTACATGGGAAGGTAAAGAACTTCCAATTCAAATTGTTAAAGGTACTGCGGGCAATGATGAGCATAAGATCGATGGTCTTTCAGGTGCTACATTAACGTCTAACGGTGTTGATCATGCAGTTGATTTTTGGACTGGCGAAAATGGCTTTGGCCCTTTCCTTGCGAAAGTACGTAAAGGAGCATTGAAATAATGGCTGATACTAAAGAAATGAAGGCGGTCCTATTTGGTCCGGTTTTAGCTAACAACCCAATCGCACTACAAGTACTTGGTATTTGTTCAGCGCTAGCGGTAACGTCTAGCTTAAAAAATGCGTTAATCATGTCAATTGCATTGACACTAGTAACAGCGTTTTCGAGCTTCTTTATCTCGCTTATTCGTAACCAGATCCCATCATCTGTTCGTATCATCGTACAAATGACAATTATTGCATCATTGGTAATCGTTGTTGACCAAGTATTACAGGCATTCTCTTACGCTACGGCAAAAGAGCTTTCTGTATTCGTTGGTCTAATCATTACTAACTGTATCGTAATGGGTCGTGCTGAAGCATATGCGATGAAGTCGCCACCAATTATGTCTTTCCTTGACGGTATTGGTAATGGCTTAGGCTATTCTGTAGTACTACTTACTGTTGGTTTCATTCGTGAGCTATTCGGTAAGGGTTCACTATTCGGTGTTGATATTATCCCATTAGTACAAGATGGCGGTTGGTATCAGCCTATGGGTCTATTGATCTTACCACCGAGTGCATTCTTCATCATTGGTTTATTCATATGGGTACTTCGTACTTATAAGAAAGACCAAGTAGAAGCTAAAGCGTAAGGGGCAAATAGTGGAACATTATATTAGTTTATTTGTAAAAGCCGTTTTTATTGAGAACTTAGCGTTGTCATTCTTCTTAGGCATGTGTACTTTTTTAGCAGTATCTAAAAAAGTAACTACATCAATTGGCCTAGGTATAGCGGTTATAGTTGTATTGGGTATTTCTGTACCTGTTAACAACTTGGTTTACCATGCGGTACTTGCACCAGGTTCACTTACTTGGTTAGGTTACCCGGATGCGGATCTTAGCTTTTTACGTTTCTTAACTTTCATTGGTGTTATTGCAGCACTTGTGCAAATTCTTGAAATGGCATTAGATAAGTTTTTCCCTGCACTATACAACGCATTAGGTATCTTCTTGCCACTTATCACAGTTAACTGTGCAATATTTGGTGCGGTATCTTTCATGGTTGAGCGTAACTATGACTTCGGCGAGTCTGTTGTTTATGGTATTGGCGCTGGTGTTGGTTGGGCACTTGCAATTACATTACTTGCAGGTATCCGTGAGAAACTGAAATATTCAGACGTGCCAGACGGCTTACGTGGTTTAGGTATTACCTTCATCACTGTTGGTTTAATGGGACTTGGCTTTATGTCATTCTCTGGTATTTCACTGTAAAGGGTAGCGAGGATAAATCATGGATTATCAGATTTTCTTAGGCGTTGGTGTTTTCATCGCTATCGTTGTACTACTAGTTTTAGTGATCATTGGTGCTAAATCTCAGTTAGTTGCAAGCGGTGACATCATCATCGGTATTAATGGCGATAAAGACAAAGCCATTACTACATCAGCAGGTAATAAGCTTTTAAGTGCATTATCTGAGTCAGGTATTTTCGTATCATCTGCTTGTGGTGGCGGTGGCTCTTGTGGTCAGTGTCGTGTTCACATTAAAGAAGGTGGCGGCGATATCTTGCCAACTGAACTTGATCACATATCTAAAGGTGAAGCCCGTGAAGGCTGTCGTTTAGCGTGTCAGGTAAATGTTAAAAACGACATGGAAATTGAACTTGAAGAGTCAATTTTCGGTGTTAAAAAATGGGATTGTGAAGTTATCTCTAACGATAACAAAGCAACGTTCATTAAAGAACTTAAACTGCAAATCCCTGGTGATGAGTCAGTGCCTTTCCGTGCGGGTGGTTACATCCAAATTGAAGCGCCACCTCACCATGTTAAATATGCAGATTTTGATGTTCCTGAAGAATATCGTGGCGACTGGAACCATTTTGGTTTCTTCGATCTGGAGTCAAAAGTAGACGAAGAAACTATTCGTGCATACTCAATGGCTAACTACCCAGAAGAAGAAGGCATCATTATGCTTAACGTGCGTATTGCTGCTCCGCCTCCGAGAAACCTAAGCTTGCCATGTGGTAAAATGTCTTCGTACATTTGGTCACTTACAAAAGGCGACAAGGTAACTATTTCAGGTCCATTTGGTGAGTTCTTTGCTAAAGACACAGATGCAGAAATGATCTTTGTTGGTGGTGGTGCTGGTATGGCGCCAATGCGTTCACATATCTTTGACCAACTTAAACGTTTGAACTCTAAACGTAAGATGAGCTTTTGGTATGGTGCACGTTCTGAACGTGAAATGTTCTACGTAGAAGATTTTGACGGCCTAGCCGCTGAAAATCCTAACTTCGTATGGCATACAGCGCTTTCAGATCCACAACCTGAAGATAACTGGGAAGGCTATACTGGCTTTATCCATAACGTGTTATTTGAGAACTATCTTAAAGATCACGAAGCGCCGGAAGATTGTGAGTACTACATGTGTGGTCCTCCAATGATGAACGCGGCAGTTATTACTATGCTTAAAGATTTAGGTGTTGAAGACGAAAATATCTTATTAGATGATTTTGGTGGCTAACACTAATACCAAAACAGTTTAGTTTTGGTTAAAATACCAGCCTCGTAGCACTTGTGTTACGAGGCTTTTTTTATTCTTTAATTTTATCAATCTATTAAGTAGAGCTGTTATGAATCGAGTAAGTACTTCACAAGGCATAATGGCCTTTTTACTAATCACACTGACCTTATTACTGTCTGGGTGTGGTGAAAAACCAGAGTCGAGGGAAACCTTTTTAGAAGGTAAGACTATGGGAACCACTTATCATATTAAATATTATGATGAGCAAACCCAGCTATCGGCCTCACAATTACAGCTGCAAATAGACGCTGTTTTAAAAGATGTAAATCAGTCTATGTCTACTTATATAGAAGACTCTGAAATAAATACATTTAACAGATTACCTGCAAATCAAGTGATGCCAATTAGCGAAGATTTTAGGGCTGTTATAAGCGAATCTATTCGCTTAGGTGAATCAACTAAAACACTTGATGTAACCATGGGACCTCTCATTGACTTATGGGGCTTTGGTCCTGATAAAAAACCAACCAATCGCCCAACAGATGAAGAGCTTGCTTCAATGGTTGAAAAAATAGGTATTGATAAGCTTATTTTAAATGGACAGGGTTTAGCTAAAACAGTTAATGGGTTAGAGCTTTCGTTTTCAGCAACGGCTAAAGGCTACGGTATCGACAAAGTAGCGCAGCTATTAGAAAGCCACAGTATTACTAACTACATGGTTGAGATTGGTGGTGAGCTACGTATAGCGGGTGAAAAGCCAAATAACCAGGATTGGAAAATTGCGATAGAACAACCAGATGCACAACCTGGAGAGCGTAAAGTACACCGTGTTTTATCACCAGGTACAAGTGGGATCGCAACATCAGGTGATTACCGTATTTTTTATAAAATGGATGGGGAGATCTATACTCATTTAATTGACCCTGTAACCGGCATGCCTATTAAGCACGACTTAGTGTCGGTAACTGTGCTTCATCCAAGCGCTATGACAGCAGATGGTTTAGCGACTGCTCTTACTGTGATGGGTATGGAGAAAGCTCAGGCATATGCTCAGCAGCACGATTTGCCAGTGTATTTAATAGGTAAATCAGAAGAGGGTTTAGTTACTTATTCAAGCCCTGCATTTAAACCTTATTTATAGTATGGTGCAGCCTTGTTTATTTCCAGATTATTTGGGTATATAATAACACTTGCTCAAAAATGTTTGAGTTTAATTAATTGCTGATCAATAGGGGCTAAGCAATGTCACTTTTTCTTCTTACTTTTGGCTTACTAATTTTAATAGTGTCGGCAATGGCCGTTGGTATGATCGTGCAAAAAAAATCTATGGCAAGTAGCTGTGGTGGTTTAGGTTCGGTTGGTATTGATAAAGCCTGTGATTGCGATGATCCATGTGATAAACGCAAAAACCGTTTAGCTAAAGAGCAAGCCTGGAAAGAAAATCAAATTATTTAAGTTCTCTTAAATATTAAAAAGCGCTTTATAGCGCTTTTTTTGTGTCTGTAAAACCTCTTATCTTTTTTATTTCATAAGTAATCCAATCTTAATGTATTAGACAAACGTCTATAGTTTAGTTTTTTTCACCTATTAGGTTTATTTTTCTCGTTTGTCAAATTGGAGCTAACACTCTAAAGTTTAATCATAGACACAGAGCAAGGCTCTAGTCATAAGCTTGAGGCAAAGTTGGTCTCGCTTAAAAGAATCTTTATATTGTGTGTGAAGATGTTGTCAGTGTGAAAGGCAACTCAAATTCGGTGGTGACTACATTTGAGTTGTTTTTATTTCCCTACAATGTCACGCAGTGTAAACCAAAAATCTTTATATTGTGTGTGAAGATGTTGTCAGTGTGAAAGGCAACTCAAATTCGGTGGTGACTGCATTTGAGTTGTTTTTATTTCCCTACAATGCCACGTAATGTAAACCAAGAATCTTTATATTGTGTGTGAAGATGTTGTCAGTGTGAAAGGCAACTCAAATTCGGTGGTGACTGCATTTGAGTTGTTTTTATTTCCCTACAATGCCACGTAATGTAAACCAAGAATCTTTATATTGTGTGTGAAGATGTTGTCAGTGTGAAAGGCAACTCAAATTCGGTGGTGACTGCATTTGAGTTGTTTTTATTTCCTTACAATGCCACGCAGTGTAAACAAAAAATCTTTATATTGTGTGTGAAGATGTTGTCAGTGTGAAAGGCAACTCAAATCCGGTGGTGACTGTATTTGAGTTGTTTTTATTTCCCTACAATGCCACGCAGTGTAAACAAAAAATCTTTATATTGTGTGTGAAGATGTTGTCAGTGTGAAAAGCGGCTCAATTTCGGTGGTGACTGAATTTGGGCTGTTTTTATTTGTGCGACACAATTATTATTCCTTCCAAAAAACCTATAATTTTATTAAATATACCTCTTTAAATTGTTTTTAATTTAAATTAACCCTATGTTTTTTAAGTTGTTATTTTTTATTAACAAAATAGCTTCTAAAGCTTAACTCAAATTTATTGTTTTTTAGTTGAACAGAAAATTCTCTTTGTTATACTCACGTTCGAACTTTCAGTAAGTTTTGAAAGTTTGATTGATACGGATCAATTTTCACAAGGTGAATTTGTGCTAACCGGATTTGATCGTATTCAGCACCTGATTTTTGGGCTTACAGCAGCAATGTTTTTCAAATTTTTCCATTGCTTTGTATTACTTTAATTTTGTTATAGTCATTTAAGTAGGTTAATGTCTTTGAACACACTTTCTTTACATCATACCAATACTGATCTCGCCCCAAGCAAGCCAGTTACGTGTGAACGCTTGAATAAAGCGGGTAAGGGCGTGTGTGTAGCTATAACTTTATTAGTGTTTAATACGGTCATGTTGTTAAGCGGTGCACTAGAGGATGCCTTCAAGCTTGAGGCGCTATTAAGTGATGGGTTTATTGTAGAGCCACTGTTACTTACTATTGCCGGATTTTTAGCTCATCCAATCATTTCAAGTCAGTTACTTATTGGCCTTTGTTGGTTATTGTTCCATATTTTTCCAGCGCGTCGTGCTGGAATTATCCTCCGTAAAGCAGCCTTTGCTTTTAGCGAGGCTAAAGTTCTTCAGCCAGTGCATGTTGCACATGGTTGTCGTGCTCCACCTAGCTTTACAGGTTGTCTGTAAGGCTGCATCTTGTTGCTGGTTTTAATTATTTGTTCTTGCTGTAAATAATTAAGGTTAGCTAAAACAAAGTAGCTCTGTGTTTTTTAAGCACACTTCAGCCAACCACCACTCACCCAAGTTAACTTTTATTACGTTATATAAATGCGTTTAGAAAGCTGGGTTTGTTGCTAGGTCATTAATGGCATGAGCTTTAGGTTTTGAATAGCCCCCTTATTTTTATAATTTAATTCTAGTTAACTTGGGTTTTTATTGAAAAATCGTTGCTTTGGTTTTTATGCAAAGCAGCAAACTGAAACTCTAGGTTTGTAGGATACTCCCTTGTTAATTCGTAACCTTTGTAATATTGCTTTAGCTAGTACCGTGCTGGCGTTGTCAGGCTGTAAAGGCGGGATACTCGATCCAAAAGGGCAGATAGGCATAGATGAGAAAAATTTAATTATCATCGCAACCGTGCTTATGTTGCTTGTAGTCGTTCCCGTTATTGTGATGACTTTGTATTTCGCATGGAAATATAGAGACACGCAAACTCATGAAATTTACGCTCCAAAATGGGCTCATTCAAATAAAATTGAAGCCGCAGTTTGGGCTGTTCCTATTGTTATTGTGATTATTTTAGGTGTTATTACCTGGGTGTCTACCCAAGAGCTAGACCCTTACAAACCCATTGAAGGTAAAGGTAAGCATCTTACTGTTGAAGTGGTGTCATTAAATTGGAAGTGGCTATTTATTTATCCTGAGCAAGGTATTGCTACGGTTAATGAATTAGTGTTTCCGGCAAATGTACCTGTTGAATATAAAATCACGTCAGAGAGCACAATGAATTCATTTTTTATTCCGCAATTGGGTAGTCAAATATACTCAATGGCTGGGATGGAAACCAAGCTTCACTTAATTGCAAATGAGCCAGGTACGTTTAAAGGTTTCTCAGCAAATTACAGTGGTGCAGGTTTTACTGGTATGAAGTTTAATGCCATTGCTACCCCTACTCAAGCTGGTTTTGATAAGTGGGTGAGTGATGTAAAAGCGAATTCAAGCGCTAATAATCTGACTCATGCAAATTATGTTGAGCTTGCAAAAGCGAGCGAAAATAATCCTGTTGCTTATTACGGTAAAGTTGAAGACAGCTTATTTCATACCATTATCATGAAATATATGCAGGCGCATGGCGATATGAATAAAAAGCACAATGCGATGAGCGAACATGGCGAGATGGGTATGCAACATCACGCAATGGACAAACATTCAGCGAAACCATCACACAGCCAGGACGAGGAATAATAATGTCGTTTTTAGGTAAACTTTCACTCGATGCAATACCGTTTCACGAGCCGATTCTTGTGTTTACGATGGCAGCTATTTTAATAGCTGCAATTGTTATTACTGCGCTAATTACAAAGCATAAAAAATGGGGCGTGCTTTGGCGCGACTGGATCACATCTGTGGATCATAAGCGCTTAGGCGTAATGTATATTATTTTAGCTTTAGTAATGCTGTTTCGTGGGTTTTCTGATGCAATAATGATGCGTACTCAGTTAGCACTTGCTACTAGTGGCGCGCCCGGTTATTTACCACCAGAGCACTACGACCAAATATTTACAGCTCACGGCGTAATTATGATCATATTTATGGCGATGCCATTTATGATTGGTTTAATGAACATTGTACTACCACTGCAAATTGGTGCTCGCGATGTTGCCTTTCCATTTTTAAACAATTTAAGTTTTTGGTTAACTACCGGTGGTGCTATTTTAATTAATATGTCGCTGGTTTTTGGTGAGTTTGCTAAAACAGGTTGGGTGGCGTATCCGCCACTTTCGGAGCTGACCTTTAGCCCTGGGGTGGGGGTCGACTATTATATTTGGGCTTTGCAAATATCCGGTCTTGGAACACTCTTAACTGCAGTAAACTTTTTAGCGACCGTTATCAAAATGCGTGCACCAGGCATGACCTTAATGAAAATGCCAATTTTCACATGGACATGTACGTGGGCAAACATCTTAATTGCAGCATCATTCCCAATTTTAACCGCAATGCTTACTATGTTAACGCTTGACCGTTATCTCGATTTCCATTTCTTTACCAATGAATTGGGCGGTAACGCCATGATGTACATCAACCTGTTTTGGGCATGGGGTCATCCTGAGGTATATATTTTAGTATTACCGGCGTTTGGTGTTTTTTCTGAGATTATTTCGACATTTGCAGGTAAGCGTTTATTTGGTTATAAATCGATGGTTTACGCCAGCGGTGCAATCTCTATTTTAGGGTTTATTGTTTGGTTACATCACTTCTTCACAATGGGCTCAAGTGCTAACGTTAACGCGTTCTTTGGGGTAATGACCATGGTTATTGCCGTACCAACAGGCGTTAAGTTGTTTAACTGGCTATTTACTATTTACCGAGGTCGTTTACGTATAACCGTTCCGGTACTTTGGACACTTGGTTTTATGGTTACCTTTACCGTAGGCGGCATGACTGGCGTATTACTTGCTATTCCTGGTGCCGATTACGTACTGCATAATAGCTTATTCTTAATTGCACATTTTCATAATACAATTATCGGTGGTGCTGTATTTGGCTACCTAGCAGGTTTTGTATTTTGGTTCCCTAAAGCGATGGGCTTCAAGCTTAACGAAAAATGGGGCAAGGCATCATTTTGGTGTTGGATTATCGGTTTCTTCGTTGCATTTATGCCGTTGTATGTACTTGGTTTCTTAGGTATGACACGTCGTTTAAACCACACTAATAATCCTGATTGGAACATTTGGCTATACATTGCTGCAGGCGGTGCTGTCATTATTATGTTTGGTATTATTAGCCAAGCAGTTCAATTATATGTGAGCTTTAGAGACCGTGAAGCGCTTGACGATACAACAGGCGATCCGTGGAACGGACACACACTTGAGTGGGCAACAAGCTCACCTCCACAAGTGTATAACTTTGCTACCATTCCGCACATTGATGATATTGATGCATGGACCGACATGAAAGAAAAAGGTCAAGCTTACCAAGATAAGGCAAGCTACAGCCCTATTCATATGCCTAAAAATACATCAGCAGGCGTGCTAATGGCAGCAAGTTTAACCGCATTTTGTTTTGCGATGATCTGGCATATTTGGTGGTTAGCAGCTGTTGGTTTTATTGGCGCAATTGCTTTATTTATCAAACGTTGTTACGCCAGCGATGTTGATTACTATATACAACCTGATGAAATTGCACGAATTGAAGCAGCATACAATTCAAGTGGGAATAAGGAGCTAAAAGCGTGAGTACACTTTCTGCAAATTTAGAATCTGCAAATTTAGAGTCTGTATCTCACGATGATCATGCGCACGAGCATGATCATCACGATACATCGGGCGATACCGTATTCGGTTTTTGGTTATACCTAATGACCGATTGCTTATTATTTGCCTCATTTTTTGCAACCTACGCCGTGTTATTTATGAACACAGCCGGTGGTGTATCGGGTAAAGATATTTTTGAACTCGACTTTGTAGCAGTAGAAACAGCTGCACTACTTATTAGTAGTATTACCTTTGGTTTTGCCATGATTGCCGCTCAAGGGCAAAAAAAGGCGCTCACACTTACTTGGTTATTTATTACGTTTTGTTTAGGTGCTGTGTTTATTGGTATGGAAATATACGAATTTCATCACCTAATAGTGAACGGGCATGGTCCGCAACATAGTGCTTTTTTAACATCGTTTTTCTCATTAGTTGGCTTACATGGTTTACATGTAACAGCCGGTTTAATTTGGATGACCATAATGATGATAGAAGTTGCTAAACGCGGTCTAGGTAAAGCAACCGTAACGCGTTTAAGTTGCTTAAGCCTATTTTGGCACTTCTTAGACATTGTTTGGATTTGTGTATTTACCGTTGTTTATTTAATGGGAGCAATGTAATGAGCCACAGCGAAACGCATGCGTTAAAGCAAACGCACAGTGATCATCATGATGAATCTCATGGCAGTGTTAAAACTTACTTAATTGGCTTTGTGTTATCAGTAATTTTGACAGCCATTCCATTTTGGATGGTAATGGAAGGCGACTTCACAAAGGCAACAACGCTTTGGAGCATTGTTACTTTAGCAATCGTACAAATTTGGGTGCATTTAAAGTACTTTTTACACCTTAATTTTACGACCGAAGATGGCCGTGCAAGTACTTTCTCATTCCTATTCAGTGCTCTGATCATCGTAATGGTGGTTGGGTTATCTGTTTGGATCATTTATGAATCTAACGCAATGATGATGTACTAGGAGTTGAAGATGTTTCGTCGTTATTTATCAGTGACAAAGCCGGGTATTATTATGGGCAATTTGATCAGCGTAGCGGGCGGGTTTTTACTTGCCTCGCGCGGTGATATAAACCCATGGTTAATGATTGCTACATTAATTGGTTTGTCGCTAGTGGTTGCATCAGGTTGTGCTATCAATAATGTTATAGATAGAGACATAGATGTAGCCATGGCGCGTACTCGTACGCGAGTAACAGTAACAGGCGAAATGTCGGCCTTTGCTGCACTTAGTCACGGTATTTTATTGGGTGTTGTGGGCTTTGGTTTACTTATCGCCTATACCACTCAAGCCGCGGTATTTTTTGCAGCCTTTGGCTACGTAATTTATGTAGGGGTTTATAGCCTCTACATGAAGCGTAACTCAGTATATGGCACTTTTGTAGGTAGCCTTTCGGGCGCAGTACCACCAGTAGTCGGTTATTGCGCCGTAACAGGCCAGTTCGATATGGGCGCGTTAATACTGCTGGTTATGTTTAGCTTGTGGCAAATGCCGCACTCTTATGCCATCGCTATTTTTCGCTTTAAAGATTACCAAGCTGCAGGTATTCCAGTATTACCTGTAGCGCAAGGTATCGACAAAGCAAAACGCCACATTGTGCTTTATATTGCTGTATACGCGTTAGTTGTGATGTTACTGCCAATTACTGGCTACACAGGTGCTGCTTTTATGGCTGTTGCTTGTATTACCAGCTTTTGGTGGTTGCTAATGGCACTAAGAGGGTATCGTCGAAATATTGATGTAACCAGTTGGGCACGTAAAGTGTTCGCGTTTTCTATCATTAATATTACAGCGTTAAGTATTGCTATGGCTGTTGACTATCATAGCGTTGCTCCACAGCTATTAACACTTACCTAATTTAAAAACTTTAACATTCCAAAGTTAATCCAAAGGCTCGAAAGAGCCTTTTTTTATGCCTGAATATTGAAATTATTTAGCATTCGTATACTCGCTATTTTACTTTTTAAAATCATCAGCATTGTAATAAAGTGGTTTAAGGGTGCCGCAATTAATAAATTTATAAGTAAGCTCATTTTCAGCTGGGACACGTTTTGAGGTACGAAGCTTTTGCATACATGCATTAACTAAATCGACAAAAATAAGATGGTTATAGCTCGGCGCTTTTTGAATTTTATGAATATAAATACGCTCAGTACCGCTTAGTGTAATCATGTCGTAGTCTTGCCATTGCGATGATTCACTTAATTTTTTTAGTTCTCTGGCATACAGCTGCTTACTCAAGACCAACTCTTTTTTTGAATAAATTAAACTGCCACCTTGTTGATAATCACCCTCGTAAATATCGGCAATAATTGTAATTTCTTCACCACGCATTAAATGCTGAATATTAAACGCTTGTGGCTTTACGGTGATTAACTCGGCATTTCTAACAAAGCCTAAAAATGGAACATCGGGGTTTCCTATTTTATAAACAACTTGCACATCATTGGGTAAATTATAGGTGGGTAAATTCATTGCAATAATAGACGAGCCTTGATTAACCAAAGCCATAGGGTGCTCAGCATTGTAAGCGGGGTCTACCGGTGGAAGTTCTGCTTTTTCTTCTTCAGCTGCGGCAAAGCCACTTAAAGTAATTAGTAATAAAGTAAGTAGTAAGCGCATTATAATCTCAATTAATTTATGAGCTTAAATTGTAGTATAAAGTTTATATTACTTATATTTTTAAACTAAATTTAGACCTATATTATTGTTCAGATATGGAGTGCAACAATGTTCGTGCCTTTAAATGTAGGTTTGCGTCCTCTGGGTTTGACGTATTAGTCAGCCAAATTACATTACCTTCTTTATTTACAAACAATGTAGTAGGTGTGCCTCGTATACCTAATTGCTGTGCTGTTGCATCGGCTTTTACGGCTGTTTTAAAAGTATAACCTCTATCGCTAAGCGCTTTAGCGGGAGTAGCATCGTCATCCTCTTTAAAGCTCACGGCAATAACTTTTAAGCCCATATCATCAATTTTTTGAAGTGCTGGCTGAAGCTTTTTACAGTACGGACACCACGTTGCCCAAAAGTGTAAAACGTAAGGTTGACCTAATAAATCTTGAGTATTGAGTGCAGATCCATCGGCCATTTGTAAATTTAATGTAGGTAATTTAGGGTATGTTGCTTCTGAATTTTTATCTTGTGCGTAAGCTGTAAAACTTAATAAAATGAGTGTAATGGCAATAAAGAATTGTTTCATAATATGTTCGTTCTTATTTTACATATTAAATAAGAACGAGAATTTAACAATTTTATTTCAAACTAAAAGCGAGCGGCTTGCTCAACAACAATAGCATGGCGTTTAGCGAGGCGAAGATGGTCTTTATCGTAGCCACCACCTATTACTGTAGCAACGGGTGTATTGTGTTCAAGGCAGCGTTTTAGCACTAAATGGTCGCGCTTAACTATGCCATCCCAGCTTATATCTAATTTACCCAAGCCATCGCCTTGCCAAATATCAACGCCAGCATCGTAAAGTACCAAGCTTGGGTTTAGCTCTTTAAGTAAATAACTCAAGGTGTCGTCAACTACGGCAAGGTATTCGTCGTCTTTCATATTATCGGCTAAGCCAATATCTAAATCGCTAGCGGATTTTCTGAAAGGGAAGTTTTTTTCACAATGGATAGAGCAAGTATAAGCGTATGCTTGATGCTGTAACATTGCGGCTGTGCCATCACCTTGGTGCACGTCTAAATCAAAAATAAGTACGTTAGTTACTTCACCCGATTCAATTAAAGTTTGCGTGGTAAAGGCTAAATCGTTAACCATGCAGTAGCCTGAGCCAAAATCGGTATGCGCATGGTGTGTACCACCGGCTAAGTGGCAGGCTATACCATGTTTAAGTGCTAAACGAGCTGTTTGCAAAGTACCTTGAGGTGCTGTAAAGGTACGTGCCATAAGCTCTTTTGACCAAGGTAGGCCAATGCGACGCATTGCTTTTTCATCTAAGCGGTTATTCCACAAATCATGTATGTAATTTTCGCAGTGTATTAGCTCCAGTGGCTCTGGCGTGCCTAATATTGGCTCAACCAGGTTATCGCCAATCAAACCAAGCTTTGCTACATGCTGATATAAATGTGCAAACTTACTCATTGCAAAACGATGCTTTGGATCGAAATTAAACGAGTAGTTAGGGTGATACACCAAAGGTAAATGTGGATTTAAAGTCATGTTTGCACAAGTTAAAAAGTTTGCACTATGGTAATCAACTAATCCAAATGAGTCTATTCTTGTGTGTCGTGAATCAACATAGCGAGTTCGCGATGTAATAGTTCGTCATCAGCTAAGTTTAGCTCTATTAAACGCTTTAAATAAGTAATGCTGTCTATATCAATATGGTGGCACTTTAAACCAATATGATCCGCTTCTATATGGCACACCACAACCTCCATTTTTATTTCTATTTCGCTTTGAGGCAGCGAAAAACGCAGAACAGCTTGGCTATTTTGGTTGCCAATAAAAGCATCACATTTAGTGATTAATGCGCCATGCAAAGATACATCAAGTAATTTACATGGGTATTGGTGATCATTAAAAATCACTTGTGCATCGGTTGAAAATAAAACACGAGAAAACTGACGACGATTTTGCATAACCTAATTTAGCCTTACTATTTTTATAATAAATTAAGCATAGCGGGTAATTCTCTACATGCTAGCAGGATATGCTCCTGTAATGCTGGTGGCATAAAAAAGCCCCGCATAAATGCAGGGCTTAGTTTTACTGTAATAAATTAGCTACAGTAAATATTAACCAATTTTTTTGTACTTAATACGTTTAGGTTCAGTTGCTGCTGCACCTAGTGTCTTTTTAAGCCACTCTTCGTATTCAGTATAGTTACCATCAAAGAAGTTAATTTGACCTTCGTCGCGGTAATCTAAAATGTGCGTAGCAATACGGTCAAGGAACCAACGGTCATGCGAGATACACATTACGCAACCAGGGAACTCTAAAATAGCGTTCTCTAGCGCACGTAATGTTTCAACGTCCAAGTCATTGGTTGGCTCATCGAGTAGTAACACATTGCCGCCAGCTTTTAATAACTTAGCAAGGTGTAAACGGTTACGCTCACCACCTGATAGGTCTTTAACAAACTTTTGCTGATCGTTACCTTTAAAGTTAAAGCGACTTACATACGCACGACTTTGGAACTCAAAGTTACCAATTTTTAGTACGTCTTGGCCGTCTGATATTTCTTGGAAAACAGTTTTGCTTTCGTCCATACCGTCGCGGAACTGATCAACAGTAGCAAGGTGTACGCTTTCGCCAACGGTAATGCTACCGCTGTCTTGCTTTTGCTCACCACTGATCATTTTAAACAGCGTTGATTTACCCGCGCCATTGGCACCAATAATGCCCACAATGGCACCTTTTGGCATGCTAAAGCTTAAATCGTCAATTAAAACGCGATCGCCAAAACTCTTACGAAGATTCGTTACTTCAAGCACTTGATCGCCTAAGCGCGGGCCAGGTGGAATAAACATCTCGTTAGTTTCGTTACGTTTTTGGTAATCAGACTGCTGCATTTCAGTAAACTGAGCCATACGTGCTTTTGACTTAGCTTGGCGACCTTTAGGGTTTGAACGAACCCATTCAAGTTCTTGCGCAATTGATTTTTGACGTGCTTTTTCAGATTTTTGTTCTTGCTGTAAGCGCGCATCTTTTTGTTCAAGCCAAGAAGAGTAGTTACCTTCCCATGGAATACCTTCACCACGGTCAAGCTCTAATATCCAACCAGCTACATTATCAAGGAAGTAACGGTCATGCGTAACCGCCACAACAGTGCCTTCGTAATCGTGTAAAAAGCGCTCTAACCATGCAACCGACTCAGCATCCAAGTGGTTAGTAGGTTCATCGAGAATAAGCATGTCTGGTTTTTCAAGCAGTAATCGACATATAGCAACACGACGACGCTCACCACCTGAAAGGTGCTCAATTTTAGCATCCCATTCTGGCAGGCGAAGTGCATCAGCAGCACGCTCTAAAACGTTATCAATGTTGTGACCATCGTGCGCCTGAATAACAGCTTCAAGCTCGCCTTGCTCTTTTGCAAGTGCGTCAAAGTCAGCGTCTTCCATGGCGTATTCGTTATACACTTCGTCAAGACGTTTAAGTGCGTGTTTAACTTCGCCAACAGCTTCTTCAACAATTTCACGAACTGTTTTGCTTTCGTCTAAAACAGGCTCTTGCGGTAAATAACCAATTTTTGTACCAGGCTGAGGATGTGCATCACCTTCAAAATCTTGGTCAACACCGGCCATAATACGTAGTAACGTAGATTTACCAGAACCGTTTAAACCAAGCACACCAATTTTAGCGCCAGGAAAAAAATGTAACGAAATATCTTTTAAGATAGTGCGCTTAGGTGGCACAACCTTAGATACTCGACTCATCGAGAATATAAATTTATCAGGTAAAACCATGGAGGAAAGCCTTCAAATAATAATAAAAATTTCAATGTTGTATTGTAGTGGCTGACAGGTGAAACAGTCAACGAATGGCGGGTTTTAAAGCACTAAAGCATGCTTGTAAGTAAAGTATAAAATCATGAATAAATTTCATTTAGACATCTATACATCTAGAGGTTGATATTTTTTACTTTCAGTTCATAATTAAGCTTCGGTTTTTATGAGCAGGAGTAAAGTATGCCAATTACAGTAAAAGACGAGTTGCCGGCAATTGCACGTTTACGTCAAGAAAACGTATTTGTAATGCCTAAAACACGTGCAAAAACGCAAGAAATACGCCCAATGCGTTTGGCTATTTTAAACTTAATGCCTAATAAAGTAGAAACCGAAGTTCAGTTTATCCGCTTGCTTGCCAACTCGCCTTTGCAAGTAAACGTAGAGCTGCTGCGCCTCGACACTCACCGCAGTAGTAGCAACTCAGAAGAGCACCTTGATACCTTTTATCGTTATTTTTCTGAGGTTAAAGACAACAATTACGACGCATTAATAGTAACTGGCGCGCCACTTGCGCATTTAGAATACGACGATGTAGCGTATTGGGATGAGCTAAAGGTCATTATTGATTGGGCTGAGCAACACGTTACCTCTACGTTATTTTCGTGCTGGGCAGCGCATGCAGCGTTATATCACCGTTACAATTTAAAGCGCGATTTAAAAGACGACAAACTGTGTGGCGTATTTACCCACCAATGTTACTTTGATCACGGCGCACTGACTCGCGGATTCGACGACACCTTTTTGGTACCGCACTCACGCTACGGCCACATTGATATAAATAAAATAAACGCCTGTGATGAGCTAGTTGTACTGGCTGGTTCTGAGCGAGTAGGGGCTTACTTACTTAAAAATAAATCGGGTAGCCAAGTGTTTATAACCGGTCATCCTGAGTACGACGCCGACTCGCTAAAAGCAGAATACGAGCGCGATTGTAAAAAAAGCCCTAATGCACCAAAACCCGAAAATTACTTTCCGGATGATGATGCAACCAAACAACCTTCAAAAACGTGGCAAAGCCATGCTTTTTTACTTTTTTCGAACTGGTTAAATTACTACGTGTACCAAACCACACCGTATGATATTAATTTAGTTAGCCAAGACGTGAGGACTAACAACTATGCCGAATAACGCTCCTACAAATAATAAGCAAGCCGAAATAAGCGCCGCATTAAAAGAACGCATTTTAATTTTAGATGGCGCTATGGGCACCATGATCCAAGATCATAAGCTAGAAGAAGAAGACTATCGCGGAGAGCGTTTTAAAGACTGGCATGTATTAATTAAAGGCAATAACGATTTATTAAGCCTAACCAAGCCCGATTTAATCACTGATATTCATCGTGGTTTTTTATCAGCGGGCGCCGATATTATCGAAACCAATACGTTTAACTCGACCACTATTTCGATGGAAGATTACGACATGGCAAGCCTAAGTCGTGAAATAAACCTAGAGTCGGCTAAATTAGCACGCGCAATGTGCGACGAATTTAGTGCTAAAACGCCAGAAAAACCGCGTTACGTAGCCGGTGTTTTAGGGCCGACATCTAAAACGTGTTCAATTTCGCCAGACGTAAACGATCCGGGTTACCGAAATGTCACCTTTGATAAGCTGGTTACTGCGTATATTGAATCAACACTTGCATTAATGGAAGGCGGCGCCGATTTAATACTAATCGAAACTATATTCGACACTCTTAACGCAAAAGCCGCCTCGTTTGGCGTAGAAGAAGCCTTTGAGCAAGCAGGGCGTAAATTACCAGTTATGATTTCGGGGACTATTACCGACGCCTCTGGCCGTACGCTTTCGGGGCAAACAACCGAAGCATTTTATAATTCTATTCGCCATATTAAGCCTATTTCAATTGGTCTAAACTGTGCGCTTGGTCCTGATTTACTGCGCCAATATGTAGAAGAGTTGTCGCGCGTGTGCGAAACCTTTACATCGGTACACCCTAATGCGGGCTTGCCTAATGAGTTTGGTGAATACGATTTAGAAGCGCCTGAAATGGCAGCCGAAATTATCGATTGGGGTAAATCGGGCTTTATTAATATAGTAGGCGGGTGCTGCGGTACAACGCCTGCGCATATTCGCGCGTTTGCAAAAGGGCTTGAAGGCGTTAAACCTCGGCCTTTACCTGAGCTTGAAGTACGTATGCGTTTATCAGGCCTTGAAGCCTGTAACTTAAATTAAGGAGCCAACATGACACAGCAAATAGCAGTATTTACCAATGTTGGCGAGCGTACCAACGTAACTGGTTCGGCCATGTTTAAACGCCTAATCATGGAAGAAGACTTTGAAGCCGCGCTAACCGTTGCCCGCGAACAAGTTGAAAACGGCGCACAGGTTATTGATATAAACATGGACGAAGCCATGTTGGACTCAAAAGCCGCCATGGTTAAGTTTTTAAACTTAATAGCCTCAGAGCCTGATATTTCTCGCGTGCCCATTATGGTCGACTCCTCAAAGTGGGAAGTAATAGAAGCGGGCTTAAAGTGTATTCAAGGCAAGGCCATTGTTAACTCAATATCGCTAAAAGAGGGCGAAGAGCCGTTTATTCGCCAAGCTAAAATAATAAAACGTTTTGGTGCAGCCGCCGTGGTAATGGCGTTTGATACTGACGGACAAGCCGATACTGCCGACCGTAAGTTCGCAATATGTGCGCGCAGTTATAAAATATTGGTAGAAGACATTGGCTTTGCGCCAGAAGATATTATTTTCGACCCAAATATATTTGCCGTAGCCACCGGTATAGAAGAGCACGACAACTACGCCGTAGAATTTATTGAAGGCACACGCCGTATTAAGCAAAATTTACCGCACTGTAAAGTGTCGGGCGGGGTATCAAACGTATCGTTTTCGTTTAGAGGTAATAACCCAGTACGTGAGGCTATTCACTCGGTGTTTTTATACCACGCTATTCAAGCGGGTATGGATATGGGTATTGTAAACGCAGGCCAACTTGCCGTTTACGACGACATACCAGATGAGTTACGCAAAGCCGTTACAGACGTAATTCTTAATACCGATCCCGGCGCAGGTGAGCGTTTAGTTGAGCTTGCACCAAAGTACTCGGGTATGGCGCAAGCCGAGCGAGTAGAAGATTTAGAATGGCGCACATGGCCGGTTGCAAAACGCCTTGAGCATGCACTAGTAAAAGGTATTACTACCTTTATAGATGAAGATACTGAAGAATGCCGCGCCGCTGCAGCTAAACCTATTCACGTAATTGAAGGGCCGTTAATGGACGGCATGAACGTGGTAGGTGACTTATTTGGCGCAGGTAAAATGTTTTTACCACAAGTGGTTAAATCGGCGCGCGTAATGAAGCGAGCCGTAGCCTACCTAGACCCCTACATTGAGCTTGAAAAAGAAGAAGGCTCAACCAACGGTAAAATAGTGATGGCGACCGTAAAAGGTGACGTGCACGACATAGGTAAAAATATTGTAGGCGTGGTACTGCAATGTAATAACTACGAAGTAATCGACTTAGGCGTAATGGTACCTGCCGATAAAATACTGCAAACCGCAATCGATGAAAAAGCCGATATTATCGGTTTATCGGGCTTAATTACTCCATCGCTTGACGAAATGGTGCATGTAGCAAAAGAAATGAAACGCCGTGGCTTTGAACTCCCATTAATGATTGGCGGGGCAACTACCTCTAAAGCGCACACTGCCGTTAAAATTGAGCCACAGTACGACAAGGGCGTAGTGTATGTAAGTAACGCCAGCCGTGCAGTAGGTGTGGTATCAAGCTTGTTATCTAAAGAGCTAAAACCTGCCTTTTTAGCTAAAACACAAGCGGAATATGTAAAAGTACGTGAGCAGCAAGCGCGTAAAAAACCACGTTCTAAGCCTGTTACAATCCAGCGCGCACGCGATAACGCAGCACAACTTGATTGGGATAACTACACGCCACCAGTGCCTAAAAAGCTTGGCGTGATCGAGTTTAAAAACGTATCAATCGCCACTTTGCGTAAATACATAGATTGGACGCCATACTTTATGACGTGGTCAATTGCCGGTAAGTACCCGCGCATAATGACCGATGAAGTCGTAGGCGAGCAAGCCCAAAGTTTATTTAAAGACGCTAACGACATGTTAGACGACCTTGAAAAAGCAGGTAGTTTGCAACCACTTGGCGTAATTGGTTTATTCCCTGCAAACCGCGTTGGGGACGACATAGAAATATACACAGACGAAACACGCAAAACGCTGTTAACTACTTCATGCCATTTACGTCAGCAAACCGAAAAAACCGACTTTGCTAACTACTGCCTAGCCGACTACATAGCGCCCAAAGGCACACCTGACTATTTTGGCGCGTTTGCTGTAACAGGCGGTTTAGAAGAAGACGACTTGGCAAATGCGTTCGACGCACAGCAAGACGACTACAACAAAATAATGATTAAAGCGGTTGCCGACAGACTCGCAGAAGCGTTTGCAGAATACCTACACGAAAAAGTACGTAAAGAGTATTGGGGTTTTGCACCAGACGAAAACCTAGCAAACGATGAGCTAATACGCGAAAACTACCAAGGTATTCGCCCAGCACCAGGCTACCCAGCGTGCCCTGAGCACACCGAGAAAAAGAAAATTTGGCAGTTACTCGATACCGAAAAACGCATTGGCATGCAGCTCACCAGCTCATACGCCATGTGGCCAGGTGCTGCTGTTTCAGGTTGGTACTTTTCACACCCTGAGGCTAAGTACTACGCAGTAGCAGCGGTACAACGCGATCAAGTAGAAGACTACGCTAAGCGAACCAATATGACGCTCGCAGAGGCAGAAAGATGGCTATCACCTAACTTGGGGTATGAGCCGGAATCATAGCGAAGTAGTCAAAGGTTGAAGCGGTCAGTTTTTAGCTGTCAGCTATCAGTAAAACAAAAACGAGCCTAATTAGGCTCGTTTTTTTATTACAAAGCACTATCTAATATCTTTTTTTAATTTAGGTAATTACTTGTTTACAATAAGTTTATTAAATGAAATTATTGAGTGAAGAAATGGAAATCATTTTGAGGCCTCCCTCAAATGATATTTGATAAGCTTTTTATACTTTATCAATAAGGGATATTATGACTGCAGAAATTAATCAATCAAACAAAATTAAACATGAATTTAGCTTTTCGACTCTGGGTTTTTTCGTAAAGCTTTATCTGGTCGGGCTATGTCTTTTTTCACTAGTTGCTGCTGGTGGGATGGTTTTTATTGTTCTCAAAAAAGGAAGTGTACATCCCTTAGCGCTAGCTTTGGCAGTGCTTGGCCTTTGTAGTTATGCTTTGTGGCATTTATGGGCTGTATCCAAGAGAAAAGTTAATCAAATAACTATTTTAGCAATACTCAGCTTATTAATAGGTGGAAATATTGCAAGCTGCGTAATAATGTTCTTTATTCGCCAAGCCGCAGTCAAAGAAAGAGCTTTAATAAACAAAGAGAAGCTCTAAATACTGGTTTTTTATCTCAACCACAATTAGCGTAATTTGGTTAATAACTAAATGAAGTTTAAACAACTTAAAGGAATAAAATGAAATTTATTCTTTGCTTTATTATATGGGTTACAAGTACATCATTGGCATACGCTCAGCCTATCGAAACAGTTACTGCACAAAGTGAGCAAAGTGAAAAAATCATGCTATTAACTAGAAGGGTTAACGAGTTAGAAAATGAGTTGTCGAGCTTGTCTTACGACGCAGAAAAGTATGTTCTAAGATTTTAGGTCAAAGTATTAGAAATATAATAAAAGCCCAAATTGAAGGACTATAAATGAAATATCTAAGCCACATTCTACTGTGCTTATCCTTACTTTTTACATCAAACACATTTGCGCTTGATCAAAAGTATCACGAGAGCGTTTTGCCTGTTATTGCTGCCTTTGAAGGTAACGATAAAGCAGCTATTGCTTCGCTTGTTTATTACCCGCTAAAACGACAGTACCCCATACCTGACATTAAAAATGAAGCTGAGTTTATTAACCGCTTTGATGAAGTATTTAATGATGAGCTAGTGGCAGCGATTGCCGCCTCAAACATTAATACCGATTGGGATAAAGTTGGTTGGCGCGGCATTATGCTAAATAACGGCGTTATGTGGGTAGATACTGACGGTAAAATTATTGCTGTAAATACCCAAAATACTAAAGAGCAGGCACTTGCTAAAAGCTTAATCGAACAAGGTAAGCAATCCTTGCACGCAAGTATCAATAATTTTGAAAAACCAGTACTCGATTGGAAAACAGCTAACTACCATATTCGTGTTGATGATTTAGGGGGTCATAATTATCGGTATGCAGTGTGGGGTATTAATAAAAAACCAAGCGACAAGCCTGATATGGTTTTACTAAATGGCGATATTACATTTGAGGGTAGCGGCGGGAATCATCACTATACGTTTAAAAATGGACGTTACAGTTATGTGCTACAAGTAACCATTATTGGCTGCGATACATCACCACCGGGTTGGCTTGAAGTTTATAAAGACGATGAGCGGTTGTTAAACGAGCCTGTGGTAAGTGCTAATTAATGTATATTTTTAGTGTATTAAACAATGTGGATCTGTTTTTAACAATTAAGCGTTCTAATAATTAGTATTTTTATAAAATAGATCTAAGTGGTAGGCTAAAAAGTAGTAAGTAATTAAAATAGTTCTCGCGCAACAAGGAACCGTCCTTTAAAAGCGCTTTGCCAAGGAGTTTAGTATGATCACGCTTACCATTAATGGTAATAAACATGAGTTTTCTGGCGATCCGTCAACGCCAGTATTATGGTATCTCCGAGACGAATTGAATTTAACCGGGCCTAAGTTTGGCTGTGGTATGGCTCAGTGCGGTGCATGTACAGTGCATATTGATGGAGTAGCTCAACGCTCGTGTGTATTACCGGTAGCGGCAGCAGCAGGGCGTTCAATTACAACAATTGAAGGGCTAAGTGAGCAGGGCGACCATCCAGTGCAGCAAGCATGGGTTGAGCATAAAGTACCGCAGTGTGGTTTTTGTCAGTGCGGCCAAATGATGCAAGCAGCAAGCTTATTAGCTGCAAATCCAAACCCAACCGACGATGAAATAGTAAGTAATATGTCAGGCAATATTTGCCGTTGTGGCACTTATCCGCGTATTCATAAAGCGATTAAATCGGCTGCTAAAACTATTGCGGGCGTGCAGTATTTTGACCCAAATGAACTAGGGGAAGAAGTATGAGCGAAGCAAATAATACATACTTTGATTTAACCCGCCGTAAGTTTTTAAAAACGAGTGCCCTAGGTGCGTTGGTACTCGGTACTTATTTTGTTGGCAGTGCGCCAAGGGCATTTGCTGGCGTTTTAGAGCAGCCATCTGAGCAAGCAAAGCGCGCAAACTTATTTATAGCACTGCGCCCTGATGGCATGGTTGAAATAACCTGCCATCGCTCTGAAATGGGTCAGCAAATTCGCACCGCGATTGCACAAATTGTTGCCGATGAAATGGAAGCTGCGTGGGATAAGGTTATTGTTATTCAGGGTAAGGGTGACCCTAAATACGGCGATCAAAATACCGATGGCTCGCGCAGTATTCGCTACAATATGCAGCGCCTGCGTGAAATGGGCGCAAGTGTGCGTTACATGATGCAGCACGCTGCCGCTAAGTATTGGAAAGTTGATCCACAAACCTGTACTGCTAATCAACACGTTGTTACACACAGCTCAGGTAAATCGCTTACTTATAAAGATTTAATCGACTTAGCACTTACAATAACGCCACCAGAAGCTGACAAACTAACACTTAAAACACGCAAAGAATGGCGTTATATTAATACCGGCATGGCGCACATAGATTTAGCAGATTTAGTAACAGGCAAAGCTATATTTGCAGCCGATGTACGCGAACCACAAGCGCTGGTGGCTATAATTGAACGCCCGCCGGTAGTAGGCGGTGTTGTTAAGTCGTTTGATGCCAGTGCTACAAAAGCGATAAATGGCGTTATAGATGTAATTGAAATGCCTGTACCAAAAGGCGCACCGCAGTTTCAGCCAAAAGGTGGCATTGCGATTATAGCTAAAAACACATGGGCTGCATGGCAAGGGCGTAAAGCATTAAAAGTCGTGTGGGATGATGGCAAAAATGGCGATTATAATTCAGAAGAATTTAAAAAGTCATTATTAAAAACAGTACAAACTCCACAGGCAAATATACGTGATAAAGGCGATGCCATGGGCGTGTTGGCTAAATCGAGCAATAAACTTGTAGCCGATTATTACGCGCCGCATCTTGCTCAAGCACCAATGGAGCCACCTTGTGCCACAGCGATGTACAACAAAGACCGTGTTGATATATGGGCTGCTACGCAAAACCCACAAGCCGATATGAAAACAGTGGCTGCAATGCTTGGCATGGATGAGAGCAAAATTAATGTTCACGTTACCATGTTAGGAGGCGGTTTTGGGCGTAAGTCAAAACCTGACTTCTCAGCAGAAGCGGCTTACCTTTCAATGAAAGTAGGCAAACCCATTCGTGTGCAATGGACGCGTGAAGACGACATACAGCATGGTTTTTACCATGCGGTTTCGGCTCAGCACATTGAAGCATCGTTAGATAAAAATGGCGCAATAGAATCTTATTTACACCGCACCGCGTTTTCACCGATCACCTCGACCTTTTCAGAAGGGGCAACTACGCCAGGGAGCTTTGAACTGCGCTTAGGGTTTACCGACAACCCAATTAACACACCTAACATGAAGTTAGAAAACGGTGATGCGCAAGCCAAAGCACGAATTGGTTGGATGCGTTCTGTATCAAATATTTTTCATGCCTTTGCTATTCAGTCATTTATTGGTGAAGCAGCGCACAAAGCCGGTCGCGACCAAAAAGACTATTTATTAGAAACTATAGGTCCAAGCCGAATCCTTGATGTAACTGAGCAAAATGCCACATATGATAATTATGGCGGCGATAAAGCGGTTTATCCTTTAGATATTGGCAGACTACGCCATGTTATTGAAAAGGTTGCTGACATGAGTAAGTGGGGGCGAGAGCTTCCTAAAGGGCGAGGTTTAGGTATAGCAGCGCATAGAAGCTTTTTAACTTACGTAGCGACGGTAGTTGAAGTAGAAGTGTCGGATGCTGGCGATTTAAAAGTAATTAAATCGTGGGTTGCCATTGATGCGGGCACGGTTGTAAATACCGACACCGTTAAAAATCAAACCCAAGGTGGCTCTATTTACGGTATTACCACTGCAATTAGTGACGGTATTACCTTTGATAAAGGCCGCGTGCAGCAAAGCAATTTTCATGACTATCGCGTACCGCGTATGAGCGACTCACCGCTTGAGATTGACGTTGAAATTGTACAAAGCGATGCACCACCAGCAGGGGTAGGTGAGCCATCTACACCAGTTTATGCGCCAGCATTATGTAATGCTATTTTTGCAGCATGCGGAAAGCGCATTAGGCAGTTACCAATAGGTGATCAGCTAAAAGCGTAGCTAAATAACTACAGCTTAAACAAAAAAACCGCCAAAAGGCGGTTTTTTTAGAAGTTAGCGATTAGTGAGTTTTTTCAAACTCATCAACTTCACGCTCTGCTTCTTCTTTAGATTTACCATACTGCTGCTGGATTTTGCCAACTAGCTCTGTACGGCTACCTTCAATTTTATCTAAATCGTCGTTAGTAAGATCGCCCCATTTTTGTTGAGCCTTACCTTTAAGTTCGTTCCAATTACCTTTCATACGATCGCTGTTCATAAGTTTCTCCTTACTTAGATTTAATTAACGTTCAGTATAAAAGGAGCAAGGTGTGTACCAACAAGTTAAAAATTTATTTTTCATTTATAATCATCGTGTTATGTTTTTATTGAGGCAGTAATTATTAATGTTGTGAGCACATCCTTAAAAAATATACAGAGCGGTCTGTAATTATTGCTGACATAAGTTACGCAGCTTTGATGTAACTCATTCTTAAATTTTTGTTTTAAGCTAATATGCAGGTATTAAACAAAGTAGCTAACATGAGTGAGTTATGAATACTAAAACGTATGAATACGGAGTGGGCGACTACTCGTACAAAATGGCAGGTGAATTAGCAGGTATTACACAACTGGTGAATGCGTTTTACGATAATATGGAAACTTTAAAAGAGGCTGAGCATATAAGGGGCATGCACTCAAAAAATTTATCGGCATCGCGTAAAAAGCTCGCTTACTTTTTGTCGGGCTGGCTAGGCGGCCCTAAATTATACGCTGAGCATTTTGGCAGTATAAATATTCCTCAAGCGCACAAACATTTACATGTAGGCATTGATGAAAGCGGTGCATGGTTGTTATGCATGCAAAAAGCGGTTGATGAGCAGCCTTACGAAGCCTCATTTAAAACTTACTTAATGGAGCAATTACGCGTACCGGCTGATCGAATTAGAATGGTATCCGGTAGTTAATAGCAATTATTAATAAACATCAATCGCAGCTAGGCTTTGGTTTTTTGTTACAATGCCTGCAAAGCAATTTAGGGTAAATAGCTGTGCTGCCGGTTCAAGACATATATCAACAACTCGTTACTACATTACAACGTAATCCAATTACGTTACTACAAGCGCCGCCTGGTGCTGGTAAATCTACGTGGTTACCACTACAACTAATGCGCGATGGGCATTTTAAACGCATTGTGATGCTAGAGCCTCGCCGTTTAGCTGCACGTAATATTGCCAGTTATTTAGCAAAGTGCCAAAACGAGAGTGTTGGGCAAAGTGTGGGTTTGCGGATTAGAGGCGAGAGTAAAGTAAGCGCTAATACGCGCCTCGAAATAGTCACCGAAGGCATGCTTACACGCATGCTACAAAATGACCCTGAATTAAGCGACATAGATTTACTTATATTTGATGAGTTTCATGAGCGCTCAATTGCAGCCGATACCTCACTTGCCTTTGCGCTCGAGACCCAAAGTGCACTGCGTGAAGACTTAACCATCATGCTTATGTCGGCAACGCTAGATACTGAGCGTTACACTGCGTTTTTTGATTGCCCTGTAATTCAATCGAGCGGTCGCAGTTACCCAATAGACGAAGTCTACATACCCATAAAAGATGAAAGCCGCTGGCTTGATGCAATTCCTAGCATAATAAAACAAGCGCTTAATGAGCAAACAGGCAGTGCATTGGTATTTTTACCCGGGCAATTTGAAATACTACGGGTGCAGCAAGCACTTAGCGATTTACCCAGTAACTGCACTGTAGCAACGCTATTTGGCGAGCAAGATAAAGCTAATCAGCAAGCCGCTATTGCTCCTGCACCAAACGGTATGCGCAAAGTAGTGCTTACCACCAATGTAGCCGAAACCAGTTTAACTATTGAAGGCATACGCATTGTAATTGACAGCGGCAAGCGCCGTGCAGCGACCTTTAATTTAAAAACAGGGGTCACAGAGCTCACAACACAAAGTATATCGCGCTCTTCTGCTGTGCAGCGAGCAGGACGTGCAGGGCGAATAGAGCCGGGCATTGTTTATCGAATTGGCTCAAAGCAAACCTTTGAGCGACGTAATAGCCACGACAATCCCGAAATACTCACATCAGACATAAGCCAACTTATGCTTGAGGCAAAGCAGTGGGGAGCCAGTATTGATGAGCTAACCCTACTTGATAAGCCTACTGAGCAACAATGCGAGCAAGCAAGTAACCTGCTCAACATGCTAGAAGCTATTGATAGCAAGGGTAAGCTCACACCGCTTGGCAGTAAAATGTTAGGTTTTGGTGCTGATATTCGTTTGGCGCATATGCTACTAAAAGCACAAATACTTGATGACCAACTCCCTGGTATTTTTAGGCTCGCTATTTATTTAGTGGCATTACTTGAGAGCCGAGTAAACAGTGCAAACGAGTTGAGTTTAGCGTTGCATAACCAACAGCAACGACCACATCCGGTATTTAAGCAGCAGCTAAAATATTGGCAAAGCCGTTTAAAAGTAAAAGAGTCAAATGCTGATTTAAATACAGAACATTTAAGTTTGCTGGTGGCACTTGCTTATCCCGATCGTATTGCTAAAAAGCGCGGTAATGGTTACTTACTTGCCAATGGTGCAGGGGCTGAGCTTAATAGCAATTATTGGCACAACGACGACTACTTAGCGATAGCAACCATGGGCGGGCACAAAGGCGGGCGTATATTTGCAGCCACCGCGCTTAACCCATTTGAGTTACAAGAATTTTTACCGCATTTATTTAGTGAATTAACTCGCTGCGAATTTGACGAAAAAGCCGCACGCTTTATTCATCAAGATGAAGTGAAGCTTGGTGCTATAACGCTTACCAGCCAGCCTAGTAAACACAAACTAGACAAAAGCGAGCGTGCCAAAGCGTGGCTTAACTTATTTACTAAACACGGTTTTGCATTATTTAACGAGCAACCTGATGCGCAGCAATTGCTGATACGCATGAGCTTGGCAAGTAAGTTATTGCCCGATAAATTTCCACAAATAAACGAGCAACAACGTATTCTAAATGCAGCGCAGTGGCTAGGCGTATTTTTAGAAGATATTAAAACGCTCACGCAGCTTAAAAAGTTTAACTACTTTGAAGCATTACAAAACTGTTTTGATTGGCAACAACAAACAGCTTTAAAAGCACTGTTACCACTGCGCTTAACGGTGCCAAGTGGCTCAAATATAAAAATTGAATACCAGCTTGATGGCCCCGCAAAGCTAAGCGTGCGTATGCAAGAAGTTTACGGCTTGACCAGTACGCCTATGCTTGCCAACGGTAAACTGCCACTGCTTATGGAGTTGCTATCGCCAGGTAAACGCTCATTGCAACTTACTCAAGATTTAGCCCACTTTTGGGCTAGCAGTTACCGCGATGTGCAAAAGGAAATGAAAGGTCGTTACCCTAAGCATTTTTGGCCAGACGACCCTGCCAACAGCGTTGCAACCAACAGAGTAAAGAGAAAAATGTAGATTTTATACCAATTTTATTAAAAACATGATCATTTTATCGTATTAAATAGCGCACTCACTGCGTTAAAAATTATTCATATAGAACAACTATATGTCGTAATTTTTGCCTTGTTATTACGCTATTTTCTTAGCGCTATAATGAACACTAATTTAATGCAATTGGTATTAATTACTTAAAGTTACTTGTTTTATTATTGAGCGCATTAATATAGTGTACCTGTAAATAAATCAATATTTTTAACTACAGGGAATAAGTAATGAGGCTACTTTTAACGTTAGGTTTGGCTTTGGTAACTGCTTTTTCGGCTTATGCTGAAAAGCCACTCGACTTAAATGCGTTTGCGCAGCAGTACTATAAAACAATGACCGCCACACAAGCACCTAACGCAGGTGCTAAAGAGCTTGAGGCTTACCTTGTATTGTTAACCGATGATATTGGCAATCAGCATATTCCGTATCAACCGGATGACTCACGTACTCTAGATGGTAAAAAGCAAATGCGCAAAGGTATGAGTTTTTACTTAGGTGCGCACACATTGTTTGAAAGCACACTGCTTAATACATTTGTGTTTAACGATACAGGCTTTGCTATTCGTTATAAAAACGATGTAAAAGGTGTTCATCCGCAAAATCAGCAATCAATAGAATATACATCAGTAATGATGGAAGTAATCGAAATTGAAAACGGCAAAGTGGCGATGATCCGCAAGTATCACGAATAACTAATAAGAATATATTTATGAAACATTTACTTATCGCATTATCAATATTAATGCTTAGTGCATGTGTTAGTACAAAAAGTGATTTTAGGTTTGATGGCTCCACGCCTGAATCAACTCAGGCAGGAGTTAATAAAGTTTTAAAGGCATTACAACCTCAAGAGTCAATGCGCTTTTTAGGTGCCTTAATGTCAATTCAGTTTTCTGACGTGCAAAGCGCAGAAGATATAATAGGCGACCCTACCATGATGAATGAAGTGAATTACTTTATTATTGGTAAAAAAATTGATGGCTTAAATTATTATGAAGTATTGGATCTTGCGAGTTCATCTTCATCAAAAGTAGAGTTTTCTGTAGAAGAGTAATTTTATTTTGTTAGTTACAATATAGTTTTACGCCAATGATGCAGTGCATTATTGGCGTTTTTATATATGAAGTTATTTATATTTAACTATTCATACTTAACTATTCGGGATGATAGTTCATTTTTTTAAAAGCATCGTATACCGCTAAATGTAGTGTTTCAGTGTGATCTAGGTTTTCAAAATAGCCAAATTGTACTTGGCTTTTACTACTAAGAATAGGCGCTACTTTTTTATGTAATTGCTTTGCTAAACCTTCCATTAGCTCACCTTCTTTACCCACTCCAATATAAACCGATTGAGGAAAGGTAGTTGGCTCAAAAGGGCCATTTAGTAATTCATTATCGGCCCACCATAGGCTTGGGCTAATTATTACGTAATGATTAAACATTGCAGGGTGATTAAACAAAATATCGGTAGCTAATAGGCCGCCTAACGACTGACCAATTAAAGTGTTTGTTGAGTTAGTATGGTAAGTTTTATTGATCAGTGGGCGTAGTTCGTCGTTTATAAAACTAATGAACTTTTTTGAGCCACCATGCGTTGGTAAACCTTTTAAATCGAGAGCGTTATTACTCGGTGATGTAAAATCGTGTTTGCGGTCGATATTTTCTATACCCACAACAATGGCTTCGGGTATATGATTTATCCACGAAAAAGAGGCAAACTGTACGAGTCCTGCAATATGAATAAAGTCTTCATCTTTTGAGCCATCGAGTAAGTAAATAACAGGGTAACGCTTATCGCTTGATTGCTCATAACTATTAGGCAAGTAAACGTTTATAGTGCGTTGCTGCTCAAGCGTGGTTGATTTAAAGGTAAAGGTTTCACCAATACTAAAAGGTTTTGTTTTAATCGGTTCAGCATGGCTTAATAAGCTAAAAGCTAAATATATTACTGTAAATAAACTTAACACTTTATTTTTCATTAGATTGCCTTTAGTTATTGTTATTACTTAATTTAAACTTCTTTTCCGCCATGCTTTTCTGCTAGGTCGTCGAGCTCGGCTAAGGTGTAATCAAAACCACTTTCGTCGTATTCGTATGTCACTTTTACACTATCGCCGCCATTAAAAAGTCGTGTTTTTACATCGTTAACCGGCCAGTCTTTCAGCTCGTGTAAAAACCGGTTAGCAACTTGTGAAGATTCAAAACAATAGCGAATTTCTGTTTTCATAAATAATAAAGCTCTGGCTGTTTACCCCTGCAGCTAGTGCATTATTAATGGGGCGTTCATGATTCGGTTACAAAAAATAAAGAGTTAAATTGTAAATTTTGTGTTTCAATAAATGCATCAAACTCGGTACACACTAACGTACTTTAATTAACAAATGATGACGACTTTACATGCATTATAAATTTGCTCTGATCGCAAGCTCGGTTTTTATACTAAGCGCTTGCGGTGGTTCAGGCTCAGATGATACGCCAACCGTTAACGGAAATAAAATCCCCATTTTGTCAGTCGCTGATATTCCTAGTGAATTAAGTAAGGGCCAAACAATTGAGCTAACAGCAACAGCCAGTGATAAAGACGGCACTATTACATCGGTTGTATGGCAACAAACGCAAGGGCCTGAACTAATTAGCGGGCCTTTAGAGGCAGTAACCACCTCAGTAACACTGCTAAATGCGCAAAGTTATAAGCCTGTTAATTACGCTTTTTCGGTCACAGCAACCGACAATGAAGGAGCAAGCAGTGTAAAAACGCTGAGCTTTATAGCGCGCAATAATATGGATGAGATTAGCGCCGCACGGTTACTACACCAAGCAACAATGGGGCCTAAGCTTAGTGAAATACAAAACGCACAAGGTTTAAGCGAGCAGCAATGGCTTGATAAACAAATAGCGCTACCTATTAATTATCACCGTGATTATTTAGTAAAGCTAAATGACGATGACGACTTTAAATACATAAGCCGCATAGATGCATGGTGGAAAGCAGTAATGCAAAGTGACGATCAACTCCGTCAACGTGTTGCATTTGCGTTAAGTGAAATATTAGTGGTGTCGGATGAGAACAGTGCCTTAAGAGGGCAACCTGAGGGCATGATCACTTATTACGATTTATTACTAAAGCATGCCTTTGGTAATTATCGTGACTTACTCGAAGATGTCACGCTTTCGCCTATTATGGGAACTTATTTAAGCCATTTGGGTAACGAAAAAGCAGACGATACACTTAATATTCGCCCAGACGAAAATTACGCACGTGAAGTAATGCAGTTATTTACTATTGGCCTTGAAGAACTAAATCTAGATGGCAGCGCCAAGCTTGATGCACAAGGTAATACCATTGCCACTTACGGACAGGTAGAAATAGAGGGTTTTGCACGCGTATTTACTGGTTGGGCGTTTGCCGATAGTGAAACATTTAAGCGTAAAAGTCGTGATTATATTAAGCCAATGGAAGCATTTGACGAGTACCATTCTAGTAAACAAAAAACCTTACTAAACGGTGAGGTTATACCACAAGGTTATGCAGCAGAAGAGTCATTGCAAATAGCGCTCGATAATTTATTTAATCATCAAAATGTTGCGCCGTTTATTAGCAAACAGCTTATTCAGCGATTAATTACCTCAAACCCAACCCCCCAATATGTTGAGCGAGTAGCTAATGTATTTATTGATAACGGCGCTGGTGTACGCGGCGATTTAGCGGCGGTAGTAAAGGCTATTTATTTAGATGATGAAGCGCGGCATTTTGGCTCAGTGCTTAATTACCAAGGTAAAATTAAAGAGCCTATTTTAAAAACTGTACAGTTTTGGCGAAATCTCGATGCTAAATCGCCAGCGGGTTATTATAAAACATGGAATTTAATAAATAGCTACGGACAAGGACCCATGCAATCGGCTTCAGTATTTAACTTTTTTAGGCCTGATTATCAAACCGCAGCTTTGCGAAATGAAGGTATTGTTGCACCAGAATTACAAATAGCAAACGACGCAACACTGATTGGCACCATGAACGCGCTTTACGCAAGCTTAGTATGGAGTACCGCAGAAGCGCGCAGTGATTTAAATTCAAATAGTATTTATATTTATGTTCAAGACGACATGAATTTTTTAGAGAAAAACGGTGTTAGCGCGCTATTAGCTCAGTACAACACGTTATATTTTGCAGGCGCAATGAGCAGTGACACGCGCCAAGCGTTACTTGATTTAGATGCCTATTTTAATGAAGAGCAATACCGTGAACGGGTTTCGTATTTATTATATATGATTGCTATTTCACCTGAATTTAACGTGCAGTATTAGGAGCGCATAATGAGCATTAATAGAAGAGAGTTTTTGTCGTTATGTGTAAAAGGCAGTGTATCGGCTGCCGCGTTAACGAGCCTGCAATTACAAGCATTAACTGGAGCGACTAATGCAGTTGAGCTAGGTGATTACAAAGCATTAGTGTGTGTGTATTTATACGGAGGGAATGATTCGTTAAATATGCTAGTTCCGCTTGAAGGCGAGCAACGTAGTGTTTACGAGCAAAGTAGGCAGAACCTAGCGGTAGAAAGCCCACTTGAGTTAAGTATTAAAAGCCAGTTTGCCGGTGGAGTCGGTATTCATCCTTCACTTGAACCTATACAAAATGTGTTTGAATCTCAAAATTTAGCATTTATAGGTGGGGTAGGTACTTTACTCGCTCCCACAACATTGAGTGACTATAAAAATAAAACAATAGGTTTGCCTAAGCATTTGTTCTCGCATAACGATCAGCAAGCTGCATGGATGTATGGTCGAGAAAAACAATCACTTAATAGCGGGTGGGGCGCACGACTTTTAGAACGTTTAGAGCTACAAGATGAGTTTGCAGCTAATGTATCACTCGACGGTACTAATTTATGGCAAACGGGAAGTGCTAGCAATGCATTTGCGCTTAACAAAAGTGGCATTAGTAGTATTAACGCGTTTGGAGGGTATCAACCTCGTAGCGAGCACGTAACTTCTATTATGAACCGCTTACTAGGCAATACGAGCCATCCGTTAAGTACAGCTTATGCCAATGGCTTAACAAGTGCGATAAATAACACTCAAGCAATGAACAGCGCGTTAGAAAGCGCGCCTGCACTTATTACCCCATTTAGCGATAATAGCCTTAGTGAGCAATTTGCAGCAGTAGCTAAAACAATTAGCGTACAGGCAAAATTGAGCACTCAGCGCCAAGTGTTTTTTGTTTCTATGGGGGGGTATGATACGCACGATAACCAATTAACAACGCACCCTGCTTTATTAAATACGTTAGCTCAAGGGTTAAGTGAATTTGATAGCGCGATGAAAGAGCTTGATATGGCAGATAAAGTGACTGCGTTTACTATGTCTGATTTTGGTCGCACGTTGACCTCAAATGGCGATGGCACTGATCATGGTTGGGCAGGAAACCAAATAGTAATGGGCGGCGCAGTAAAAGGCGGCAATATATATGGCGAGCTACTAACTCAACATTTGGATGGCCCACAAGATACCGGTGGCGGGCGTTTAATTCCAAGTGTTGCAAATGAGCAGTACTTTGCCACATTGGCTCAGTGGTTTGGTGTGCCAAGCTCTGAGCTTGTTGATATTTTTCCAAACTTGAGTAACTTTGATCACACAACATTGGACTTTTTTGTGTAATTAGTCGCTAATAGTAATCTAAAAGCACTTGTTAGTAGTATAAGCTACTGGTTAATAGTGCTTATCTGTTTTAATAATAAAAATCACACACAATATAGGAATCATAAAATGAAAGTTTTAGTGAGCTTAGTTAGTTTAATCGCTTTTTTACTTGTAATACTGCCAGGGCCTTTGTATAAATTTGGTATTGTAGAATTAGGTGTTGCGTTTACGGGGTTTAAATTTGGCGTTTATGCTGGTGGCGCTGCATTGGTGCTACTTATAGTACAAGCGTTATTTATGCGTAAAACGTTAACGCTAAGCAGTGGTGTTATTGCACTTGTATTTTCGGTTGTGGCTATTGCTATGCCACTTAATATGATGAACAAGGCTGAAGGTGTACCGGCAATTCATGACATTTCAACTGATTTAGTTAATCCACCAAAATTTGTAGCAATTGCACCACTACGTGCAAATGCATCTAACCCAGTAGAATACGCGGGTGAAGAAACGGCAGTACAGCAACGCAAAGCATACCCGGAGCTGGTAACGTTAAGCTTTGCACAATCTAAAGCCGATTTAATGACAGCAAGCGAACAAGCAGTTAAAAATCTTGGCTTTGCATTGGTAAGTGCAAATACGGCTACAGGTATTGTGGAAGCTACCGATACAACAACGTGGTTTGGTTTTAAAGACGATGTGGTAATTCGTATTAAAGATGAAGGCAGCCAACGTTTTGTTGATATTCGTAGTAAGTCGCGAGTAGGGCGTAGTGATTTAGGAAAAAATGCAGAGCGCATTCATTCAATTATTAATGAATTAAATAGCTTACTTGCAAAATAACTAAATTTAGCGCCCTAGTACTAATGATTGAGCCCAAACACTGTTTGGGCTTTTTTTGTGCCTATTTTATATTGTCAGGTTCTATTCACAGGCTATGTACTATGCTGTTGATGATTTAAATTTTTAACCACTATGGAGTTATTATGAAGACAGTAGGATATGCAGCAAAAAGCCAAGGTTCTGAATTGACAGAATTTTCTTTTGAGCGCCGCGATTTACGAAATAACGATGTAGAAATTGAAATTTTATACTGTGGTGTGTGCCATTCAGATTTACACGCCGTACGAAATGATTGGGGTGGCAGTGATTACCCATTAGTACCTGGGCATGAAATTGTTGGTAAAGTTATGTCGGTAGGTAGCGACGTTAAAAAATACAAGCAAGGCGACACGGTTGCTGTTGGTTGTATGGTTGATTCGTGCCAAAGCTGCGATCAATGTGATAACGACGAAGAGCAATTTTGCCGCGAAGGTATGATTGGTACTTACGCAGGCAAAGACCGCATTAGTGGTGAAATGACCCAAGGTGGGTATTCTAAACATGTTGTTGTACGCGAAGAATTCGTACTTTCCGTACCAGAAAATTTAGACCTTTCTCGCGTAGCACCGCTACTTTGTGCAGGTATTACTACTTACTCGCCACTTCATAAATGGGGCGTAAAAAAAGGCAGCCGTGTTGGTGTTGTTGGTCTAGGCGGACTTGGCCATATGGCCGTTAAAAATGCAGTTGCAATGGGCGCAAGCGTTACGGTAATTGGCCGTAGTGAGTCTAAAAAAGATGATGCGGTTAAATTGGGTGCTCAGCACTACTTAGTGTCATCTAATGATGACGAAATGAAAGACTCGCAATCTGCCTTTGACGTCATTATAGATACGGTACCTGTAAAACATGATTTATCTATTTACACACCACTACTTGATGTGGATGGTACTTTAGTTATTGTAGGCCAAGTTGGCCCTGTAGATGAGCTAAGCACGGTACCATTATTAATGGGTCGC
This sequence comes from Pseudoalteromonas sp. NZS127_1, assembly GCF_015864295.1. NCBI lineage: Bacteria > Pseudomonadati > Pseudomonadota > Gammaproteobacteria > Alteromonadales > Pseudoalteromonadaceae > Pseudoalteromonas > Pseudoalteromonas sp. NZS127_1. The sequence goes on along the minus strand of NZ_JADYXO010000009.1, from coordinate 104,245 downwards.
CGTCGTATTGCAGGCTCACTTATTGGTGGTATTGCAGAGACGCAACAAATGCTCGACTTTTGTGGTGAAAATAACGTGCTACCTGAGTGCGAAATGATCAACATTGACGAAATTAACACAGCATATGAGCGTATGGAACGCTCTGACGTACGATACCGCTTTGTTATTGATATGGCATCGTTAAGCGCTTAATTTACTAGGTAAATTAAAAATAATAGAGCCGCTAGTTAGCGGCTCTTTTTGTATTTACTATTTAAAGTATAGATTAACCAGCGGTTTGCGCTGTTGGTTGCTGTTTGTTTAGTTGTAAGTAACTTAGTAGCCACATACCCAAACCACCTAAAAATAATGCAGCTGCTACGTAACCTGTTTGATTAGGTTCCGCACCTTGCGCTATTGCAATTCCGCCGACCCACGGGCCTATAGCATTTGCGGTATTAAATGCGCACTGTACAAGAGCACCGATCATAGCGTGACCTTCTGGAGCAACATCCATTAATAGCGTTTGAATAAGTGTTGCCAAACCCACACTGCAACCAATAAAGAAGATCACTGCATAAAGAGCCCAAATATTATGGCTTGCCGTTACATAAGCAAAGGCAAATACAATGGTACATACAAGCGCAAGGCCAGTCGTTTTAATTGCTGATTTATCGGCAGCTTTACCCAGTACATAGTTACCGAGCGTACAACCAATACCAAACATTACCATTGCGATAGAAATAGTATATGGGGCTGTTTTTGTTACCACTAAGATGGTGTCGGCAATGTAAGTATAAATACAAAACACCCCGCCAAAGCCAATAATTACAATACCCAAAATAGACCAAACCAGTTTGTTTTTAAGTACGCCAAACTCGTTTAGTAAGTTAGAAGGCTTAGCGTTATCTATATTTGGTACTACTTTGTAAACAAAAATAAAAGCAATAAATGCAAGCACTGCAGCGCCGGCTAAACAGTACCGCCAACTAAGGTTTTGACCCACAAGTGTTACAACAGGCACACCAACAATAGTGGCCACAGTTAAACCCATAAACACCTTAGACATAAAGCTAGCACGCTTACCTTTTGGGGCAATATCCGATGCTAATAAAATAGCCGCGCCAAAATATGCACCATGAGGTAAACCACTTAAAAATCTAAATATTACAAGTTGCTCAAGCGACGTTGCCATCGCGCTTAATCCGTTTGAGACAAACATTAAGCTTATAAATATGAGCAATGCTTTGCGCTTTCTCATATTAGCAGTGGTAAGCATTAAAATAGGGGCACCCACTACAACACCAATGGCGTAAGCACTAATTGCATAGCCACTTTGTGATGGCGTTGAGCCAAATGTTTCGCTAATTAGTGGCAGCATAGGCATCATCGAAAACTCAGATAATCCTAAAATAAATGTGCCTAGCGCTAATACGAGTAAAATAGCGGTTCTGTTAAGTTGACTAGATGCCGACGTTACATCTGATGTCATAGATGATCCCTTAAGGTTTAATTTTAAAAATGAAACTGCACAATAGATCTTGAATAGGACATATTATGTGTATGCTTAAATTTTGGTGTGAGAGGGTAGTCTGTGAGGGCGCTATTTTAAGTTAAAAAAAGTACAGAGTCATGCATAAATTAGTGGTTTTATTAGGTTTTTAAAATGTTAATTAGAAGAAAATACTACTTAACATTTATAAAATAAAAAAACTATTTATAAAGCATATATATATAAGATATTAAATATTAGCCGAAAGGTTATTTAAAGCTTATATTTACAGTACAGCTACATATTGATATCACATTAATTTGCTAATTTTTGTACTAATTTACTCCTTAAGGTTTTTATATGTTTGGTATTTCTAAAAGAAACGCAAAAATTGAAGAAATGGAGCTTCAATTAATTCAAAAACAATCTATTTTATCGGCAATTAATAAGCACGTTGCTTATATAGAGTTTACACCTGATGGAATAATATTAGACGCAAACCAGTTGTTTTTAAAAACGATTGGGTATAGCAAAGAGAAAATAATTGGTAAGCATCATCGTATGTTTTGCGAACCTGAATATGCAAAGTCAAACGAATATAGTCAATTTTGGCAAGCATTGAAAGCAGGGAATTCTAAAGCAGGCTCGTTTTTAAGGTACAAAGCTAATGGCGATAAGCTTTGGCTTGAGGCAACTTACTTTCCTGTAGAAGAGCGCGGCGTAGTCACCAAAGTTATTAAAATAACCTCTGATATTACAAACAGTTACATACAAAGAAAAGCGCAAGAAGCTATTGCAAATGCACTCGACAAAGCCTTGGCTACAATAGAGTTTACCCCAGAGGGTAATATTTTAAAGGCGAACCAAAACTTTTTAGCAACAATAGGTTATAGCTTAAAAGACATTGTAGGCAAGCATCATAAAATGTTTTGTACTAAATTGTTTTATGAGAAAAACCCACGCTTTTGGAGTGAATTAGCGCAGGGGCAGTTTAAGTCAGGAAAATTTAAACGTATTGCCGCCGACGGTTCAGAAATTTGGTTAGAAGCAACTTATAACCCAATTTTAGATAGCAAAGGTAATGTAATTAAAATAATTAAGTTTGCATCAAATATTACCGATCGAATTAATAATAACAGTGCAGTGACAGAAGCCGCTGCAATAGCACATGAATCGGCGGTAGCTACTGCTACAACCGCTAAAAAAGGCTCTGAAATACTACAAAGTTCTATAGCGAACTCCGACGCCATTGTAAGCCAAGTACTTAAATCGGTAGATTTAATAAAAAATCTTAATGAACAGTCTGCGGTCATAGGTTCCATTGTTTCGACAATTAGCAGCATTGCGGATCAAACTAATTTACTGGCACTTAATGCCGCAATAGAAGCAGCGCGTGCTGGTGATTATGGTCGAGGTTTTGCTGTAGTAGCTGATGAAGTAAGGCAGCTTGCAGCCAGCACTAGTCGCTCTACTAATGAAATAGCAAGTGTTGTTAAAAATAACCAAGAGCTCACTAATGATATATCAAAGCAAATAACGTCAGTTTCAGACTCATCAAAACAAGGAAGAGAGCTTATTGCTAATGTGTCTGAGGTCATTAAAGAGATTGAACGTGGAGCCGATATTGTTTCTCAAACGGTAGCTAAGTTAAATACTTAGTTAATTGCATGTTCCTATGTTTAAAGCTGCCTTCTTATGTGCTCAAACACACCTAACAACATTTTAAATTGATAAAGTGCGACAATATGTCGCGCTTTTGCTTTTGCAACTCACACTATAATTACGCCAATTATTACAGTGGCATAAATTAACAATGGTTTATAAAAGCAAAACTCAAAAAACATATTTACTAACGCCTGTCGCACTTTTTATTAGCGGTGTGCTATCTCCTTTTGCATTTGCCGACGATACGCCTTTAGAAGTGATTGAAGTACACGGACATGCTCAAAATAAGCATTTAGCACTTGGTTCGTCAGAATCGTTATTAAGTGATTTAGGTGTCGATTTTTCAGCAGCGGGCGGCGTATCTAACTTACCTATTTTAAATGGTTTAATGGGCGACAGAGTTAAAGTGTTAGTTGATGGTGCAGATGTAACCGTTGCATGCGCTAATCATATGAACCCGCCACTTTCGTATATCTCGGCTAATCAAATTACGTCTTACAATGTGGTTGCAGGCGTGTCGCCAGTAAGCGCGGGCGGCGATAATATTGCCGGTGTAATAAGCGTTAATTCTATTTCACCACAGTATAGCGATAGCAATGAATTAGGTTGGCACTCAGGTTATGTGTCAGCAAAGTACAGTAGCGTTGATAGCGGACGTAAACTTGGCGTTGGTGTACGTTTAGCAAGTGACACGTTTAGCCTTAATTATCAGGGTTCGTTTAGTGACGCAGATAGTTATGAGGACGGTAACAGCGATGTAGTATTAGATACATTGTATCGAGCACAAAATCATAGTTTAACCGCAGCTATGCACGATGATAAACAGCAATTAGTTATAAAGCTAACGCATCAAAAAATCCCGTATCAGGGATTTGCAAATCAGTATATGGATATGACCGATAACACCAGTTACGGTGCAATAGCTCAATACAAACGCTCCTTTGAAAACAGCGAGCTTGAAGGGCAAGTTAACTGGTATAGCGTAAAGCACGAAATGGGTTTTTTCAGTGAAGAAAAAACAGGCATGATGCCAATGAAAACTGATGCACAAGATATAAGTACGCAGCTAAAATGGCGTATTGCGCTTGATAAAAACAGCAGTATTTTACTCGGTCAAGAATATTATAATTACAGCATTGATGATTGGTGGCCAGGTATTGAAGGCTCAACCAAGATGGGACCAGACGATTACGTAAATATTAATAACGGTAAACGAGAACGAATAGCGGCATTTGCTGAATTTGAGAGCCAAGTAAATACAAAGTTATGGTTAAACGCAGGCGTACGCATTGAAAGTATTAGTACCCACGTTGGAGAGGTTCAATCTTACAACTATGGTATGAGCATGACGGATATGGACGATATGAGCGACATGAGTAGTATGAAAAGTATGACCATGAGCGATACGTCTACAGATAATACCATCGCTGCACAGAACTTTAATGCTGGCGACAGAGATAAAACCGACACCATAGTTGATGCTAACTTATTAATTAACTACCAAATAACAAATTATGATGAGCTGCAACTTGGTCTTGCCCGAAAAAACCGAGCGCCTAATTTATACGAGCGATACAGTTGGGGTGTAAGCACCATGGCAACCACCATGATTGGTTGGTATGGCGATGGTAATGGCTATATTGGTAACCCTGATTTAGACGTTGAAACAGCGCATACAATAAGTGCTACTTATATTAAATCGGCTAAAGATGACCGTTGGCGATTAAGCACCAATGTTTGGTATACAGATGTGAGTGACTATATTGATGCTGATATTGTAAGAAGCTTCAATAGTTATGATTTAGACAATACAGCGCGTAACATTTTTCAGTTTACTAATGTAGATGCTATTTTGTATGGTGCAAAAATAGATTTAACAGCCAACATTTATGAATCTAAGCAATTAGGTAATTGGCAGTTACACGCTAATGTTACTAATACGAGAGGTAAGCGCGACGATACTAACCAGCCGCTTTATCAAATTAAACCACTGCAAACCCATCTAGGTATTAGCCAGCAAATAGGTCGATTTGAAAACGCGTTATCTTGGCAGTGGGTCGATACTAAAAGCCGTGTAGATAATAATCGTTTTGAAAACCAAACAGACAGCTACAGCCTGGTTAATTTAAGCTCTAAAGCCACATGGGATTCATTAACGCTAAGTGCTGAAGTGAGTAACGTGTTTGATGAGTACTACCAACTTCCGCTAGGTGGTGTAAGTATTGCGGCACTTAAACAAGATAGCAGCAACGGGTTTGAACAACTTGCTGGGCAGGGTCGTTCATTTAATGTAAGCGTTAGTTACGCGTTCTAACTAAACTAAATTATTAAAAATAAAGCAAAAGCCATAACTGTGTTATGGCTTTTTTTGCGTTTTAATATGTAAGCCGTAAACTTATTTTTATGAAATATTTGTATGCAAAAAGCGTTCTATTAAGCACGCTTGTACTAATTTTACAGCGTTATTTTAAGGCAATGCAGTAAAAAGCAGTAACTTGTTCATCACCCAATAATTAGGAAATACAGTGTTTAAGCAATTTAAAAATAAAGTGATGGGTGCGCCAACAGCTATGGCCGGTTTAGCTTTGGGTATTGCTAGTATGGGATGGGCATGGGAAAACGTTTTTAATTTAAACTCCCAAGGGCAATTTTTGGGAGCGGTACTAGCTGGCGTATTAGTTTTACTTTTGGCTGCTAAGTTTTTACTACACCCTCATTTATTAAAAGCCGATTTAGCACACCCAGTTGCAGGAAGTGTGATCCCTACATTTGCAATGGCTAATCTTGTTATTTCAAACTCAGTTGGGCAATTTAATTCATTAGCTGGCGACATTGTGTGGGTTTTAGCTTTTGTGCTGCATCTCACATTTTTGGTGAGTTTTTTATACCAGCGAGCAAAAAAGTTTAACTTTGAGGATATGGCGCCCAGCTGGTTTGTGCCGCCAGTGGGGATAATTATTGCAGATGTTACTTTTTCGGGAAATCCGACATTAGCGTGGTTAGCTTATAGCGCACTGGTGATTGGTATATCAACGTACAGTATTATGCTGCCAATTATGTTTTATCGCTTTTTATTAGCATTAAAAAGTGACTACGAAATACAGCCAACACTTGCCATTTTAGCAGCGCCTGCCAGTTTAACATTAGCTGGGTATTTTCATATTGTAGCTAATCCATCACTCTTTATAGTGGGGGCATTATTTATATTAGCGATAATAAAAACACTGATTGTTTATGTGTTATTTATAAAGTTATTACGCAGGCCTTTTACGCCGAGCTACGCTGCTTTTACATTTCCAATGGTTATTGGGGCAACTGCATTATTTAAAATGAAAGACTGGATGCAAAGTATAAACCTCGCAATACCATATGTAGATGCAGTTAGTTACTTAGCTACGTTTGAACTTATAGTTGCCACGGCAGTAGTTGGTTATGTAAGTGGTCGGTACTTTTGCCACTTTAAACTATCAAAGGAACAGGTAACGTAGAGTTACTCTTGGGTTGCCTGTGGCTCATTACTTTCTTGTTCAGCTAGTTTTTCGCGCTCAGCTTTTGACACATAACCAGGTTTGTTGCTTTTATGTAGTTTAGCGTTAGTGCGTTTATCTTTCTTTTGAAATTTAGTGACGATTTTTTTACGACGGTTCACAATTAAATACCCTGTTAATTTTAAGTCGCGCATTATACAGTCATCCTCATAAAAGCTGCTATATAAATATTCAGCTTAAGTTACCTGTGTGTTTAGCGTAAAGAGCTATAAGTAAGCGCTTCATAGCGTTATAATTACCGCTCTTAGTTATTAATTAAATGGGAATTGTTTTGAAAAAGTTAGCTTTAGCCAGTATTGCTTTATTTGCGTTTGGTGCTCATGCGCAGTTAAATAAAAATATTGATAGCGTTGCCGATTACGCAGTAAATACCTACCAAAATGCTCAAATACACACACTAACTAACTTAGTGGCTTTTCCGACCGTTAATAAAAGCGACATTACAGCCCCTCAAAATCCCGATTTTATTGGCTTTAAAGCACTGTTAAAAATGAAAGCCGCAGAGCTTGGTTTTGACTACCAAGATTTAGGTTATACCGTATTAATAGGTATGGGCGAGCAAAGCGAAAAAGTAACGGTAGTAACCCACGGCGACGTGCAACCTGCTAATGCTAGTAAATGGAAACAAAGTCCTTTTATTATTGATACATCTGAACCGGGAAAATTAGTTGGTCGTGGTACGGAAGACGATAAAGGTGCAATAGCAACAGCGCTTTACGCCATGAAAGCAATTAAAGATAAAGGCATAACGCTTAATAACCGTATTGAGCTGATGATTTATCTTGCTGAGGAGTCTGATTGGGGTCCGCTTACTCAATTTATGAAAACGTATGAACAACCAAAATATGCAGTAACGATTGATGCATCATACCCTGTAGTGGTTGCTGAGAAAGGCTGGAGCTTAATTGCTCCTACCTTTAATGCAACATCACCACAAACGGGTTTATATGTAAAGGATGTAACTGGCGGTGCGTTTAGAAGCCAAATTCCAGAAGATGCCAGCTTAGTACTTCACAATGCAGACGCTGCACTTATTAATACATTAAAAGCAAAAGCCAAAACATTAAATAAAGTTGAGTTTAACTTTAGTGAAAAAAGTAATGGTTTAGCAATAAGTGTTAAAGGTATGTCGGCGCATTCATCAGAGCCGGAGTCGGGTATAAATGCGATTGCGTATTTAGCTGAGTTATTTAAAGGCGTGGAGCTTGAAAATAACAGTGACGGCGAGCTAATCGACTTTGTAAATCAGTTAATTGGTTTAGATATTCACGGTAAACAGTTTGGCGAAATAGCCTATAAGCACGACTTTATGGGCCCGATGACAGTGGCACCAACTGTTATTGAGCGCGATGGTAATGCGCTAACACTTGCTGTAAATGCACGTCGCCCTATGGGTAAAGACGAAGCTGTATTACAAAAGCAAATTGATGATGCGCTCGCTAATTGGCAAGCTGCTAACAATGTAACGCTTGCTAACATAGAAACAATTATTGGCACACCTATGCTGCTTGATAGCGCGCCGCATGCGCAAAAGCTGCTTGATATTTTCAAGCATTTTACGGGCGACGAAAAAGCTGACTTTGTATCAATAGGTGGTGGCACTAACGCAAAGCTGTTTGATAATGCGGTATCGTTTGGTCCTTCAATGCCAGGCAAGCGCTACACCGGTCACTCAGAGCATGAATTTATGACACTTGAGCAACTTAAGCTTAATTTACGTATGTACACAGCGATGATGATCGAGCTGGGTAATATGTAGTTTAAAGTTGTTTAGAAAATGCCGCCTTGTTTAACTGAACTGACCCAGCAAGGCGGCTTTTTTGTGTTTATTAAAATTGGGCTACAAAGCTAAGATTATATACATCATAGTTATCATTATCAGTGTAATTAGCTGTGAAGTAGTAGCTATCATTAATAAAGTACTTACCTTCAATAACTAAATCAGAGTCGTTTGAGCCAATACCGACTGCAACATGTTTATTAAAGTAATAGTTTGCGAGCACATTAAAAACTGAGTCGTCGCCAACATCTAGGTAGTCAACATTTATAGCAAAATAACTGTCATCGTAAAGATGGGCAAAGTAACGTGATGATAGGTCCCATGACTCTGTTTCATCATCTGTTTCAACAGTAAAACCAATGTAGTCGGTGTCATTGATTTCATGATTATATTGAGCTTTAAATAAATAAACTGTATCGCTATATTCATAATCTAACATACGAACAGATACTTTTAGTGAATCAGCAAATAAGTAACCTAAACCAAGTGAATAGTTGTCGGCATCACCAATATTAGGTAGTTCAAAAGTTGCAAAAGCATTGCCGTAAAAGCCTTCTCCAAAAATACCTTTTCCACTATAACCATCTGAATTAAAATAATTTAAGCCTATATTACTATCTGTATCCAAGTAGCCATAATCATCCCACACACCTGAGTTTTGCTGTTCCTCAAAGTAATAGTGAGTTGATAACCCGTACACATTATCACTGTAATAATCAGAATCAATTTTTGCGTAGTTTATAGAGTTAAACCATTGTTTTGATTCTGACTGCTCGACGTTTGCAGACGCTGTACAGCTAAGTGCGAGTAAAGTGAGTGGCATTAAAAAGCGCATAAGTATCCCTTCTTATAATTAAGTAAATTTGTTACTAGAATGGGTATTATATTTATGAGGTTTTATAAGGCAATTAAATGATTATAATAAAGTGTTTGGGTATTGTAGATTTTCCTAATTAAAAACGTAGGTTACCTCAGGCAAGTTTTCAAAGCTTGGTTTGGCAAATAAATACCCTTGCATAAGCTCAACACCTGCGTTTTTAAGCCATGTATATTCTTCTACTGTTTCAATCCCTTCAGCCAGTGCGATAATATTTAAATCGCGAAACATATTTAAGCAATGAGTTACTATTAATTGGCGTTTTTTGTCGTTGCTTATATCGCGTATTAGCGCCATATCCAGCTTAATAATATCTGTTTGAAAGTCAGCCAGTAGATTTAAACCAGAATAACCTGCACCAAAGTCGTCAGTCGCGGTTTTAAACCCGAGAGACTGATAGTAATCAACAACGCGCTTTATGTGTGCGGTGTCTTCTATTTTTTCTACTTCAGTAAATTCAAACATAATATTTTGAATTGGGAAGTTATACTTTTTTGCAGCTTCTAGTGTGGTGCGTATACATCGCTCAGGTTTATAAATAGCATTAGGTAAAAAGTTAATGCTTAGCATTGATGTTATGCCCAGCTTTGCGGCTAATTGAATGGCTTTAATGCGACAAAGCTGATCAAACGCATAGCGGTTGTCTTCATTCACCTTTGAAATAATAGAATAAGCAGACTCGCCATTTAAACCCCTAACCAGTGCTTCATAGCCATAAATAAGGTTAGTTTTACAGTTTATAATGGGTTGAAAAGCCATTGAAAAATCAAATTCGAGATCGTTAGTATCAGCGCAGTTGTTACATGTCACTTTTTCGAAATCTTTTGATTTTTCGCTCATTTAGCTCATCCTTTAATGTTTATTTGTTTAAGGTTAGTTGAAATTAGAGCCTAACACAAACAGATTAAAGTATTGGGTTTTATGTATTGAAACATGATAAACAACTATATTTTTAGGTGGGGAGGAATGACTAATGTCATGCTATTTAATGACATTTAGCAGCTGTGCATGGTGCTTATTAAAACAATAATAGTGGCATACATTATTTGGAGAATAAAAATGAGCAGCACAATTACATTAGGCAAAAAAATTAAAACATATCTACTTATTTTAACTTTGCTCACCGTTATAAATTTACTGACTTCACCTAGTTATATGTGGGTAGTATGGCCAGCGCTTGGGATGGGAATTGGGCTAGTAGTCAGTGCTTTGAGTAAGAATAAACCTAGAGATATTTCTTTATAATAAACAAGCCAAGTAATAACTTACTTGGCTTTTTTAGTAAGGGGCTATCTACATAGTTAAATCTACATAGTTAAATCTAAATAGTTAAAATGCTGATTGAAGTTCTGCATCCAGAGATATTTCGGTATTTAAGAGTTTTGATATAGGGCAGTTCTTTTTGGTTTGCTCACATAGAGCCTGAAACTGCTCGTTTTGAATATCATCAATACGCGCTTTTACCTCAAGGGCAATATGCGTCACCGAAAAACCGTCATCTACTTCATCAAGGCTTACAGTGGCTTTAGTATCAATTTTATCTGCGGTAAAGCCTGCATCACCTAATGCAAGCGAAAGTGCCATACTAAAACATGCACTGTGAGCTGCACCTACTAATTCTTCAGGGTTTGAGCCTGCCTTATCTTCAAAGCGGGTATTAAAACCATAAGGTTGTTTATCAAGCGCGCCACTTTGAGTTGATATGCTACCTTTACCTGTTTTAATATCGCCAGACCATGTTGAACTTGCCGTTTTTTTAATCGTCATCATCTTCTCCTTGCTTGAGTGTAAGCTTTTCAGGTTAGCTAAGCGTTATTTACAAAATAAACTTATATAAAGCCTTAAAAGCATTAATTACTGATGATGTTGCAAAATAGACGCCAGTTAATTGTTATCCCTGTTTATTTCGCTTACAGCGCTCTGAACAGAAAATAACGTTATCCAAGTCGCGCTGCCATTTTTTACGCCACGTAAAAGGTTTATTACAAATAGGGCATATTTTTTGAGGTAAGTTTAGTTTTTTGTGCGCCATACTTACTTAGCCTTGCTGTTACTTTTAGTATCCGTTTTACTTTTTGTTCGAGTAACTTTTTGAGTACCTCCAACGTGTTTTTTAAGAATCCTCCCTATGGCGCGTTTAACATCGGCTCGCTCACGGTATTGCCATAAGCGTTCGCGTGCTTCTTTTGAGGCTGCTGTTAAATCAAGCATCGGTTCGGGATAATCCTCCCCTAACTTAAAGTCGTTAAAGAGTGCTTCCATTGGAGTTTGCTCCCAAGGCTGATGTAAATATTCAATAGGGAGTTTTTCAAGCTCGGGGCACCACTTTTTAATAAATGAACCTGTTGGATCTTGATCTTCTGATTGTTTAATTGGGTTGTAGTGCCTAATGGTGTTTATGCCTGTTACCGAGGCTTGCATTTGAATTTGCGGGTAGTGAATGCCAGGCTCAAAATCTAAAAAGTAATTAGCGAGCGGAAAGCTTGCTTGCTGCCAACTTATATTTAAATGATGCGTTACAAAGCTTACAAGCATGGCGCGCATTCTAAAGTTTATATAGCCGGTGGCTTTTAAGCAGCGCATGCAAGCGTCAATAATGGGAATACCTGTTTGACCTTGCGCCCAGCGTTCAATATCGTTTTTAACATGTTCATCATCGCGATACGGAAATACATGATAACCCGGATTAAGGGCTAAAAACTCCATAGAACATTCGCTCTCAAACTTTTGCATAAAGTGGCAGTGCCAATGCAAGCGCGATACAAACGCTGCAAGCGGGCGCTTCCAGCCTCTTTTGTCAGGGTGTTTTGAATGATATTCATCAATGGCCATTTGATACACTTGCCTAAGGCTAATGTTCCCCCATGCTAGGTACGGCGAAAGTCGGGAGCAATGTGTTTGGCTTAAACTTGGGCTCGATATTCCTTTTTGATAACCTTTACCGCGCTCGGCAAAAAAGCTCTGCATTACAGTTCGCGCATGCAGCGGACCGCCTTGTTGAAAGCTGTCGTGACCTTGCGTGTAAGCGCTTGGTAGCTCAGGTGTTTGGTAGTTATTGAGGGTAATTGTTTTTATACTCTTCCAATTAGGAACTGCAATAGGTGCTTGCATTGTTTGCTGCCAGCGTTCGTTCCAATTATTACGATTTTTTTTGCCGCGAATAACCGCGCCTGTTTGCGACTCTTGCCAATTAATATGGTTATGCTGGCACCATGCTTTTATTGCTTTATCGCGCTCAAAGGTGTTGTTTAAGCCTATTTCTTGATGGCTAAAAATACTAACTATTTCAAACTGTGCCTTTAACGATTCAAGTAAATCGTTCATATTTAAATTAAAGATATAAACACAGGCGTTAAAACGCGCTAGCTGATTATTTAACTCAACTATTGATTGATACACAAAGCGCCAGTGCCGCTCATTGTAGTGTGCATCTTCGAGCAATAATGGCTCAAAGTTATAAAGTAATAGGGTAGGTAAGCCATTACTGAATGCATTTTTTAATGGTTGATGATCGCTAAGACGCAAATCACGTTTAAACCACACGATGTTTATTTTCATATAATTTGTTTATTGCTTTAAATAGAGATAAAAATTAGCTTGTTATTTAACTGAGTCAGCCAAACCTATACGTAACTAACTTGAATTAAGATTTAGTTTTAATGTATTAAAAGGAAAAGTATGTTTTTAGATTTAACTGTAAATAAAGAGCTTAATGTTTATTCGTATTTAGTTGGCGGGATCAGCCCTCGGCCTATCGCATGGATAAGTACATTAAGTAGCGACGGTGTGGCTAATATTGCTCCTTACTCATTTTTTACAGTAGCGAGTTGTAACCCACCAGTATTGAGTGTGACGCAAGTAAATCCACGCGATAAACTAAGCAAAGATACATTAATTAACTTATTAGCGACTAAAGAATGTGTGATTAACATTGTGAGTCATGAGCAGGTTGAAAAAATGAATCAAAGCTGTGCTAATTATCCTAGTGATGTTAGTGAGTTTGATGCTGCAAATATAACTAAAATTGATAGCCAAATGGTCGCAGTGCCGAGTGTTGCTGATTCAAAAGTACGCTATGAGTGTAAGCTACGTGAAGTTATTACTATTTCAAGCGAGCCTGGCGGCGGACAAATGATGTTGTTAGACATAGTGGGTATTTGTGTTGACGATGAAGTGTTTGTTGACGGTTATATTGACCCAACACTTTTAGATGCGGTAGGTAGAATGGGTGGAGATTACTATGCAACCACTAAAGACAAATTTATACTTAAACGACCACAAATCTAGTTTTATGTTTATTCTTCCTTAGTTTGTGCACAATGTTTGCACTTTTACTTGTTAACTTTGTTTTATTAAACGTTAAAGTAAAGGTTCAAGCATTGAAAACACTTTTTAAAACAAAAGCCTCTAATGTAACTAAGTTATTTGCGTTAAGTGCGCTTTGTATCGCTTTAAGCGCATGTAACAGCGATTCTACAAGTACTACAACAGACGGCGAGACAGTCAGTAATAGTGCTTCAACGGTTGACGCCGGTATTGACCAAACTGTTAATGCGGGCGATACCGTTTATTTAATTTCAACAGTTGAAGATGATGGCGAAGTATCCGTTAGCTGGTCACAAACATCAGGCACTACCGTTAGCTTATCTTCAAGTACTGCAACGTCTACTGAGTTTGTTGCACCTGAAGTTTTAACCGATGAAGCACTTGTATTTGAAATCAGTGCAGATGACGGCACAAACGATGTCGTTGTAGATACCGTTATAGTTAATGTTATTGCTTCATCAGACTCAGATACTGGTGCAGTTGATAATAGTGCAAAACTTACCAGCTGGTTAATTAACAACGATACAACCTCCACTTATATACAAAACAATGGCGCAGTGGTTGAAGATGTTCAATCAGTTGAGGTTGTTACTGTTTCTGAGGAAGATGCTGACGTTGAATACATGTATGTGCAAACAACTGACATTCCTAAATATGACGTAACGCTTACACAAGACCAAGTAGACGCGTTAAATAACCGCCCGCGTGCAGCTACCGATTTTTATAACGGTGTAACCTCAGCAGCAGTAGGGCAAACCATTTCGTTTGGTGAAGATATTGGCTATAACAGCAGCACTGAAAACTGTGATGACACAGGCGGCGCAGGCTATTGGCCTCCAGGACCAGGTTGCCCGACAGAACAAACAGTTGAGGCGTATTTTCCGATAACACCTACCGATTTATCTGACACTGAAACGTGTGAAACAGGTTTAGGTACAGTTGGCTTAATGGTTAATGGCACCAGTATATTTAACTGGGGCGATGGTATGAGCTACGGTAATAATATTTGGTATACATTAGCGCCCATTGCTGAGCAATACGATGTTGATGTGTGTGGCGGACATGCTGCTAACGGTGAATATCATCACCATTTTTATACTAGTTGCTTAGCTGATTTACTTGAAGATGATGGCGATGCGCATTCACCTATTTATGGGTTTGCAGCTGATGGCTATCCGCTTTATGGTCCTTATGAAAGTAACGGTCAACTTGCATTAAGCGGCTGGGAAATGCGTGATTATGGCGCGTCAGAAAGTGAAGGTGGTTGTGGTACTGAAGGTGAGCGAAGCTGTACTTTAGTCGATCAATACGATGTTAGCCAAGGCACACAAACAAGTGATGCAGGTCCTGCTATTGGCGCAGAAGTAACGACGCTCTCTGGTAATACATTAAATGCCGACGATGGTTATTACTTTGAAGATTTCTACTACGCACAAAAAACAGTAACCGGTGCTCAATTAGATGAGCATAACGGCCACGATACTAACGATGGCAAGGGTTATCACTACCATATAACACTAACGTTAGACAGTGATGGTAAATTACAGCCTTCTTTTCCTTATCAAATAGGGCCTCGTTTTAAAGGTCAATTAGCCGATAATTCAATTGGTCGCTGTGATACGGGCGAAACAATGGGTCCACCACCGGGAATGTAAGGAGTAACTATGCGTTATTTTAAATACGCATTGATCCTAACTACTGCTGTGCTATTGAGCTTTAAGCTCTTTGCGCAGCAGGAAATGATGGATCATAGCCATATGCCTATAGCAGTGCCAAGTGATACGCCAATCCCGGCATTAAGCCTTAAGTTATTAAAAGATAGTATGTCGGGTTATAACTTAATTTTAGATACTCAGCGCTATGATTTATCTGTACCCCCTGAGGGCGCAATGAACATGCAGCAAATGATGAGCGTTACTACAAACGATGACACGGGCTTTTTACAAGGTCATGCTCATTTATATATAAATGGGGTTAAAATACAGCGAATTTACGGACATGCATTGCATTTACCTGCTAACTTATTTAAAAGTGGTATAAATACCGTATCGGTTACTTTAAATAATCATGGTCATATGTATTGGACCGCTCAGGGCAAAAAAATAGTTGCTACGCTGTATGTTAACGATCAAACCAAAGAGTTTATAACATACCGATTTGAAAGCTTTCCTAGCAAGGTTGAAAACACGCATTAATGAAAATTCATAATAAACTTTTTTTAATACTATTTAGTTTTACCTTTAGTGTTATTGCAGGGCTAGTAGTACTTATACAATGGAGTATAGGGCAAGGCGTAATTGATTTTGTTAATGCAAAAGAAGTAAAAGCGCTTGAACCACTTGTTGTGCAACTTGCAAAGCAATACGAAAAAACCCCCTCATGGGAACGTGTTGTTGGCAATGGCGAAAATTTTAGAAAACTTGTTGAATCTCAGCTAGAAAATAGCCAGTTTTTACCTAGGCCACCAGAAGGTCCAGGCCCCAGAGGGGGAATGATGCGACGGCCGCCACCCGATCATATTCGTTTAGGGGGAGAGCGCCGCCTACCACCTGAAAATATTGCTCACTACGCTTTGCTTGATGAAAATAAGCAGCGAGTAGTGGGTAGATACCTCAGCGATTTAAAATATATAACAACCCCAATTACAGTGAGCGATAAAACAGTGGGTTACTTAGCTGTATCTAAAAGAGATAGCTTGGTTGATGGTTATGAGCTTGATTTTTTACAACAGCAAACTAACTATTTATGGTTTATTGCATTAGCTGCGGTACTGCTTACGTTACTTGTTACCTTTTTATTATCTCGCCACTTAGTTAGCCCTGTAAAGCAAATTGCAAATGGTATGCATCGCTTAACACAAGGGAATTACGAGACCAAACTTACGCTTGAGCGAAAAGACGAATTAGGCCAATTAAGCGAAGATTTTAATACGCTTGCATTTACACTCGCTAAAGACGAGCAAGTACGTAAACGCTGGCTTGCTAATATTTCTCATGAGCTTAGGACGCCAATGAGCATTTTACTCGGTGAACTTGAAGCTATGCTACTTGGCATACGCGAACCGAATACAAAAAATATAAGTTCGGCTAACGATGAAGCTTTGCATTTAAAACGCTTAATAGACGACTTACATATGCTCAACAGCGCAGAGTTAGGGGGAATGCACTACACTATGCAACCTACTGACATGGCGTTACTATTAAGCACTGTAGAGCAAAAGTATCAGGCTATACTTGAACAACATAATATAAAAATTTATCTACTAAATAGCGCTAAACATATAACTGTACAAGCAGATAAAACGCGCCTTTTACAGCTACTCGATAATATTTTAATGAACGCGGTACATTATGCTCAATGCACAACTATTTCATTAACGGCTAGTAATATAAGCATTAAAGGGCAAACCTACTTAGAGCTTATAATTGAAGATAATGGCGTAGGTGTAGATCAGTCGCATTTATCGCATTTGTTTGAGTATTTATATCGAGTAGATAGCTCGCGTAATCGTCAAGAGGGCGGTTCAGGCTTAGGTTTGTCTATTTGTCAGCATATAGTTAAAGGACACAAAGGTGAAATAGCCGCTGAAAAAGCCACTCTAGGCGGTCTTGCTATTATTATTAGGCTACCAACTATTTAGCTTTAGTTGATTCAGATAAAAAATACGTAACTTGAACTTTGTTTGATATGGTATTTTTATCTAAGTTTGGATTACTAATAACAGAGAACTCTATGAGCGAACAAATACTGATTGTGGAAGATGAGGTAAAGCTGGCTAACTTAATGAGTGACTTTTTAAGTAGCCATCATTTTGTTACTCATCAAATACATCACGGAAATGAAGTATTACCTTGGCTTGAAATTAACAGACCGAGCGTAATTTTGCTCGACATAATGCTACCTGGTCAAAGTGGTATAGAACTATGTAAAGCAATCAGGCGCTTTTCAAATGTGCCTATTATTATGGTATCGGCAAAAGTAGAAGAAATAGATAGGCTGCTTGGACTTGAGTTAGGTGCAGATGATTATATTTGTAAGCCGTTTAGTTATGCTGAGCTGGTGGCGCGAGTTAAAGCTATATTAAGGCGATTAAGTAGCGCAAGTGATGTTACAGAGTCAACAATGAAGCTTGACGAGAGTACCTACAGCGTAAAATACAAATCAAACAGCATAGAGCTTACGAACTTTGAATTTCAGCTATTTAAACCTTTGTTTAACAACCCAAATCGTATTTATTCGCGCGATAGTTTAATGGACACTATGTACGCCGATCAGCGTATTGTGAGCCATCGTACTATTGATAGCCATATTAAAAAGTTGCGTAAAAAACTAGATGAAGTGACACAAACTGAAAGTGTTATTCAGTCAGTTTATGGGGTTGGCTACCGATTTGTGCACCCGCAGTAGGGGCGATTAGTGAGCTATGACGATGAGCTACTCATCATCGTCAGCATTTTTAATTCGCTCTAAACGGTCAAACTCTTCGTATTCGGCAGCTTGAATTTCATCAAGAATAGAATCTACATCGGCAAGTTCGTCACTGTCTTCAAATTCACCTGTAAGCGTTGAATTAGGCGTTAAATTGGCCTCTTCAAATAATGCCCACATTTCTTTAGCGTATTGAGTTTTTAGTATGCTTGGCGCAAATTCACCATAGTAGCGGCGTATGTTATTTACATCGCGTGCAAACATAGCTTGTGCACTGTTATTTGCTGAAGCGTTAACTGCTTGCGGTAAATCTATAATTACAGGGCCGTTATTATCTACAAGTACATTAAATTCAGATAAATCGCCGTGTATTATACCTGCGCAAAGCATAAGCTTAATGTAATGCATCATGAGTTTATGTTGCTCAATAGCTTGCTCTTCACTAAAAACGACATGTCCAAGTTGAGGGGCTACGTTACCATTCTCGTCCGACACAAGCTCCATAAGCAGCACGCCATCAATACAAAAGTAAGTATCAGGAACACGTACACCCACGCCAGCTAAACGAGATAACGCATCAACTTCGGCATTTTGCCAAATCTCTTCTTCTAATTGACGGCCATAGCTAGAACGTTTACCCATAGCACGCGCTTGGCGTCCACCACGTACTTTTCGGCCTTCTTGGTATTGTGCCGCTTTTTTAAAGCTACGTTTAACCGCGTCTTTATACACTTTCGCACAGCGAATGTGCTCACCACAGCGGACAATAAATACATCGGCTTCTTTACCGCTCATTAGTCGGCTTATAACTTCGTCAATAAGGCCATCATCAACAAGGGGTTGTAGGCGTTTAGGTATTTTCACAGATTGCCTGCTAAGTAGGGTTGGTTATTAATCATTATTTATGAAAGTGCTCTGTATTTGTTTGTTTAATTGGCTCAAGCAGTATATCAGCTTTGAGAATTAAGGGCAGTAACACTACTGCCTGAGAGTAATTAATCGTATTATTTTATTAGCTTATATATTGATTGCAAAGCAATCAACCAGAACTTTTTAAATAAGTATTTAGATTACTATTTTTTATTAAAATAATTTATTACTTCCTCATTATTTGCACATTGTTTGCGTTTTTAAAGCGTAAGCTTAGTTTAATTCTTAAATACGAGGTTATTACTATGAAGCATTTTTCAACTCTTGCCACTGTGGCAATATTATCTATTGCTTTTTCAGCTAATGTAGCTGCTCGAGGCGGTGACAATCCTCCTGAAAAACCTGACTTCTCAACTATTGATACTGATGGTGATGGCGTAATTAGCTTTGAAGAGTTTAGTGCTAAAAAACCGCCACACGGCGATGCACAAACAATTTTTGATTCTATAGATGCCGATGGTAATGGCGAAATTAGTGAACAAGAACTTAGCGATCATAAACCACCTCGTCGTGAACGCTGAAAGGATACTAAAATGATTAATAGTATTAACAGTAGTTCTGCGAGTTTTATGTCGCAACAAAGTAGTCAGGCTGCAAAACTAACAACAGAGCAAAGCGATTTTGTTAAAGAAACGCTTGCAGAGTTTGACGCTGAAAACTTAACCGAAGAAAACGCGCAAAGTATTCAAGCGGCATTTAAAGAACAAGGTATTGAACCAACAAAAGAGCTTGCTGATTTAATGAGCGAACTTGAGTTTGATGCTAAAAGCATTGGTGATGCAGGACGAGTGGAAGGCCAAAGACCGCCACCGCCGCCACAGAACTCATTAGAATCAGTAGATACAGACGAAGTAGTCAGCTACTTAGATGAGCTATTAACTGAGTATTCAAGCCAGTTGTCTGATGAAGATAAAGAATCAATCCTTGCATCAGTGCAAGAGAAGTTTGGTTTAAGTGAAGGCGATTCACTGCTAAATGTAACTGCTTAGGTGTTATAACTTAGAGTAAAGCTGACTGTTACTCGAAAGTCTTAAGTCCAAAGCCCAACGGTTAACTCCGTTGGGCTTTTTTATTGGCTTAATTTAAGCGTGTTTCTATTTTGCTGGTGCCATCTTCTTCGGTAAATTTAAATACAAAATCTTTTTTACCGTCTTGGTTTATGTCTACCAGAAGAATATCTTTATTATTTTTAGGCAGCGTTAGTTTTAATTTTTTACGTTTATCATTTAGCAGTGAGTCTTGCTCTCCGTAATAAATATACAGCGTTTTTTTACTGTATTTGTATACTGCGTCAATATAGCTGTCGCCGTTAATATCACCTAAATATAGGGCTGGCTCGGAATCATCGCCGTTCATTCCTACTTCCATTTCTAAATCAAGTTCGATACTCGATTTATTGGCAAATGAGCCGTCGGGTTGCTGCTTATAAATGTTCATTTCTACATCTACATCAGTACTGCCACCGCCCAATGCCATAGACGCAATAGTACCTAAGCCAATATCTAAATCCATTTTTTGTAAATCAATTAAGCCATCATTATTAAAATCAGTTTTGAGCAATAACTCACTAGGGCCTTGTGTTTCAAATAAGGTAATGGGCGTATTACTAAAGCCTTTAGCACTTCCTAGGTACAAAGTATGTGCTATTTTTATATCTAACGAATCCATACCTTGCGTTGGCTTAAACTGTCTAGTTGTAAAATCTAGAAATCCGTCGTTATTAATATCAATAATTTGCTTTATTTTGCGAGTTTCGCCATTGCTTAGCTCGCCTAATTCGATGTTAAAATCAATTGAGGTGAGCTTTTGCTCAAAGCCTTCTGAATTAGCAAGTAGTACATCTGCTCCAAAGTCATTTGAAAAAACCAAGTCGCTTAACCCGTCGTGGTTAAAATCAATAACAACGGGTTTATTGTTAATATTAACTTCTAGAGAAAGCCCTTTTCCTGAAAAGCTGCCTTCATACATAGGTGTTTGTTTAAATTTGTTAGGCTTAAAGCTGCCATCTTTATTTTGAATGTATAAAGTACTGCTTGCTAACCCAGGGATGAAAATATCGCTTAGACCGTCGTTGTTGGCATCGAAGACAAAGTCTACTTTTTCAAATTTATCTATTTTTAATTGATTTAGAACCGACTCATAATTAAACAATAGTGTTGGTTTACCAGCATGGGCTTTGTATACGCCATCACTTGTTAGTACGAGTGCTTGTTTATCGGTAATGTTAGCAAGTGTAGCCACATCAAACCCGATGGCATTTTTTGGTAAAGCAAGTTCACTACTTAGTGATGTGAGTAAATTGATGGCTTCTAATTGTTTTGATTCTTTATTATATGCAAATAAAATCTCTGAATCGGTTGATACTAATTCATCCGTTGTTTTTATTGCCATTGTTTGAGCTATAGCGCTAATGGGGGTAAGTAAAGTGATGAGTGAATAGCAAAGTGGTTTTATCATGCAAATCCCTTTTTTATATTTAGTTGTATCGTTACATTTTTATTATTCACTTATATAAGCAACATCAGCGCACAACTTAACGTAGGGTCCAGCGCTGGCGGTTTGCTAATTAGCGTAAATTTAAACGTAATACACTTATGTAAGTTGGTTTATATTTAGCCTACGCTAATAACTATGTACTGGGTGTAAGTAATTGTAAGATTATGTTTTAAGAAGGGCTTGTTGACCTTTCAGGATTGAACTTTGTTCAACCCAAGGAAGATTTAATCGCGGCGCGAGGTTTGTAACCTAGTAACAAAGAGTCAATCTCCCCTAGGCAGAACCCTTCGGGCAGCGAATGTTTGGCATTTATGCTGCGTTATCGCCTATTTATGGGGAATAACCACACTACATAGGCTCTGCATTGCCTAAATACCAAACAGTCTGCTGCAAATTTAACCTCGAAAGATAAACAAGCCCTAATAAGAAAGGTAGTGCAAAACTCATATGGCAGTTAAGCGCTTTTAGCGGGTTTTGGTTATCAACGGCACAGCTTATTTTGCTCATTTAAATAAGCATCTACAAAATCTACTTCCATCGGTTTTGAAAAGTAATAACCTTGCAGGTGAGATACACCAATATTAGTAAGCGTGTTTGCTTGTTCAATAGTTTCAACGCCTTCGGCAACAACAGTAAAATCTAAAGATGAGGCCATTTGTACAATTGCATGAATAATACTTAACCCTCTTTTATCCATATTTTGAATAAAACTTCTGTCTATTTTTACTATATCTACACCAATATCAAGCATGCTTGATAGTGATGAGTAGCCAGTTCCAAAATCATCAATTGAAATACAAAAGCCTTGTTTTTGTAGTGCTTTCACGGCTGTCAAAAATGTGAGTTTATCTTCGGCAAATACTGATTCGGTAATTTCTATATGCAGATCTTTAGGCTCTACTTGGTGATTGTTTACTATTTTTAATACCTTAGTTACAAAATTTGGATCTTGTAATTGTATTACCGATACGTTCACGCTTACTGCAATTTTTGTCGGTAAATGGTTGAATTTATTTGCTTGTATACATGCTTGTTCTATGACCCAGAGGCCCATTTGGGTTATTAAACCGTATTGCTCGGCAATAGTTATAAACTCATCAGGGAAAATATTTTCACCGTCTAGTTGCCAGCGTAATAATGATTCGAAAGAGGTTACTTTTGATGTTTTGCTATCTACAATTGGCTGAAATACTAGTCTTAAACTGTTTTCTTCTATGGCACTGGCTAGGCGTTGACTCAACAGGTACTCTCTTTCTTGTTTTAATTTGAGTGAATCGTTATAAATATTGATATTACCTTTAGCCATGCGTTTTTGGTGATACATTGCAATATCAGCAGAGCGAATTAAGGTATTTAAATCACTCCCGTGCTCAGGGTACATGGCCATTCCAATAGTTGCTGATACCCATTTTTGATATTTATATGTTTCATGCTCGGCGCTAATGCTTTGAAGCACTTTATTAGCAAACTCGATAAGCTCAGTTTGGCTTTGATACGTTGCTAAAATTAAAAACTCATCTCCGCCCCAACGGCATTTATAGAGTTGTTGGTTGCATACATTACTAATTCTCAGTGCTATTTCTTTTAATACTTTATCGCCTACTTTGTGACCCAACGAATCGTTGATTTGCTTAAAACCATCTAAATCTACAAATAATAAAGCAAAGGGTTCTTTAGGGTTATCTGCTAGTTGTTTGTTTGCATTTTTTAAAAATGCGGTGCGGTTTAATAGATTTGTGAGTGGATCGGTATTCGATAAGCGGTAAATTTCTTCAGTGCGTTGTTCGACCTTATTTTCCATTTCATTAAGCAGCTCTCTGTTTTGGTTTTTGAGCTTGATTGCACTGTGTGTAAATGTGGCTGATTTGTACGAAGAGGCAATCATGATTGTGGCAAAAGTTAAACCTAATAACCCCAATACGTGTTGGTAGTGATCGTTTGAAAGCGCTAGCAAAAAAGAGTAGGGCGCCAATAAAGTAAAACTATATAGAACAGCGGTAAAACGACTTCCAGACAGCAAATTTGCAGAGCCACCGGCAAGCGCCGATAAAATAGCAATGGTCGTAGTAACTTCCACCGTAGATGAAGTGCTATGAAACCAAAGAGCATAACCACACCAAGACACGGCTGTTGATATACAGCCAATAGCAAAGCGATTTAGATAAGAATGTGTGTTGTAAGGTTGGCGAGAATTTTGAGCTTTCAAAAAAAGCCCTACATCAATAATACGTAAAGTAAGCACGCACATCATTATGCCTAACCAGACTACTTTATCGTGGTTAGTTTTCTCATTAGTTATATCAAAAGCAAATACTAAAGCAACGCTGACTAGTACAGAGACTGCAATTCCGGAAATAGCATTCGAGTATAAAATTTTGAGCGCTTCTTTTCGCTCATTATTACTTAAATTGTTATATGGCACTAATTAAAACCTTTTTCAAAAACAACCCCTAGGAAATTAAGTAAACCATTTAGCAAATTACACTAATGCAATACTGGTAATACAAAGAGCTTAATAAGCCTTTACGCAGCTAAATAAAACTTTAATGTAAAGTAAATATAGTTTATGGGAGGGATAAAAAAAGTTTAAAAAGTAAAAAGGCCCAAAATAAATATTTATTTTGAGCCTTAAAATTATCAAGCAGGTTAAAGTGTTAACGACTTTACTTGCTGTTCTATAGATTTAACCTTCGAAATCGCTATCGTTATGGCGCTCTGCCATTTGCTCTTCTTCAGGGCCCCATGTGCGATTTACGCGACGACCACGCTTTACTGCGGGGCGCTCTGATATTTGCGTAGCCCAGCGTACAACATGGGTGTATGAGGCAACATCTAAAAACTCTGCTGCATCATATAAAGCTCCAAGCACTAACGATCCGTACCACGGCCAAATTGCAATATCGGCAATTGAGTATTCATCACCTGCCATGTATTCATTTTCGCTTAAATGGCGATTTAACACGTCAAGCTGGCGTTTGGTTTCCATGGTAAAACGGTCAATAGGGTATTGCATTTTACTTGGTGCGTAGCTATAAAAATGACCAAATCCGCCACCTAAGTAAGGCGCTGAGCCCATTTGCCAAAATAGCCAGTTACGACACTCAGTTTTAGCTTTTAAATCTTTAGGTATGAGTACATCAAATTTCTCAGCCAAATACTGTAAAATAGAACCAGATTCAAAGATGCGAGTAGGCGGCGTGGTTGAATGATCCATTAGCGCTGGGATTTTTGAGTTTGGATTAATATCAACAAAGTCAGATCCAAACTGATCGCCATCACCTATGTTTATTAAATATGCGTCATAGTCTGCATCGGTGCAACCAAGCTGTAAAAGCTCTTCAAACATGATTGTAGCTTTTTGGCCATTAGGTGTCGCAAGAGAATAAAGCTGAAATGCGTGCTCACCAATAGGTAGAGTTTTGTCATGAGTCGCGCCTGCAATTGGGCGGTTAATGCTGGCAAACTTACCGCCACTTTCACTTTCCCACGTCCATACTTTTGGTGGCGTGTATTCGTTTTTATCACTCATAAATAACCTCTGTTAGATGAAATACATATATGGTAAATGTGGCCATAAAAAATTAATTAAAGGCCCTAATACTTAATTTACCGACCTTTTAATTTATCGGCTTTTGCTAATCTATAACCTAAAAACAATCCGCTTAGCGCTCCAAATAAATGGCTTTCAAACGATACATGATAGCGCTGGGGTAAAACACCCCATATAAAACCGCTATAAAGTATAGCCACTACAACAGCAATTATAATTGATTTTAATGAGCGTCTTACTAAGCCGTAGCATAGAATAAAGCCCCATAAACCATATATAACACCGCTTAAACCAACATGTATGTTACTGCGCCCAAATGCCCAAACTAACAGTCCACCAACTAGAGCGGTAAAAATAAATACGTTATAAAAACGTTTTACGCTGTACTGGCAAATTAGCCAACTTAACACTACAAATGGAATCATATTACTGGCGAAGTGCCACCAGCTACCATGTAAAAAAGGTGCGCATAGTATGCCAATTAAGCCTTGGATACTGCGTGGATATATGCCTAAACCATTTAGGTTTATACCAGGTAGGCTATTGATCACTTGTAGTACGAAGCAAATAACAACAATACTAAAAATTGCGAAGCGGGTACTCGTTAGTAATGACAGTGTGGTTGGCTTGGTTGCCATATAATCACCCTAATTGACTTTAAGAGTTGCCAGTATAGGAATTGTATTTGCTAATGAAAAGCAATTAAAAAAGCACAGCATAAAATGCTGTGCTTATTTTTAATTTTTACTCACTATTAACCTAGTTTGGTTAATAGTTTTTTGGCTGCTAGTTCAGAGCTTGCTGGGTTTTGACCGGTAATTACTAAACCATCTACTAGCGCTAATACGCCCCAGTCGTCAGTTTTTTGATAATCGCCGCCTTTTTTAATTAGCTCGTCTTCAACTAAAAATGGCACGATATCGGTAAGTTGCACTGCAGCTTCTTCAGAGTTAGTAAAACCAGTTACTTTTTTACCCGCTACTAATGCATTGCCATCGGCATCTTTAACATTTAAAAATGCAGCACTTGCATGACATACCGCAGCAACAGGCTTTTGCTCTTTTACAAAGCTTTCGATAAGTGAGATTGAGTCAGTGTTATCAACTAAGTCCCATAATGGACCGTGACCGCCTGGGTAAAATACAGCGTCAAAATCGCTAGATTTTACTTCACTCAACACTTTAGTGTTTGCCATAAGGGTTTGCGCTGCGCTATCTGCGTCATAACGTTTTGTTGCATCTGTTTGAAAATCGACAAGCGTACTTGTCGGATCAATGGGTGGTTGACCGCCAGCTGGAGACGCTAATGTTACTTCAACGCCTGCATCAACAAATGCATAATAAGGGGCTGCAAATTCTTCTACCCAAAAACCTGTTTTTTCGCCAGTGTTACCAAGTTCTGCGTGAGATGTAAGAACCATAAGTATTTTTTTAGACATTGAATATATTCCTTCTGATGATTTAAATTGGTTTATCTTGCTTACCAATTACTATATGCACTAACAGAGCTTTAAACAACGATGATAAATTTAACTTTATTGGTTTAATAATTGATACAATAGAGGGGTTGAATTTAAAACACGCTACGGAGCACATATGAAGGTGTCGTTTGAGCAGTTAAAGAGCATGGTTGTATTTGCGCAAATTGTAGAGCAGGGCAGCTTAACCGCTGCTGCCAAACAGCTAGGGCTTACGCGAGCAGTTGCAAGTTATCATTTAAAAAAATTAGAAACGCAGCTTGAAGTTACTTTACTAAATCGCTCAACCCGTACCATGGCGCTCACTGAAGCAGGCATTGCTTATTATGAGCGTTGTAGAATAATTACCGAACAAGCTAATGCGGCTAATCAGCAAATAGAAAATATAAAGAGCGAGCCACAAGGTTTACTTAAAATTAGTTGCCCAGTAAATGTGGGAATGCAGTTAATTGTGCCTGCAATAAATACGTTTAAGCGCCAATACCCTAAAATTAAAATAGACTTACAGCTTACTGACGATGTGGTTGATATTATTAAAAATGGGTTCGATTTTGCAATTAGGGGTGTGGCACTGAGTGACTCCAACTTGCAAGCAACCAAGCTTACTACAATGAGCACTTGTATTTGTGGCGCGCCGGATTACTTTACACATTTTGGTAAACCTAAAACGCCTTTAGAATTGGCAGATCATCAATGGGTGGTTTATCAGCTAGGAAGTAAAACGTTAACACTTTCAAAAGATGGCAAAAAACACGACATTGCAATGCAAGGCGCCTTAAGTACTAATAACGCAGCTGCACGTACTGCCTTTGTAGAAGCGGGGCATGGCATTGGGCGTATACCGCTTTACGATGCGTGGCCTAAAGTACAAGCTGGGCTACTTGAAATAATATTAGATGATTATAAAAGCAAAGATATTGAACTGTACGGAGTATTTCCGCCAGGGGCTGCGGGTTCTAAAAAACTACGATTATTTATTGATTACCTAAAAGCATATTTTGTAAAACAGCATACCGCCTTGGGTATGCTGAAAAGCGTTTAATTCTTTTCGCTTTTAAAATATTTATAAAGCATTTATAAAATACTTATAAAGTACGGCTAAATAATGCAACCGCTTGTTGATACATATTAATTGCAAGGGCTGCATCGTATCGCTCACCTTCATCACGCATAAAGGCATGCTGGGCGTTAACTTCTTGCCATTGGTAATTAATGCCAGTGCTTACGCATTGCTGGTATATTTTAGTGCGACCTTCTTGTGGCACATGCGGGTCTTGTTTACCCCATATAAAGTGAATTTCGCCTTGTATATCAGCCATGCGTTCAAATGAGTTATTACCTGATTTTGCCGGTAATGTGTCGCTGTGAATATCAGTCGCGTATAAGCAAAAAGCCGCTTTAATTTCAGGGTTAAGCGCCGCTCTATAAGCTAAATGCCCACCAATACATACGCCCATTGCGCCTACTGTACCTGTGCAATAGCTTTGTTGTTTTATAAAATCGATCATGGCTTGCGTGTCACTATCATGATGCTCAAGTGGCTTTGCCCACTTATCGGCATTGCCTTTGTCTTTACCTGTATCATCGTAAGCAAGCACAGTGCCTATAGGATTTAACTCGTGAAACACTTCAGGCACTAATACTACAAAGCCATGGCTTGCTAAAATAGCCGCGCTGCGTGCAATAGGTGCAGTTTGCTGAAAAATTTCAGAATAAAAAATAATAGCAGGGAATTGCCCTTGCGCCTGAGGGCGATATACGGTTGTTCGCATTAAACCTGTAGGTGTTGGCAAGTCTGCGTTATGTTGTTGAATTATCATAAAAGCGCTCAGTTAAATAAAATTATATATAATGATATGGTAACTGAGCGCGATAAAATAAACGACTTTTGTTGTCGAGTATTTATACCAACCTGCATAAATCTTTGATCAATTTAACGAATTAAATTTCACTATAACGTCGTTAAAAATTTTTTATTTAGAACAACTAGATAAAAAATTTTTGCCTAGTTCTAGCGTAATTTTCTTAACGTTAAATAGACCCCATATATAAGCAGATTGGTATTAAATACTTGCAGGCATTTTATTACAACTAGCGTAATAACTTACGGTAGCCGGCCAATCTGAAAATATAGCCATTACCCCTACGTCTTTTGCGAGCACGTCAACAACCGTCATCATATCGCCATCGTTATCTATAACATCAGCAATAGATTGATAGTAATATCCACCGCCTTCATTAAGCGGACCTGAGCGCTCAAGGCTCCATGCAATAAGCTCTAAACCTGCTGCTTTTGCGTCAATTGCGTATTGTGATGGCACGATATTACTTTCGCTATCTATTGTTAGCATCATCCAAATTGGAGGCGCTAAAATTTTAACGCCATTGGCAACAAGCTCATCCATGCTAGGTTGCCATGTTTGCGGGTTGTTTGGATCAAATCCTGCTTCGCTGTCGCGACCATCTAGGTATACGCTTTTATCTGCAAAATCAGGGTTGGTATTAATCCAGTATTTTACGTCATTAAGATTAAACGACTGCGGATAAACTTTTGCGGCTGGCACGCCCATTTGTGTGTACTCGTCTAGCATTTTTTGCGCATATTGCTCTTGCGTCATTCCATCAAATGGCATACTTACTTGTGGCGATTTAAGTTCAGGGGTCATTTTTACACCCAACTCATTAAACAGTGCAATGCTTTGTTTATGGGTCATCAATGTGCCGTTGGTGGCATATAAATCAGTGCGCCAACTTGGTGTACCATCCATGTAATCGGCAACGGTAGTTGCATTAGTGTTTGCCCCATCCATTTTACCTTCAAGGGTTAAAAATTCCGCTAAGCTTATATCGCTGGTACAACATTTTGCAGAAGCAGCAATACCGTTAGCGGGGTCTGCTGGTGTAAATGGCACACTGCATTTAGCTGCAAGCTCAGGAATGGCTAAAATATTAGTTGTGGTGTGTAAGTCGCATTGGGAGTGGCGACATACTAGTTCTTTATCGTTTGTAAATGTAACATCGCATTCAACAATGCCTGCGCCCATTCTGGTTGCAGCAATGTAGGCTTCTTTAGTATGCTCAGGGTATTGCATTGATGCACCGCGATGACCAATAGAAAAGTCGGTACGGTAAAAAGGACCTTCACTACAAGATTCTAATTGTGTTTTTAAGTTGCTGTCGCTCATATCATTGACTAAATAATAAGGACGAGTGCCTAGTTGAATATCTGGCGCATCACCACTTGGTACCTCTACAATAATAGGCGTAGGCACTTCAACAATCTCAACTTCTGTGCTGGTAACAACCACTTCTTTTTCTACTATTTCTACATCGTCGTCGCAGCCAGCAAGTGTGGCTAACAATATACAGCTTGTAAGTAAGGTAATACGTTTCATTGTTTATCCTTAAAAAGTAAAATTTGTACTACCTTAATGATTATTAATGACAATTTAGCTACAAGTTTATTAATTTACTTTTTTATTAAGCATTTGATTCACTAATAATGCACCTAACATTATAGCTGCACCAATACTTAACCTAACTATGTCAGCGTCTCTATTCCATATAAGGACATTAACTATAATACCAGCTGGGATTAGTAAGTTATTCATTACGGCTAAAGCTCCAACGTTGACAAGCGTTGCGCCTTTATTCCACATAAAGTAACCAAGGCCTGATGCAACAACCCCCAAATAAATCAATATGCCCCACTGAGTAGAAGTGGTTGGTAATTTGTTTGAATTACCAAATAATGCATAACAAATTGTGGCAATAATAAGTGCGCCTATAAAAAACCATCCAAATACGGTTTTATCATCAAGCTGATTGTTCATCATTAAGCGTTTATAGGTTACTTGGCCTACAGCAAAACTTATGTTCGCACCTTGAACTAATAATAAGCCAATTATGAAATTGCTATTTAGGTTTTCGTAACGAATGGTAATTGCACCAATTACAGCAATAAGTGCGATTATAAAAAAGCGTGGGTTAAAATGTTTGTTCAATGCATCATTTAGCAAGGTAATGTACAAAGGAGTCATTACTGTAAATAGCAGTACTTCGGGGATGCTTAAAAATAAAAAGGAGTGGTAGTAAAAGCTATACATAACAACAAGTTGTATTGCGCCAATCAGCATGAGCTTTAAGGCTAAAGGTTTAGGTGTTTGTTTAAGCTTTAAAAAGGGTAAAAATACCAGAGTGGCTAGTGCTATGCGAATTAACACACTAAACCATGCATCAACCTGGCCAGCTAAATACACGCCAATTAAACTAAATGAAAATGCCCAAAGTAAAGTTACTGCAAATAAGTACCGCATAGCTGTCGTCTTTAAATAATTAATGGCAGCAGTTTATCTGTTATAAATTGATGTATAAACAATAAAAGCCCGCAAGCGGGCTTTTATAAAGTCTAAAATTAATAAACTACGTTACTAATTACTCAACTAAGTTATTAATTATTCAACTAAACCACGGCGCTTAAGTAGTGCGTCGGTAGTTGGTTTTTGACCTCTAAACTCAATGTAGCTTTGCATTAAGTCGCGGCTGTTACCTTTAGATAGGATTTCTTTACGGAACTTGTCACCATTTTTACGGGTTAAGCCACCGTTGTTTTCCATATGTGCAAAGGCGTCTGCTGCAAACACTTCAGTCCATAGGTACGCGTAGTAACCCGCTGAATAACCACCTGCAAATGTGTGGCTAAAGAAGTTTGATTTGTAACGCGGTGGAACAGGGTAGTAAGCAATACCGTGTTTTTCTAGTGCGTCTTGCTCAAACTTTTGAACGTCAGCTACTTTTTTATCAGAACCAAATGAATGCCATTCCATATCAAGTAGTGCAGCGGCTAAATATTCAGTAGTGCCGTAACCTTGGTTGAATTTTTGCGATTCAAGTACTTTATCAAGTAAAGCTTGTGGAATTGGCTCACCTGTCTTGTAATGCTTAGCATAGTTTGCAAGTACTGTTGGTTCAATCATCCAATCTTCATTTGCTTGTGACGGAAATTCAACAAAGTCACGCGCCGTTGCAGTACCTGCTAGGCTTGGGTATTTAACATCTGAGAATAACCCATGTGCAGCATGACCAAATTCATGGAACATAGTAGACACTTCATCAAATGTCATTAGCGTAGGCTCGCCTGCAGCAGGTTTTGGGATGTTCTGCGCATTGTAAATAACAGGTTTGGTGCCTTTTAAGCCGCTTTCGCTAACGTATGCACTCATCCATGCGCCGCCACGTTTACCTTCACGTGCATATGGGTCTAAGTAAAATAAACCAATAGCGCTGCCATCAGCGTTAAATACTTCGTATACGGTTACATCTTCATGATAAACAGGAAGATCTTTACGTTCTTTAAACGTAATACCGTAAAGTTTGTTCATTGCAAAGAATAAGCCATCGTGAATAACCGATTGCATTTCAAAGTATGGTTTAACAAGTGCTGGGTCTAAGTTGTACTTTTCTGCACGTACTTTTTCAGCATAAAAAGTCCAATCCCATGGTTTAAGCTCAAAGCTTTCGCCTGAATCGTTAATCACTTTTTGAATAGCGGCTGCTTCAATCTTTGCTTTTTCAACTGCTTTTGGTGCTAGGTCATCAAGGATGCCGTAAACGTTATCAGTTGTTTGTGCCATACGCGACGTCATTACATAAGAAGCCCAATCTTTGTAGCCTAAAAGCTCTGCTTTTTGAGCGCGTAGGTTAGTTTCTTTAATAATAATAGGGCCGTTAGTTTTTGCTGCACGGTTTGCAGAAGCTTTAAAAATTCGCTCACGTAGGTCGCGGTTTTCAAGGCTGCTTAAAATTGGTTGTTGCGTTGTATTTACCAAAGTGATCATGTAACCGTCTTTGCCCGCTTTTTTAGCTGATGCAGCAAGGCCTGCAATTTCGCCTTCAGAAAGACCTGCTAATTCACTTTTATCTGTAACTACAATAACGTCTTCTTTAAACGATTTTAAAATGTTTTGTGAAAACGCAGTAGATAGCTGAGCTAGCTCTGAGTTAATTTCACGCATTTTAGCTTTTTCAGCGTCATTTAATTTAGCACCTGCTTTTACAAACTGCTTGTAGTAAAAATCAACTAGGCGTTTATCTTCTGCGTTTAATTTATCTTGATTGTCGTAAATTGTTTGTACGCGCTTAAATAATTCACCGTTTAAGTAAATATCATCTGAGTGAGCAGATAATACAGGCGCCATTTTTTCATCAATACGCTGGTATTCAGCATCTGAAATTAAACCAGATAAGTTATAAAAAGCAGCCGATACGCGATTTAATAGCTCACCTGACAATTCCATTTTAACTAATGTGTTTTCAAATGTTGCTGGAGCAGGGTTATTAGCAATGGCTTGTACTTGTGCCGTGTGCTGTGCGATACCTGCATCGAATGCAGCTTCGTAGTCTTTTGTACCAAATTTATCAAACTCTGGTGCCATATATTGCAATGGGCTTGGCTTAAATAAAACATTGTTTGCGTTCATGTCTTGCACTTGTGCTGCGCCTTCTTTTGCCATGTTTTGTGTATCGTTAGATGAACAGGCCGATAATATTAAGGCACTAGCAATAGTAGTGGCGATCAGGGTTTTACGCATAATAACTCCATAGAAAGATTAGCCGGAATAGGCTTTGCGAGTCGAAAAACCTAGTTAACTTATCAAATTTTGGCGTTTATACAATAAAGTTTATCGGTATTAAGGGGGATTTGAACGCAAATTAGCTAATATTTAGCTTTAAGGGAGGTAAAAGTAGCTCTAAAAGTAAACACCTGAGCTACTTAATAAGTCGTTGAGTCATAATTGCTTAGTTATATCCAAGTACAAATTTTCTCTCAGAGCCAAAGTTGCTAGGTTGTTGTTGGCCAAACTCTTTGTTGATAGATGCCAGTGTTTGCTCTTGTTCTGCAAGAAGGCACAAAATTTTATTTCGGTAATCCAGGCTGCTTTCAAATAAATGTAAGTCTACCTGCGGCTGCAAAGTAGCGAGTCTTTGATTTAAAGTAAGTTGTGTCATATGTGATCTCCAGTGCTTGTACACTATTTATATAGCACTCGGTGCAATAAAGAGTTAATAAATTGTTCATAAAAAGTATATTGAACTTATTAACTTGGCGTTTTAGTTATATTATGACTGCTAAACTTACCCAACACTGAACCGCTTTCACTTTATAGCGATTTAAATTTAAAGCGCTCCTTTGCTTGTTTTGGAAAATAAATGACCTTAGAACACATAAACCAAATTCTTGCCTTTGTTGTATTTAGTTACAGCGATGTACACATTACCGTAGCAAAAATTATTAAAGTGCCTTTAATACTTTTCGCTATTTGGTTTATTGTGACGCGTATTGGCAAGCTAATAACAAAAACATTATTGGCAAAAAAGTTAAGCCAAGATGCCGTGCATTTATTTACACGTATCTACTTTATTTTAAGTATCGCTATTTTAATTTTTACATCTTTAGAAGTATTAAGCATACCGCTTACTGCGTTTGCTTTTGTTTCAGGTGCAATAGCCATTGGTGTAGGCTTTGGTGCTCAAAATATTATCAATAACTTTATTAGTGGCTGGATATTAATGTGGGAGCGCCCAATACGTATAGGTGACTTTTTAGAAGTAGGTAATGCAAAAGGTGTGGTAGAAACAATTAATACTCGCTCAACGCGTATTCGCCGAAATGACGGCGTACATATGCTTATTCCTAATTCTCAATTGCTCGAAAATACAGTAACAAACTGGACGCTAATAGATGGCAATGCACGCTCATCGGTCAGTGTAGGTGTTGCGTATGGATCAGACGTGATACTGGTTAAAAAGCTTATTCAACAAGTGCTTGATGATCATGAAGCAATATTGGCTAATCCAAAGTCATCGGTGTTATTTGATGACTTTGCAGATAGCTCGCTCGTATTTAACGCTATTTTTTGGGTGTGCGCCGAGTCTGAAACCATGCTTAGAAAAGTACGCAGTGATATTCGTTTTAGTATTTACGCTGTATTTGAAAAGCATGATGTAGTGATTGCTTTTCCGCAGCGTGATATTCATATCGACGGTGAAATTGCATTTAAGCGCTCATAGTTCAAATATAGTAAATATTAAAAGTCGCTCTTGGGCGGCTTTTAATAAAAACACAGGTGTTTCTATTTTAGGTTAACATGTAAAACAATCCCTTCTTCCTACTCCATTTTATTAAATCCAATAAAGGACATATGTCCTTAGTATTAGAATTTTGCATCTAAATAGTGATAAAAACACGTGATTTTGTAGTTAAATGTTGCAAAAAAGTTTCTAATTATGTCTATATTTATGCAGTAAAATTGTCACACAATGGTATAATCTTAATCGTTCGTTCAGCCTTATAACATCGTTTTTGTACTCTCGGTAATAAGGTCCGCGCGCATGACGCAAGTCGCGAAAAATTGAACGAGCCCGCAATGAATACATTGCGCAACACAAAAAACCGTTGAACAAGAGTGCACAAAAAAGGTTAAACCCAACATGAAAGCAATGAAAAGATCTACGTTAGCTACCCTAATCAATGCAACGTTGTTCTCTGCAGTAGCAGGTACTTCATTTTCTTCTTTAGCTGCTGAAGAAAAAACAGCTAAAAAAAGTAATCAACTAGAAGTTATTCAAGTAACAGCTCGTAAACGTGTAGAAAACGCTCAAGAAGTACCAGTAGCAGTATCTGCTCTACAAGGTGATAACCTTGATGCGTATAGCTCAGCTGGTATGGATATTCGTTTTTTAAATGCGAAAATTCCAAGTTTATCTATTGAATCTTCATTTGGTCGTTCATTCCCACGCTTTTACGTTCGTGGTTTAGGTAATACCGATTTCGATTTGAATGCATCACAACCAGTATCACTTGTTGTTGATGAAGTCGTTCAAGAAAATGCAATTTTAAAAGGCTTCCCAGTATTTGATGTTGAACGCGTAGAAGTATTACGTGGACCACAGGGAACTTTATTTGGACGTAACACGCCGGCTGGCCTTGTTAAGTTTGATACTGTTAAACCAAGCCAAGAATTTGATGGTTATGGCTCTGTTTCATACGGTAGCCGTGGCGCTGTAGACACAAGTGGTGCTGTAGGTGGTGCTTTAACTGACCGTTTATCTGCTCGTGTTTCATTATTATGGCAAGATAAAGACGATTACATTGATAACCAAGCTCCAGGCTTTGAAGCTAAAGACGAGCAAGGTGGTTACACTGAAAAAGCGGCACGTGTTCAGTTTTTATATGAAGGCGACGATTTTACTGCTTTATTAAACTATCACACACGTGATTTAGATGGCTCGCCAATTGCCTTTCGCGCAAATGTAATTAAAACAGGTACTAACGAGCTAGTAGATAATTACGAAAGTGATGTTGTTTATCAAGATGCGGCATCTCGCTCTACTCAACAAGTAGAATCTGAAGGTGCAAGCTTAAAGCTTGAGTGGGAACTTAAAAATCACACAATCACTTCAATTTCTGCATGGGAAAGTGCTGAAATATATTCGCGCGCTGACATCGACGGCGGTTACGGTGCTTCTTATATTCCAGATTTCATGGGGCCTGGTTTTATCCCTTTCTCTTCAGAAAGTGCTGATGGCATTCCAGATCACGACCAGTTGACGCAAGAGCTACGCTTATCTAGTAACTTTGATGGCGATTTAAATTATCAAGTAGGTGTTTTTTACTTCGATGAAGAACTAACTATTGAAAACTACAGCTACGATACATTCTCAACACCCGATGCTGGTGCTTTAAATGGCTATGTTCGTCAACAGCAAGATACTACAGCTTGGGCTGTATTTGGTTCTGTAGATTATACTTTTTCAGATGATTTAAAAGTAACAGCGGGACTTCGCTACTCTGACGATGATAAAGATTTTGTCGCTGACCGTACACTTAGCCCAATTGGCGGTGGTGCTTTACTAGTAGAGCGTGATGTTAGTGACGACCATGTTAGCTGGGATTTATCTGCAAATTACAAAGTAAACGATGATGTTAACTGGTACGGCCGTGTAGCAAACAGCTTCCGCGCACCTAGTTTACAAGGTCGTATTTTGTTTGGTGATGATGTAACAACAGCTGAATCAGAAACTGTAACATCGTACGAAACAGGTATTAAATCAGACGTGTTAGATGGCCAAGGTCGTGTTAACGCGACTGTGTTTTATTACACAATGGACGACCAGCAACTTACCGCTGTAGGCGGTGGTGCTAACTTTAACCGTTTAGTTAATGCTGATAAAACGACTGGCTATGGTTTTGAGTTAGATACGCAGTGGGTATTAAGCGATGAGTTTAATGCAACGTTTAACTTAAGCTACAATAAAACAGAAATTAAAGATAACGATTTAGCTGTCGCTGTTTGTGCTCAATGTACTGTAACTGACCCAATTAATGGTTCTGGTCTTGCTGTACTTGATGGTAATAGCTTACCGCATGCTCCTGAGTGGATCTCTAACTTTACGCTTCGCTACACTAAAGAACTTGCCGATGGTAACTTCTTCGCAAGCGGTGATATTTCTTATCGCAGTAAAATCAATATGTTCCTTTACGAATCAGTAGAGTTTGAAGGTAAAGAGCTTATTGAAACAGGTTTGCGTACAGGTTACACATGGTCTGAAGGCGATTACGAATACGAAGTAGCCGCTTTTGTTCGTAACTTATTTGACGAGCAACAAGTTATTGGCGCAGTAGACTTTAATAACAATACGGGTATTGTTAATGAAGAACGCTATGTTGGTGCTGAATTTAAAGTTAACTTTTTCTAACCGTTAACCTAAATTGTATTAATTTTGAAAGCCTGCCTTGTGCAGGCTTTTATGTTTGTATAACCCCTTTTAGAGCTGCTAAAGTAGCGCCTAATTGGTTTATTTAAAGAGAAGAGCAATGGCTGGATTTTGGAATTACCGTGTAATTTTTTGTGAAGCAACGAAAGACGAAGCAGCGCAATATCAAATACACGAAGTAGAATATAACCTGAACGGTAAAGTGACTAACTGGTCAGAAACAGGCGCAGCCCCTTTTGGTACAACACTTGATGAGTTGAAAGATGACTCAGATCGTTTAAAAACAGCATTTGAAAAGCCTGTACTTAAAGTTATGCGTAAAACGCGTGGCTATGAGCTTGTTGATGTTGATACGGGTGAAGAAGCAACGGGTGAGCCACCAGCAGGCTTAACGCAATAACAACAATTTAATAAAAGGTGCTTAAGGCGCCTTTTTTATTGTCAAAATTTGGCTTAGGTTAAATAAGGAATGAGGATGACATTAGAAGCAGTATTATTTGATATGGATGGCACATTAGTTGATTCAGAAAGCATGCACTTTGTATGTTGGAATAAACTACTTAAGCCTTATGGTGTTAGTTATTTAGAAAATGATTTTTGTCAGCGCTTTTCAGGACGACCCACTTTAGAAGCTGCAATCGAAATTAAGCAAGAGCATAACTTATCAGTAAGCGCACAGTTTTTAGCGGATGAAAAATACCGTTTATTTGGCGAATATGTAATAACACATTTACCACCACTAATGCCGTTTACAGAGCAAACGTTAAAAGCTGTAAAAGCGAGTGGCTTAAAAATGGCGCTAGTAACGGGCAGTGCTAAAAGTGAAGCTATGCCAATACTTAAAGGTTTAGGATTTTATGAGCTGTTTGACACGGTGGTAACAAAAGACGATGTAACTAATCCTAAACCTGCAGGAGACCCATATTTATTGGCACTTAAGCAGATAAATATACAGGCAGGCAATGCAATTGCTGTCGAGGATACATTTACCGGCGTTACGGCGGCCAACAACGCCTTGTTACCTGTTATAGCCATTGCTAATAGCCACACAAAAGATCACGATTTTAGCCAAGCTACCTATAAAATGAGTAACTTAGATGAGTTTTGGCAATGGGTGCAATCTCAACTATAGTTTAAGCCAACTTTTACTTGCTTGGATGCGCTAATGTTTACTATTAAACACCTGCTTTTAATTGTTGTTGTACTTTTTACGCAATGTATAAGTGCAGCACAACCCTCTGTTTTACTGGCTAAAGTATATAACGAAACTAAACATTACGATGTAAGTAAGTATTTAGTCAGTGAAAAATATGATGGCGTAAGAGCTATATGGACCGGCACGCAGTTTGTTACTCGCAAGGGCAATATTATCAATGCGCCGAGTTGGTTTACAGCGCCATTGCCAAATGTATGGCTTGATGGTGAGCTATGGACCAAGCGTGAGCACTTTTCTGCGCTTAGTGGCATAGTAAGAACTAAAAAACCTAATAATCATGATTGGCAAACTATTACTTATAAAATATTTGATATGCCAGATGAAAATCTGCCTTTTAGCACTCGTTATAAAAACTATAATGAGCTTATTACTAGCCTAAACTCGCCGCATATTAGCGTTGTAGTTCAATATAGCTTTACTAATAATGAGCAGCTCACAGAGTATTTTGAAAACATAACTAAGCAGGGTGGCGAGGGCGTAATGCTTCATTTGGCCAGTGCTAAGCACAGCAATGGTCGAAGCAGTGCATTACTAAAATTAAAACCTTATT
The DNA here is from genome assembly GCF_015864295.1 of Pseudoalteromonas sp. NZS127_1. Taxonomy (NCBI): domain Bacteria; kingdom Pseudomonadati; phylum Pseudomonadota; class Gammaproteobacteria; order Alteromonadales; family Pseudoalteromonadaceae; genus Pseudoalteromonas; species Pseudoalteromonas sp. NZS127_1. The sequence goes on along the minus strand of NZ_JADYXO010000009.1, from coordinate 65,155 downwards.
TAGATGCAGAAGCGGTTGTGATTGCGCATTTACCAGGTAAAGGAAAATACCAAGGTATGTTAGGGGCATTAAGGGTAAAAACAGCACAAGGGCAGGTGTTTTCTATTGGTACTGGGTTTAGTGATGCAGAGCGCTCCACGGCGCCTGAGATAGGTAGCACTGTAACGTACCGATTTCATGGATTAACAAAAAACGGTTTACCGCGTTTTGCTAGTTTTTTACGAGTAAGAGATAGTTTATAACATTTATAATTTTTACAAAGTGTGCTAAATTGCGCGGCCTTTTTGGTAATGTGTGGTGAAGTATGTTTGTAGGTTTTGATTACGGTAGTTCTAATTGTGCTATGGGTGTAATGAGCGAGGGTAATGTTCAATTAGTACCGCTAGAGCAAGGAAAACATTACTTACCGTCTACACTTTACACTCATCACAGTGCCTTGGTTGTTGACTTTGTTGCTAAGCATTTACATGGCACAGCCCATGAGCATGACTTTTTAACACAGCGCCAAGCATTATTAAATACCTTACCTCGTATTAAGTCAGACCTTGATTTACAGCCTTCAGATGAAACCCTATTTATTGGTCGTGAAGCGATTAGCGAGTACGTGCAGTTCCCTGAAGAAGGCTACTTTGTTAAGTCCCCTAAATCATTTTTTGGCGCAACAGGTTTAAAGCAAGGTCAAATTAACTTTTTTGAAGATATTGCAACCGCGATGATCTTAAAAATTAAGCAACGCGCTGAGCTCTCTCTAGGAAAAACACTTACACAAACAGTGATTGGTCGCCCAGTAAACTTTCAAGCTGTGGGTGGTGAGCAATCAAATCAACAAGCGGTCGGTATTTTAGAACGCGCTGCTAAACGCGCTGGTTTTAAAGACGTAGAGTTTTTATATGAGCCACTTGCTGCGGGTATCGATTACGAGAGTGATTTAACTCAGGATCAAAAAGTACTCGTTATTGATATTGGTGGTGGTACGAGTGACTGCTCGTTTGTACAAATGGGCCCGAGTTTTAGAGGAAATAGCCAGCGCGATGGCGATTTTTTATCTCACAGTGGTAAACGTGTTGGCGGAAACGATTTAGATATTGCTTTGAGCTTTCATGGTTTAATGCCGTTATTGGGTTTAGGCAGTACGTTTAAATCAGGTCTACCTTTGCCTAATCAAGCGTTTTGGCAAGCGTGTAAAATTAACGATGTAAACTTACAAAGCCAGTTTTATAGTGAAAGCCATACCCGAGAGCTAAATGCACAATTACGTGATGTAAGTGCACCTGAGCTTTATAAGCGTTTAATACATTTACAGCAAAACAAGCAAGGTCATCAGTTAGTACAACAAGGTGAAGCGGCTAAAATAGCACTTTCATCAGCTAGTGCGTTTGATTGTGATTTAAGCTTTTTAGATAGTGGGCTGAATAAAAATGTATCGGTAAGCGATTTAGCTGTTGCCGTTGAGAGTAGTATTAGCCAAATAGTTACTTTAGCAAAACAAGCAATCAGCGACGCTGCAACCACGCCAGATATTATTTACTTAACAGGCGGTAGTGCACAATCACCATTGATTAAAGCGGCTTTAAGTGAGCACTTAGGCAATATAAAAATGGTTAACGGGGACCACTTTGGTAGTGTAACTGCTGGCCTGACTAAATGGGCCAGCATGCTTTATAAATAACCTAGATTACAATTGAGGTTTAAAGATCTATTTGTCGGGTTGCGAGGTATTTTTCGTAATCTGGCAATGTACGTTCAAGCTCTACATCCATAAGCGGTGAGCTTAATAACATATCTGCACTCACTTCATTACATGCCACGGGAATATTCCAAACAGCGGCTAAACGCAGCAGTGCTTTAACATCAGGGTCATGAGGCTGTGATGCTAATGGGTCCCAAAAAAATATTAAAACATGTATCTCATGTTCAGCTATTTTAGCGCCAAGTTGTTGATCGCCGCCCATAGGGCCACTTAATAGCTGAACTACATCAAGTCCCGTGGTTTTTTGAATTAAATGCCCGGTAGTACCTGTGCCATATAAAGTGTGCTTACTTAGTATTTCTTTGTGCTTTTCACACCAAAATTTTAATGCTGCTTTTTTACCGTCGTGGGCAACTAAAGCAATATTTTTTTGTGCGGGAAGAGATTGTGTTTTTTGTTCCATGCTGATTCTTTTTTATTAGTTAGCTTAAACTCTGGGTAATAAATCTCTTAACCAAAGTGCAGGTTAGTTAAAATAATAGATTGATAGCAAGGGCTATAAATACAATGCCGGTGATCCTATCAATCCAAAGTTGGCTATTTGGGTTACGTCTAAAAAACTGTGCAATTTTGTCGCCAAAATAAATATACGTGCAGTCAATCGGAAAAGCAAAAATAGGGTAAAGCAAGCCAAAAAAAGCGAGTTGAAAAGTAGCCGATGAAAGCGTTGGATCTACAAATTGCGGAATAAATGCAATAAAAAACAGCGCCACTTTAGGGTTTAGCACTTCAGTCATCATGGCTTGAAACATGACATTACTTTTTTTACTGGTACTTATATGCGGTTTATCGGTTTGCTTGCCTTCAGATATAGGCTCTGGCTGCTTTAGCGTGCCTTTAATCATCATAAACCCCAAATAACATAAGTATGCTGCGCCTGCATATTGCACTGCGGCATAGGCACTTGGGGAAGCTTTTAGGACTGCGCTTAGGCCTACAACAGCAAATAGAGTATGAATAACCCCACCTAATGCAAAACCAAAAGCACTTTGCATACCGGCGCTTCGACCATTAGCAAATGTTTGTGCCATCAAAAATGCATTTGATGGCCCAGGTGCTACAGCCATTAAAAAGCTGGCTAATAAAAACGAGACTAAAAAATCAGGATTGATCATTGAGCGCTTTTAGTTGGGTGTAAAGTATGAGCTTTTTTGCTCATTAAAATAAGCCAAAGCGGAACTAGCAATAATAAGTGAAAAGCAATTAACCACGGTGTACTTAACCCTAAATATTGGGTTAAAACAACGAGTATACTCGCGCCACTCATTTGCATAGCACCAAGTAATGCCGAGGCTGTGCCTGCTTGTTTAGGAAAGCTCGACAGAGCCATACCTGCAGCTGAGCCTAAACTTAGAGCAAAGCCTAATGCTGCAATTAAGATAGGTAACATAAGCGCAAATGCCGTTTCTATACTGCTAAGGGCTAGCATTAAAACGCCTGAAAAAACCAGTACACTCACACCGACACGCAAAGCACGTTGGCTATTTCGTTTAATGTACGTTGGTAAAATAAAACTAGCGACAATACTTATTACGGCATTTAACGTAAACCAAAAAGTAAAGTCGGCTACAGTGCCGCCTAAATGCGTAATAAGCCAGCCTGGAGCTAGCGTCACATAAACTAATATTGCCGACATTGAGACCATGCAAATTAGGCTATTAAACAAAAATACCGGTGTTTTTATAATAGGTGTAAAGCGACGTAAATCTAAAATATGCCCCTGATAATGGCTATCAGCAGGACGAGTTTCTCTAAAAAAGAATAGCGTAACAACAAGCCCTACAATGGCAAACGCGGTTAAAAACATAAAGTTCATACGCCAGCCAAATTGTACGGTAAGCCAAGCTCCTAAAATAGGTGCCATTGCCGGAATAAAGCACACAATCCCGTTAAGGTAAGTGATCATTTGTCCACTTCGTTCGCTCCCATATTTGTCACGTACTATCGCAAATGCGACAACAAATGTGGCACAGGCTCCAAAACCTTGAAGGGCACGTGCAATCATCAATACTTCAAAAGAAGGCGAGTAATAGGCAAGTAATGCTGAGCCTGCATATAAACTTATACCCACTATAGCCACTGGCTTTCGGCCAAACCTATCGGCCAAAGGCCCCGCAATTAATTGGCCTAAACCTACTGTTAGCATAAAAATAGCAACGGTTTGCTGAACTTGTTGTTCTGTAACTGCAAATTGTTCTGCAATAGTAGGAAAAGCGGGTAAGTAAATATCGATTGCCATAGGGCAAAATATAACGAGTAACGCTAGGATAAGTAACAAAGTCATATTAGGTTTAGCGGGCTGTGTTTGCATTGAGTCTCCTTTTGCCGAGTATTTTAGGTGGGCACTCGTAAAAAAGAAAGGGCTTATGACCCCTGCATAGGTTGTCATTTTTATTTTTTGATTGGATTAAGCTAAAAAGGCAGTGTAAATGCACTTTTTAAAACTGGTCTGATGTGTTAATTTGAAAAAAGTAACTGTTGATGGAAAATAATAATGAGTAATAAATCTGCACTTGTACAAACATGGCATAAATTTAAGCGCCTACCTTTTGGGAATTGGCTTTTTACTAAAGCTGTTTGCTTTAAAGCGCCATATTTTGGTTCAATGAAACCTTACGTGCTCGACCTTCGAGAAGGGCATTGTAGTGCGTTGGTTAAAAATCGTCGCAGCGTTCATAATCATATTGGAACTATTCATGCTATTGCGCAGTGTAACTTAGCTGAATTGTGTGCAGGTGTAATGGTTGATGCAACAGTGCCAGTTAAAACGCATCGTTGGATCCCAAAAGGCATGACAGTTAGGTATTTGGCTAAAGTAGATACAGATGTAAGAGCAGTCGCTGAAATTGATTTACCCCATAAGTGGATTGATAAAGAAGACTTAGTAGTACCGGTTAAACTGTATAATACCCGCAATGAGCTTGTTTTCACTGCAGATATTACAATGTATATTACTGAAAAAAGGTAGCTTACGTTAAGCTGATTCTACTTAGTTTTTATCAGCGGCTTGTTTATTTACAAACGATAAGTCGCTGCCATCTTCCTTCAACAATGCTTTAACTTCTTTTGCGGGTTTAAGCTCTTTCGAAATTAGTTCAGGCTCTTCTTTTTCAAAGCGTTGCTTTAAACTGCCTTCAATTACTGCACCTGCATCAATACTCAATGTATCGTGAAACACATCGCCATGAACATGAGCGCCACTTTGTACCTTTACTTCACTAGCATTAATTGACCCAATAACTTTGCCTTTAACAATAACGCTTTTAGCTTCAACAATACCTTCAACAACACCCGTTGAGCCAATAACTAAATGCTCCACTTTTATATCGCCATCAATATGGCCATCAAGCTGTACTTCACCTTGGCTAACTAAAGTGCCTGTAAGGCGTACGTCTTCAGAAATAATAGACGGCGTGTGATTCACTCTTTTTAAATTAGAGCTAACTGTTTTTTGTTTTTTTCTACCAAACACGAGAAAGCGCCTTTGTTATTTTTAGAGGATTGACTTGTTTATCATTAAGTAATACTTCGTAGTGTAAATGAGTACCTGTACTTCTGCCGGTACTGCCCATTAGGCCGATTACATCATGTTTAGTGATTGATTGACCTTTCTTTACTTTAATTTTATTTAAGTGTCCAAATCGAGTTACTAAGCCATTTTTATGTTCAAGCTCAATAAAGTTACCATAACCACCATTACGACCGGCACGAAGCACTACAGCGTCTGCTGGGGCAAATATCTCGGTTTTATGCCAACCTGCTAAATCAATCCCTTTATGAAAAGCATGATTACTATTCATAGGATCTTTTCTAAGGCCAAAATTACTCGAAATATAGTATTTAGCTTTAGCTAAAGGCAGGGTGTTTGGTAGCTCAGTTAAAAAGTTTTCTAAATTATTTAATATTAATAACTTATCAACGATGGCTAAAAAGTGGCTTGGAATTTTTGTTTCGTTAAATGTATCAAGTGGGCCACCTTGTGCGGTTGTTTGGGCGCTTAATATTAGGTGTTGCTCAAGCGCAGACTCAATTCCTGCGCCTTTGACCATAGCTAAAATGGCTTGGTGACGTTCACTAATTTGGTTATCTAAATAGGTAAAGCTTTGCTCATAATGATTATTTAAGTTGGCCACTCTTGTTGCGAATGTAATTGGAGCGATTAACTGCGCTTGTTTACCTTTTTGATTTTCATCGACTAATGGCTCATGAAACTCATTGCCATTTTCATTGATTGGTACGTCAAGTTCTGTATCAAGCTTAATGACATCTTTGCTAATTGAAGCGGGAAGGGATTCTATCATGCTTTGCAGTAGTGCCTGCTTTTGCTCAAGTATCGCAAGTTGTTCTAGCTGCGTTGCTTGAAGAGCTTGCTGTTCACTGACTTTTTGTTGCCAAAGTGTTTGCTCGTTTATTTGACTTTGTTCTATGTCAGAAATTTTATTTGTTTGTGTGTAAACACGAAAGCTAGAAATACTCAGCCAAGTGAAAGTGACTAAAATAAGCAATGCTACAAGAAGTTGAAACCAAGGTGCTAAAACAACGTGCTTAACTTCGCCATTTTGACGAATAAGTAGCTGTCGGGCTGGGAAAAATTTATGATAAAAAGACTTTATAAATACTGACATGGCATATAAACACTGGCTATTAACCGAATTAAGATAGCAATTTGAGTTAAAAAAGCTAGAAAAAAATTGTAACTGTTCAAAAATTAATAAAAAAGGGCTGCTTTTCACAAGCGGCCCTTTTGTATTTAATTTATGGAAATGTATTACTTTGTAGGTAGTACAGTGCTCTCTACTGAGCCAAAACCTATACGTACATAACCTTCTTTTTCACACCAGCCACGCATAATAACGTTATCGCCATCTTCTAAAAAGCTACGTTGTTCGCCATTGCTTAACGTAATTTTTTCTTTACCGCCACGAGATAGTTCAAGTAAAGAACCCGCTTCTTCGTGCGTTGGACCAGACTGAGTGCCCGAACCTAACATGTCACCTGGCATAAAGTTACAGCCATTTACTGTGTGGTGAGTAACCATTTGTGCCACAGTCCAGTAAGAGTGCTTAAAGCTAGATGTTGATACACGCGTTGGGTTATGGCCTTCGCTACGCATTTTTTGCGTTTGAATTTTAACATCCATTTGAATATCAAAAGCACCTTGGTCGCGATTCGCTTTTGATTCTAAATAGTCCATAGGCTGCGGATCGTTTTCATCACGCGTCCAGCTTGTTCTATAAGGCGCTAGCGCTTCGGTTGTAACAATCCAAGGCGATACAGTTGAAGCAAAGTTTTTAGCTAAAAATGGACCAAGCGGTTGGTATTCCCACGCTTGCAAGTCACGTGCTGACCAATCGTTAAATACACAAAAGCCAAATACGTGGTTTTCAGCATTTTCAATCGCGATTGCATCGCCCAGTGCATTGCCTTTACCTAAGTAAATACCCAGCTCTAGTTCGTAATCAAGGCGCTTACAAGGACCGAATGATGGCACTTCTGCATCAGGCGCTTTAGTTTGGCCTTTAGGGCGATGAAATGTTTGACCTGATACGTCAATAGATGAAGAACGACCATGATAACCAATAGGTACCCATTTATAGTTAGGTAGTAATGGGTTATCAGGGCGAAACAAACTACCCACAGCAGTAGCATGATAAATAGAAGTGTAAAAGTCGGTGTAATCGCCGATACGACAAGGCAAAGAAAACTCTATATCAGATTGTGCTACAAGCGTATCGCTAAGCGCTTGTTGGTGCTCAGAGCCTGCTCGTAGTGCTTTTGAAAGCGCTAAACGCAGTGCTGACCAATACTGCCCCCCTAAACCCATAAATGTATTTAGAGTTGCTTCACTTGCTGCATCAGCGGCTGTTTTTGCGTCACCTTTTAAAACGTTTAATTTGCTCAGTTTTGCTAAATCAATTACTTGGTCGCCAATTGCAACACCACCACGAAAGGCCTCATCAGACCCTTTACGACGAAACTCTGCAAACGGTAAGTTTTGAATAGGGAAGTCACAATTATCAACATTAGCTGACTCTACCCAGCTGGTTAAATTAATATCATGGGTTTCGTTAATTAGGCTCATTACATTTCCTTTGGATTTTACTGTATGGCGACAAGGTATAGTTTATTTAATCATACTTGTACTCAGCGCAATACTTTTTAAATATTAAAACGACAAAAAGCAGCGAAGTTCGCTGCTTTTAATTTACTCAAATATTTTATAAAACGCCGCGACGCTCTTGGTCGCGTTCGATTGATTCAAATAATGCTTGGAAGTTACCTTCACCAAAGCCACCATCATCAACGCGTTGGATCATTTCTATAAAGATTGGACCGAATAAGTTTTTAGAGAAAATTTGTAATAAATAACAATTTTCACTTTGGCTATCTACGAGTATCTGATGCTCACGAATTTTTTCTTTATCTTCAGCTACCCAAGGTACTCGGTCAAAAATAGTATCGTAGTACTCTGGGATAATATCGAGCGTTGCAATTGTTGATTTATCAAGCTTATCAAGAGAACTTACTAGGTCATCTGTTAAAAACGCTAAATGTTGAACGCCTGGGCCGTTGTACTCACCAAGGTATTCATCAATTTGGTTGTTATCGTTACCTTTACCTTCGTTTATTGGAATAGAGAAGGTGCCGCATGGCGATTTAAGTGCATACGAAATAAGCGCTGTTTTTTGACCTTTAATGTCAAAGTAACGTACTTCTGTAAAACCAAATACGTCTTTATAAAAGTTAGCCCATTTTTCCATGGTGCCTTTATAAACGTTATTGGTTAAATGATCGATTCGGATAAAGCCTTTATCTTCTACAACATTTTGCGTTTCTAAATCTTCAAAATCGCTTTCGTAAATAGTGCCTTTGTCGCCAAAATTTTCAATAAAGTAAATTAGGCTGTCGCCAATGCCATAAATTGCAGGGTAAGGCATGTTTTTATGTGTTGAATCAGTGGCTGGTTTTGCACCACGCTCTACTGCAGTTTCAAATGCTTTTTGTGCATTCTCAACACGCCAACCCATTGAACAAATAGCAGGACCATGGCTTTTAGCAAATTCTGCAGAAAAACCTTCACGCTCGTTATTCAGTAAAAAGTGAATATCGTTTTGGTTGTAATAAACAATGTCTTTACCTTTGAATTTTTTAAGCTTAGAGAAGCCAAAATCAGTAAATACTTTATCCATATAATCAGCATCAGGTGTTGCGTACTCGGTAAATTCAATACCGACTAAACCTAAATAGTTATTTACTTCACTCATTATTATTACTCCCGCAATTAAGCACTGCGATTATGTGTTGTTGTCATATTGCAGTAGATAATCAACCAGATTTTTGATTTGGGGAAGGGGGAGACACTATTTAGTGTGTAGTGTATGTGTAAATTTTATAGGACGGTTATTATAAAGTTACGTGTTTGTAATACAGTTAAATAAAATGAAGTTATACGCCATAGGATTGAATAGTGGTTTTCATTCTTAATATGTTGTTTTTAAATAACAAAAAGGAGGGTTTACCTGCGTGAAGCCTCCTTTTAGAATGAACAAGCAAAAGCTTAGTTGTATTTAATTATTTACACTTTTAGAGTTGCTACCAAAGAACTTGTTACGTTGCTCAATCCATTGGTTTGTTTTTATCGCTGGCGCAGCTTGATAGTGACGTTCAATCGTTTGATTTAACACTCGCGTCGGTTGCTCAAAGAACAACTTTTGTTGTGCGCCGCCCATACTTTTAATTTCACCGCGAGTCATAGCACGACCAGCATAGAGTAATGCATTTAAGTAACCAGGTCGGGTTTCGTAGTTGTTATCTGTAAATAACAGGATTGTTTTATCAAGTGCCCATCGACGGTTTATCTCGCCTTCTTCTTTAACACCTTCGAGTTCACCATCTACGTATATTTCAAATACCCCATTTGTTGGTGCGGCATAAAATACAAAGGCAATACGATGCCAGTTACCTGGTTCAGTATCGCCAAAGTATCCACTATTGCTGGTTGCTTCACCGTACCCACCGTCTGGGCTTGCAAATATATCTGCGTCATCTGTATCGTAGTTTTCGGTATCGGCTTGGATTATTGCGCGGTAAATGTCGTTTGTTTCCAATGGCCAGTTTATATCCATAACTATTGTGTAGTCAGACACTAACCCGTCATCTTTAAAATCACCATTTGCAGCTGTGTTTAACGTAATTAATAGGCCTTCTGTTGGGGAGTGACGAGTAAAAGCCATTACACCAGAAGGACCATCAGTTAAATCGGCAATATTAAGATCAGTGGTTGTCTCATAGCGTGTATCTTCTGGGCCCCAACCGTCATTTTCTGGGTCAAAGTAGCTTAAAACAGATGGGCCTGAGTCTGGAGTTAGTGGGTTTGTTGGATCGTCAAAGTTCCAAGTTGTTATATTTGCAACATCTTGGCAAGCATTAAGCTGTGTGTCTGTATCAAGGTGAAGACATTGAGTTGTTCTAAAGCGCGCGTATTGATCAAGTAGCCACCATGCTTCGGCAATTGGCTTTAGATCATTAAAAGTAACACTGCTAAAAAATAAATCTGGATTAAGTGCCGGACCTTTAAATAAAGCGACATTATAATTTGTCGTTACTTGAATATCTTCTGGCTTTAACACAAACCAATCGGGTTGGCTGGCAATCATTGTGTTTAAATCAGTGCCTGTAACGGTTACTTGATACAGTGAATTAAAGCCAGGTGTGTTTGAAGGCTGTCTTTCAACATAAAATGCTTTGTGAAAATCTTCTTGTGTAACAGTGCCTGGCGTCCATCTTTTTTGTACAAGTTCAGGGTTAAGCAGCGCTGCGTTAATTGAGCTTGAATGTTTAGTTGCAAGTGCAGTAATACCCGCAACTTCAAAATCACTCGGATAGTTTTCTGAAATGGCAATTTCTGTATCAGCATCGGGTGCATATCGGCCCATTATTTCATCGATGGCTAGCTTGGTTTCTTCGTCAGGTTCTATAGATTTTCGCGTATCTACATGTTGATAATCGTAACGACTTAGTGCTTTATCTGCAGTATTAAATACTAAATTTAAATCGGTGACTCCACGAGCATAAAATTCTGGTTGAATGACTAAAGCATTATTTTCAAGCTCTATAAAGTCTTCACCACCATGAGTATGCCCACCAAGCACTAAATCTATACCGGGCACATTGGTTGCTATCTCAACGTCAGTTCCTTTACCTAAGTGGCTTAGCATTATCATGTAATCAACATCACCGTTGTATTGGCTTACAATACTTTGTGCGATTTGTTGCCACTTCCAACTCATTTTAAATTGTTTTATAAAGTCAGGAATAGGGTCATCTTCAATTGGCTCGTCAAGTTCATCCCATGGTACTGACGTCATCCCAAACACACCCAATGTTATGCAGCCAACCTGTACTTTAGCAAAGTCCACACCGCCAAAGCTCTTATTTTGCTCTCCCTCAAAGCGGGTATTACTTGCAAGTACAATGGCATTATCGTCTTGTGAAAACTCAAGTAGCTTTTCAGGACCCCATGCATAGTCATGATTCCCTAAAACACGTAAATCAAAAGCCATTAGCTTTACGGTTTCATCAGAGGCTAAGCCTTGTGATATTTGCTCTGCAACGGTCCCTTTTTCGTAATCATCGCCACCATCGGTAAATAATGTATGCGAAGATTCGCTTAGCGCTTTTTTATAATAAGCTTTAATGCGGCTAAAATATTGTTCCTGATACCCAAAGCGAGCATGCATGTCGGCAACGTGAACAAATCGTATAGATTGCTCTGTTGCATTTGCATCACATGTAGGGCCAATATCAGAAAATGCGACAGTACGTTGCATTTCTATTGCATAGCTACCTAGTTGGTCTACTTGTGCGCTAACAAAGCCTTGCGATACCGTTGAATTAGTAATACTTGACCAAGAATCGCCGCTCAAACGAGCAATAGTTAATTGGCCTCCTAATACATAGTCGTCAGGTATTTTTATAGTGATTGTCATTGGGCTAGAAAGTTGAAGTGTATTCGGGGTAAGCGTATGTATATCTGAAATGATATTTTTTGCTTGATTATTCTCATCAAGGACTAATTTTTCGTAGGTTATTTCAGTATCGCTAGCCACTATTTCCCCAGGGGCATTGATAGTAAAGTTACCTTCATCTAATGACGTTTGTAAGCCATTAGCATTGGTAATAATTAAGCCACTAGGCTCAGGCTCTACAGGATCATTTGGATTTACTGTAATTTGATCTTCGGCCCCACCACAGGCAGATAAAAAAATAAGGAGAAATGCTATTAGAGTGGCACGTAATAATGTTAATGAATGCATATACTGCTGTCCCTGAGTCTATTCAATAATCAATCAGGACATAATATCAGTTAACGAGAGTGGGGCAAAGTTGAATAAAAAATTCCCCCATAGACGCTATGGAGGAATGTATCGGTTATGTTGTTATATTAAAAATAAACAACAATTAAGAGACTTTCTCTTCTAACCCTTGTTTTTCCCATACTTTAGCTTTAAAGGTCATTAGTACTAAAACAACACCAACACCAATGCTAAATAATGCAATTTGTAAGTATAAGTTAGGGATTTCATCAACATTGTTCGGATCGAAATTACCAGCAAGTAAACCCGCAATAATATTACCAATCGAGTAAGTTAATACAAATACACCCATCATTTGACCAGTGTAACGTTTAGGCGATAACTTACTTACAGCACTTAATGCTACAGGGCTTAAACAAAGCTCACCCACTGTATGTAAAAAGTACGTAGTAACAAGCCAGTAAGGCGCTACTTTTAAGCCTTCAGCTGCGTAATGAGCCGCCATAAACATAACTAAAAAGCCTGATGCCATGATAATTAAACCAATTGCACACTTAACGCTATAGCTAGGTGATACTAAGCTTTTAGATAAGTTAATCCAAAGCGCTGCAAAAAATGGCGATAAAGCAATAATAAACAGTGAGTTTAATGATTGAAACCACGTTGTAGGGATTTCAAAAGTACCAATAAGGCGGTCAGTATAATCGCGAGCAAATAAGTTTAATGACGAACCTGCTTGTTCAAAGCCAGACCAAAAACATGCAGATGCAATACAGACTAAAAATAGTGCCCACATTCTTTGTTTTTCGGCATCTGTTAATTTACCTGTAAAGTAAATAACACCAAAATAAACAAAAAAGATAATAGTAAATACAACAGCTACGTACCCTGCAACCACTGTTGGATTGATTACAATTGCGCCGGTCATTGCAGCCGTAGTAACTGCAGCCGCTGCAATTACAAACGCAGCAATACCAACCCATGCGCGAGAAGTGCCTTTAGGACCTAATGGATTTGCTGGTAAAGCGCTATGCTCTGGTAAGTTATTAAGTGAGCGCTTATATTGCACCAAACCAATAGCCATACCAACAGCTGCTGCACCAAACGCCCAGTGCCAACCTACGTTTTCCATAAAGTAACCACAAACGTAGTAACCAATTAAAGAACCTAAGTTAATACCCATGTAGTAAATAGCGTAACCGCCATCACGACGCTCATCAGCATCACTGTATAGTTGGCCTACCATTGCGCTGATATTTGGTTTTAGCAAACCAGTACCTGTCGCTACAAATATCAAGCCAATGAAGAAAGAATAATCATGTGGAATAGCCAAAATGATATGACCAATCATAATGATTATACCGCCATACCATACTGCTTTTTGACCACCAAACAATCTATCTGCTAGCCAGCCACCTGGTAAACCTAAAAAGTATACCGCACCTGTGTATAAACCATAAATTGCAGCAGCTGAGGCAACAGTAAAGGCTAAACCTTCTTCTTGTAAGCTTGCTGTCATGAATAATACGAGCATAGCTCGCATACCGTAATAACTCATTCGTTCCCACATTTCAGTGAAGAACAATGTTGAAAGTCCTTTAGGGTGGCCAAACCAGCCACTATCTGGAGCTGAACTCATATTTACTTCCTAACTTTAAGTATTGTTATGATGGCCTTATAATTTTTTGCTTTAGCTATTTTAGAATTTGTAATCACTAAAATGCTCGACCATCAGTATATTATTTGTAGCTAAGATAATGATTTGCTATATGGCAGTAACACCACAAGGTAAGAGACACACCCTTATCCTAGTTACAATTGCGCTCAAGTATACATATACCTTAGTGCTAGGGGAAGTGTTCGCGGTGTATCACCTTATGCCAAGTTAAAACTCAGCATAAGGAACAATAGGGGTGCCTGGAAACTCAAGTGTTCCGTACACAGGATTAAAGTAGTAACGTATATAAAGCTGACCAAAATTTGGTTCGTAAAAGTCAGAACGATCGATGGCTAAGTAACCACCAAAGAACCAATTCGGCGTTATTCTATACTCAAAACTACCTTCAAGATTATATGAAACACCAGAACTTGTTTCACCTTCAAATACAGGATCAACACCTGTTATTGACTCTCTATCATATGCAGCTATTTGCAAATCGCCATCATTAGGGAAAAAGTCAATAGACTGAGTTTTTGTTTGCGAATAAGAAACACCGGTTTTTAATCGATAAACAAAATCATCGCCCCAACGCGCGTCATAAGTGAGTGGCACAGATAAGCCTACATAGTTTTGTGGACTGTAATAACCACCATGGCCCCATGTTTCTTCACTTAAATTATACTTGTATGCCCAATGTAATAAGCTAGCGCCTGCGGTGAATTCACGCTCTTGATTGCTAATTACACGGTAATAAGTACCGCCCATCATTCGATAGCGTTGGTTGTCTTTTACATTTTGGCCTTTATATAGGGTAAAGTCGGCGCTTGACCAAAAACCCCATTTGCCGCCTAAGTCATGCGATACATTAGCAGTTAGGCCTGTAGAGCGAACACCACCCCAAACTTCACCTGTATTTACATCTTTAAGACCTGCATAAGAAAGTACTGAGCTTGTAACTGGGCGTTTTTCGAGCTCTAGGCTGTATCCAAAATCGCCAAAACTGTCTGCGTAATTTACACCCCATACAATGTCTTCAATTAAAAAGCCAAGTGGAGTCGTTCCTACATCAATACGCCAGTTTTCATTTTGCCAACCAATACCTACATCTACACCACTTTCTTGTGGTGTTACTTCATCAATTGAACAGGTAAAAATACACAGTGCACCTTGTCCATAGCGGCTGCCAGCAAATTGCTCATCGAAGCGCGTTGTTTGTGCGCTAATAGTTGTAGGGTCTACTTTAATAAACCCTTGGCCTTGCCAAAGTGGAAAATAAGCTTCAATCGGGACTAAGCCCGCACCAAGTGTTGCTTCGCTTTCAGTGCTTGTTTGTCCGCTAAAGTTAACACCAATGGCAATGTAGGCTTGGTTTTTGTTTTGCTCGTTTATTAGCTCTCGTTTAGCACCGTTTACATACCATTCATCGTTTTCATCTATTTTTGAAAGCGCCCCGTAAAGCTCTTTTTCATTTAATGTACGATTAGGAAATAGGGTTTGCGCGTACCAAGATTGTGCTTGTTCGGTTTCGTTAAATTTGCTGGCTACTTGAGCGCCTAAATAACGTAGCTCTTGATCGTTGGGTGACTTTTCAACTAGTTGCTTAGCTAAGTAAAGTGCATCCCCTGAGTAATTAAACTCATTAAGAGATGACATGATTTGGCGTTGTAAATAACCTTCTTGCGACGTGGTTTGCGTTATCGCTTTTTGCGTTACTTCTTTTGCTTGAAAGTCGTCCCCAAGTTCTAGATATGTATTAGCAATAGCGAGTAGTGCTTGAGGCTCTATGGTTTGTTTATTTTGTACTTTTTGTTGATACAAAATAACAGCCGCTTCGCGCTGTTCAAGTACTAAGTTTGCATTAATAAGGGCAGTAGTTGTTGCAGGAGAATTTTTATATTTTTGATCAAGCTGGTTAAGCTTAGCAATTAAATCACTACCATTGTAATACTGAGTAATATAGCTATTTTGTAGCTGTACATATTGAGTTGTTTCGTTTTCAGTGGCGCTCTCTGGTAGAACGTACTTTTCAAACCATTGCTTCGTTTTACTCTCATCGCCCTGATCTAAAAGCCATTCACCATAAAGTGTATGCCAATAAGCAGAAAGCGAAGGCTCAGCTTTCAGTGCTTTGTTTATAAGTTTTATAGCGTGCTTTTTTTCGTCGATTCTATACCAGCTTCGTGATAACTCAGCCTGCATAGCAGGTGTTAAGCTCTGTGCTTCTAAGTTACTTAAATGATAAATCGCAGTGGCTTTATCTTTAGCGTCAAGGTGGCGCTCACTTTGTGTTAAAGACTCATTAAGTTGCAGCTGTTGTTCAAGCGCAATAATATCTTTATCTCTGGATTTAAATGGAATGTACTGCAAGGTTTTAATAGCACCTTGATAGTCATCAAGGGAGCGTAAAAAAAGCGCGTGGCTGTAACGAATCTGAGGATTTAGCGGAAACTGCCACAGCACATTATTAAATAAAGCGCGGGCCTCTTCTGTCAGCCCCTTTTGTTGGTATATAAAGGCTAAATCGTAGTATAACCAAGGCTGTTCTGGCGCTATTTCAATAGCGTCTTTTAATACTTTTTCGGCTTGCTCTAAATCTCCCGACTGTGCAAACGTATTTGCCTTTGCGCGGTACTGACTGCTTAAAGAGACAGAATATGAATCTTTAACTAGTTTCTTTTGATTAAACGATAAGCTGTTATAAAAAGAGGTTAAGGCTTGTTCATTTTGCTCTAATTCAGCTATTTCAAGCAGGCCAATTAAAGCGGTGTTATTAAGTGGATCACTTTTTAAAACAATTTGATAAGTAAGAGCTGCTTGTGAATATTGTCCTTGAGCAAATTGTAATAAACCTCTGTTATATACTACGGTATTAGTTTCTTGTTCTAAGGTGGCTGCTAAATCAAGCTTAAGCTTAGCCGTTTTAAACTCTTTATTATTAATGGCATTTTTAGCTTCGCGTATATAAAGCCAAAGCTTAGCTGTTTTTGCAAGCTCCTGTAGTGTTTCACGCTCGGCGAACTCAGTTGTAAACTTTTGCGCACGAGTAAAATATTGATACGACTTTTGGTTTTCACCAAGGCGTAAATAGAGTGTGCCAAGGCTTCGCATTATAGCGCCGTCTTGCGGTCGGCCTCTTAAAGCTTTTAAAAGTAAAGGCTCTGCGGCAGCAAGTTTATTTTTCTCAAGTAATTTATCGCCTCTTACCCAAAGTTGATAGGCGGGGTCGGCAAGAAGTGTTTGACGTTTTTTATAATCTTTTAGAAAATCTTGATATTGTAATTCGCCTTTGCTACTAAAAGGATAAAGCGTGAAATAACGCTGATACTGCTTAACAGTATCATCCGTTAAGGGCATTTCTAGCAAAGCGCTAAGCCAAATATATTCTACTTCATTAATAAAAGTAGGGCCTGCGCCATATTTACTTAAAATATCAATCGCTTTTTTATCTGTAAGATTACGCCTAAGTAGGTGGCGTGCATAAGCGACTTCTACCTGCGCAATACTTGGATAGTTTTGAGCTAATTTATCATAGCCTTTTTTAACACTTTCCCATTGGTCGCTGTCTTGTCCGTACCAGCTTAAATGCTCCAGTTCGTAATCTAATGTAGGGTAAACGTTTTTAAAAATTTGATTATAGATTTCGCGAGCTTGTTCATAACGACCGGCACGAGCGAGTAATCTAGCTTGTTGAATTGAAGATTTGTCTTTGCCTTCAGTACGAGAAAGTACTTTTAGCTTTTCAACGCACGGAGCCCGCTTGGTAAGCCCATTATCTATTTTACTTAATAACTGGTTGGCTTTCGCCGATTCGCCATTAGCAAAATCATAACGTGCTACCGCACACTGTGTTTCTATACGTGCAGGAGCAATCGCAACTAACTTTCGTAAGCTATCTTCAACTAGTTTATTATTTTGCTGTGCTTCACCAATACCTATTTGGCTTAGTAACCAATCAACAGATTGTGTATCAATATCGTTGACTGTGTTAGCGCTTAATCCAGAACTAAGCGCTAATGTGCAAGCTAGGGCAAACCTTAACGGCATTCAGTGCTCCATACTGGTTGTAGCGTCCCATCTGCTGTAATTGAAAAACGCTTATTTAAAGCACTTGCACCAAACAAGTTAAGTACGCTGTCGTAGTAACGAGTCTGGGTAAATGATTTATCAACCATTAGCTTTTGCTGAATTGCCATTACTGTAGAGTTATCGTTATTAGTCGCTAGTAAAGGTAATAGAGCTGAGTTAAAGCCTAGCGGGCCTCTTTTTTCAGATTTTCCTGATTTAGCAAAAGTATTTAAAGGCACGTAACCACGTTTATTAATTGTTTCTATAAAAGGATTAAATTGCGCTAATAGCTCTTTTTTATAAGGTGCGTTGTCTGCCATCATACTTGCCCATAAATATACTCTAATAGCGTTGTAACTGCCCAAGTCGCTCGTTTTTTTATCGTAGTAAAAACCGTTATTTGCATCATACATTACCCAGTCAGGGCTAACACCTTGCTTTGCTGTATCTAAAATTAACTTTGCTGACCCTTCGTGCAATTGATGCCAAGGCGAGTGTGGATAAAGCTTTTTAAACTGCTGATAAATAAATAACGGTGAGTAACTCGGGTTTAATTTAAAACGTTCATTATCAAATTCAAAACCGGTAGGAGCGGGTAGCAATGATAAACCTAGACCCGAAATATAGGCGGTTTCTTCACGCATGATTCGCTGTGCAAGTACGGCTGCTAATATGCTGTAACGACGGTCATCCCAAAGAATAGCGGCTTGCGATAAGCTGTACGCTATCCATAGGTCAGAATCAGACGCTGGATTTGAATCTAAAATCCCGCCAACATTTTGATTATTAACACCCCATTGCCATGCCGGTAAACGAGTGCTTAAATCACCTTCTGATAAATGTTCTTGCGTCCAATCCAGGACTAGGTCAAACATTGCTTTATCGTTTGCTACAACAGCAAAAAATAAGGCATAAGATTGGCCTTCAGAGGTTGTGACTTTTTGCTCACTACCTAAATCAATTACGCGGCCATCTTGACTTATAAAACTATTTTTAAACGTTTTCCACGCATCCCATGGCTGACACTGCTCTACTTGTGCACTGACATTAAAGGTGAACAATGCAATCACGGTAAAAAATACATTAATGAGTGACTTCATTACTTATCTCCTTCAGCTAAGCGCTTGTGTGTTAATGCTTGCAGTAATCGCCATATTATAAATGAGATCAGCAATAGTGTTAAAATAGACAATAGTGCCAATACAAATGGGTGATCCGATAAATGGAACCAAATTAGGGTATGCACAGGAATGTGACCAACAAAATATTGCTCATCAGTTTTTATTGTTTTAATGCCTTGAGAATTTATGACCGCAGCACTGCCTTTAATTTGCGCAAGAGCTTCTGAACTCATTAACGCATCATCTAGTAGAGTAAAGGCTTTTTGTGATGTTGCACTAAGCGATACAATTGAGCGTTCTGAATCAAACGGTGATTGAAACCCTGTAATAACTGCCATATCACCGCTACTTTTTATACTCACTTCTACTTTATCTGTTGTTTGCTCATCGTATGCACCATTGTATATAGCTTGTTTTATAGCGCGCTGATTGTTATCAAGCAAAATATTAGTTTGTGCGTCTTCATCTAAGTTATTGGTAATGCTATTAGGTTTTGCGATAACTAAAATGTCTTTATCATCTAAGTTGGCATCTTCATTTAAATGAGCAACGCTTATTCTGTGGGCTGGATAACCAGTAATTGCACCAAAGTGACCGGTTAAGTTAAGCAGTACAGAAAGCGCTTTAGGTGATGGGACTTCATCTATTAATACTAAAGTTTGTTGTAAATCTGCATATTTTGTAAATGGGAATCCGCTATTTGCAAATACATTTAAATCAGGCAAAGCCATGTAATGGTCAAACCCACTTACATCAATGTTAGAGTTTCCATCAATTACACCGTACTCGCCACCAGGTGGAGCAACGGCACATTCGCCTTTTTTAAGCACTGCAAATCTAAAGTCAAAATTTAGTTCATTGCGGTTGGCAAGGTTAATACCCTCTAATGAAAAATCTTCTGCGCTTTGTGTTGTGTCTGTATTAGCGATTAAAGGCAACAATGTTTTAGCGGTCGTTAAAGATGTATCTTTTTTATCAAGTAAATAACCAGTTATGAACTCTTGATTTATTAACATGTTCAAACGTGAATTTAAGGTTTCGCTATCTGGCGTATTACGGTATTGCAGAGTTATTGGAATCCCTTTTTCACGCCAAGTAAATAAGTCAGGCGCAAAACGAACGTTTAGTTTTATAGGCCCGTTGTTAAGACCTTCAGCTTGTAACTGAGTTGGGTAGTCAATAAGTTCGTCGAAGTGCACAGGGCGATCGCTTCTGAGCCATCGCGGGGCATCGTAAGCTTTACGCAGTGGGAGTTTGTTAATTGCCTCGATGCTTGCACTTCGGCCAGTCATAATTTTATGACCAAATACAAGACCCGTTACGGCTGTTTTTAAGTCTTTTTCATCACGGCCTAGAATTAACAGCATTTTATTGTATCTGTGAATAGGGCTTGAGATTAGCTCAACAGTTGGCTTTTCAACATCTGGATAATCTTTTAAAAAATCAGGCTTTGAGTCATTAGTAATAAACACCACGCTATGCTGCTCAGGTGCTTTATTTACGACTACTGGAAAGTTAGCTCCACGCCAGTCAGCTTGTGCGCCAAACCAACTTGATAAAGTGGCTGCGGCTTCTATTGCTTGTGTATTGGGCGTGTTTGCAAATACAAAAGGTAGGTTTAATTTGTTGTAATCTTTAGCATCAAAAAATGGTTCTGGTAAATACTCAAGGCGGCTATCAATTGCTAACTGTTTTTGATCAAGGGTGATGTTGCTTGATTTATTTATTTCAGTCCAAATTGAACGGCTAAAATAATCTTGGCATTGTAAGTCGTAGTAACCAACTAACTCAAAGCGAATTTGGTTGTAGTCTTGAATGTATTTAGCATTTAGATCTAGGTTATGACTTACTGTGTTTTTTACAACACTTAGTTTTTCATTAATAGGTAAAACAGTGACTAAGTTATCGTTAAAGTAAACTTTTAAATGCGATACATTAGCTAGTAATGAAGGCGAGTTGGTATACGAAAAGTTAAGCTTTAAGTTAGTGCTTAATTTATCAATCCTATTTGTGAAATCAACCCTGGAATTGTTATTAACGCCGTCGAGTTTATAGTCGTTGAATCCTAACTTTTCAAAGCTAAGGCGTAAACTAGATATTTGAGCGCTCTCAGGGTAGCCATTTACAAACATAGTTTTGTCGTGCATAGGCTCGATAGCGAGCACTTGATATGCGCTACTAATAAGCAACAATGTTAGAAATGTATTAAGTAACTTTTTAATCATAATTATTATGCACTATCGGTTTTTTTGGAGTAAATGAATTTATGTAAATGACGGTATTAGTCATAAACTTAATTATTGGTTGTAACGCTCTTGGAGCATGAAATAGTAAATTACTAAAGCCCCGTAAACTTGTTTTTTGCACTTCTTTAAAGCTATACGATGGACGGTCATGTCTAAAGTTATTTTGCCAATCTAGCCATGCATCTGCTCTTGAAAAAGTACATTGTATAAAAGCTCTTTGCTTTTCTAGCGATAAATCTTTAAGTGTAAGACCAATTTGTTTTTTACGGGTGTTACATACATAAGTTGTAAACGAAAATTGCTTGTTACCGCGACTCATTAATAATTCAATTTTATCGTTAACGCGGCATAAATGTGCGTGTTCAGTCTCTATACCTACACCGTTATCTGAATAATCCGTTATTTTTACTTTTAAAGTATGACCATTTGCTAAACGAACGCCGGCAGGGAAGTTTGCTTTAATACGATGCGAGTGCCTAACTTGGCGTGCTTCGGCAGCAACCGCAACCGCAGCGCCTAAAATAATAATATTATAAAAAGCCCAACCCATACTTATTATCAGTACGCCAATCTGGCTTGAGTCACCTAAAAACAGACGTAATATACCCACTATTATGCCCAGTAAATTAATAAGTAAGAGAATTAAATACGGTTTAGAAATACCCCAGTCGTAATGCTCTTCATCATTTAAACCGCCTTTTTCGGTTACGTTAAATTTACCCTTATTAGGATTAAATAAAGCAACGGTTGTTGGTTTTAATATGTACCAAGCAAGTACTGATTCATATACCTCACCCCAGAAGGAGTAACGGTATTTACCTTGAATGCGTGAGTTAGTTGCTTTTATTTGAATTAGTGTCGGTACCACATAGATAAAAATAGCGATAAAAGGGGCATAAATTATGTAGGCATTAAAATATATCAACGCTAAAGGAGCGGTTAAAAATACAATACGAGGAATACCCGATAGGAAATGCAGCATTGCATTTATATAACATAATCGTTGAGGAATACTTAAACCTTTACCCATTAACGGGTTATCAAGTCTAAATATTTGCGCCATACCACGCGCCCAGCGGATACGTTGACCTATATGCGCTGATAAACTGTCGGTAGCAAGGCCTGCGGCTTGTGGAATGTTTATATAAGCTGTTTTATAACCAGCGCGTTGCATACGAAGAGCCGTATGTGCATCCTCAGTTACTGTTTCAAACGCAAAGCCGCCAATATCATCAAGTGCTGCTCGTTTTAATACGGCGCAAGAACCACAAAAGAAGGTTGCATCCCACATGTCGTTACCGTCTTGAATAAGTCCATAAAACAGCATGTTTTCGTTAGGAATTTGGCTGTGGTTATTAAGGTTTCGCTCAAATGGATCGGCTGAGAAAAAGTGATGTGGTGTTTGCACTAAACACACTTTACTGTCTTTTAAAAACTGCCCCATTGTCATTTGTAAAAATGAGCGAGCAGGAACGTGGTCACAGTCAAAAATTGCGATATATTCGCCATCGGTATAGCGCATAGCGCTATTCATATTACCGGCTTTAGCATGATTGTTATCCGAACGCGCTAAATAACCCACTCCAATTTCGGCTGCAAAATCTTTAAACTCTGAGCGCTTACCATCATCTAATATGTAAACATTTAGTTTATCGGCTGGCCAATCGATACTTAAAGCCGCGAGCGTAGTGGGCCTTACAACGCTTAACGGCTCGTTATAAGTTGGAATATATACATCAACTGTTGGCCACAAGTCAGTGTCTTTAGGCAAAGGAACTGGTTTTCGTTCAAGTGGATTAATTGTTTGAAAAAAACCTAAAATAAGCACAAGCCAGGCATACGTTTCAGCAAGCAATAAGCCCCCACCTAGCGCAAGTGCAAGCGGGTCATCCCAGTTTAAAGTTTCAGTGTAACGCCACCATAAATAACGAGAAGACGTAGTTACTGACAAGGTGATCATGACAATGGTTGCCATTTGGCCTTTTACTCGCTTAAGTGCATACGCAACTAATAAAATAAAACTTATAAAAACGGCTTGAGCTTCCAAGCTAAAAGGAATTGTAATGAATATTGCTAATAAAAATAAAATAAACGCGAGGATTACGTATTTAACTAATTTATTTTGCCATACACGTGCATCAGCCATCGCTTTAAAAGCACTCTTTTTAGGACCTTTTTTGTTTTTTGATAGTAGGCGCTTTAATAGTTTACCTAACTTTAAATCAAACCAACGTAATTGCCTTAAAAGGTAACTAACGCCATCATAAAAATAATTAACCGCATCTTCTTTTACAAAACTCGGTTTAAGCTGGTTTTTAAAAAATACTAAAAAAATACTTTGGATAACAAAGCGTAATATATTTGAGTAAATATAGGTTCGGTAAGGCAACCTTAAATGAGGGTAGTAGTCATAAAGGGTAAACTCAAAGCTGATTTTATGCTGTTTAATGTTTATAAATAGCGAGCTTAAAAGTGTAATAAAAGGCATTAAGAAAGCTTCAATTACATTTACTTTATGTTGATTAAAGTAGCTGTGAAACTTAAATAATATGTACCGAACTAACTTATCAGTAAATAAAATGCTCAGCAGCAAGTATAAAGTACAGTGGATAGGGCGCTGATAAAATAATGTAATACTCATTTTATAAGGCTACTTTACTAACTAGCCAACCAGCTAGCGTTTCAAAGTCATCATTTGCGACACTATATGGCGCGCAGTTAAGCGCTACATTTCTGTATGCGGTTGACTCTTTAATAACTTCGTCACTGTTAATAAAAAAAGGAGCCATAAGCGGAAGCGTTGATTGCCATAGAGAAAACAAGTCAAATTCTAGCGTAGATGCAGAGTTATATCGGTTAACTAAAAAGTAATGCTTCCAGTCGGTATCTGAATTTTTGAGTGTTTGTAGGCGCCTATAAATTAAGCTGTGACAAATAGCATCACAATTTACCAGTTCAATAACAATATCGTCTTTCTCTAATGGGTAGTGAGAAAGGTTAATATGTGAAGGGCAGTCAAAAAGTATCCAGGCTTCGTTGTTATAATTTAGGTTTTTGCATTTATTGACCATTTTAGTGATGTTATCGGTGCTAGTGTCGTCGTTATCGCCAAATGGTAAAAATATAATGCCATCGTTATCTTGGTGAAAATGCGTAAGTGCATCTTCAAAGCGCACTTCATTACTCCAGCCTTTGGTGTATTTCCACGGTAAACCAAAATGTAAACCTAAGTCACTTTTTGCATCTAAATCGATAGCAACAACGTCAACGTCAGACTTTTTTAGCACGCATGCAAGATTGGCAACTACAGAAGTACTGCCTAAACCGCCTTTGATACCTTTAATGAAAACTCTTTGCAACGGGGTTACCTATCCTTAGTTTAACTAGTGTATGTGTTTAGTTCGTTGTTTATCTCTTTAAGTAATGCGTACTTATTAATTGTATTATTATTTTGCTGCTTGTTTACTATTTCTATGTAGTCATCACTCTTTCCACCAAAACGCAGTGTAAGGTTTTCTATATCACTCGATGTTAACGTTTGTGAGTTTTTAGATGTTAAGTTGTTCATCTTTACCTTTACAGTTACTTTAATTATTTTGATTAAAAGTGGACAATATTTGGCTATTATATATAGAATAACGGTTAAAACTAGTAAAAAAGTATTTTTTATAAGGCATTTTAAGTGCATAACTTTAACATAACGGGATTAGAGCCTGCTGCAAAAGAGTTAAAATCGGCTTCAAGTTATGCTGTTTTAGCCCCTTTAGACAATTTTGCAATCGAATTAGCGTTACATTCAATTAACCAAAGTTTGGCTAATGATATATATATAGTTTCTCAAGAGGCTGAATCATTTTTTGATTCTTCTTTTTCTGCATCGTTAAATTATGCTTATGAACATAATCGAGTACATCCTTTTTCGTTGGCCCCAGAAACACAACACTATTCAATTGAGCGAATCAATTCAGGTATTATAAAAGAGATAAGTGCTTATAAACGTCTAAACGAAGCGCTCATTTTTGTTCATTTTAATACAACACAGTTAAACAGTGCTGGCGAAAAAAGCTTAAAACTGATGATGAATGAGTACAACGACTTTGTTCGTCGTACCGGAGCTACATTACTATTTTTAATATCTGGGCCTGATATTGCTAACTACCGTTTTTTAGTTAGGCGATTAAATAATGTATTTGATGGACTAGTTTTTGTTGATAACGATGCTGCGGTGCGAGTACTTGAATATGACTATTGGCGTCATAGTACCGGCGTTATTGCTGGTGAACATTATCAGTTATTGTTAAGTAAAAACCAGTTTGTTGTTCAAAAGGGAATAATAAGCGAGAGTAAAACGGCTAAAAGTTCAGATTTTTCTGATGAAGATGATGTATGGCTAGTGCAAGGTGCGGTGCCCGAAGGTACTAAACTACCGATGCACTATAAAAGCGTAAAAGATAATAATGACTTATTTAATAAAGGCCCAAAAGTAGAAGCTGCCACCTTAATTTTTGCAGTAACGCGTTATACCGATTTAGCGTTATTAGGTAAGCAGTGTTTTGAGCTTAGAAAAAACTGTGGACGCTGGTTAAAACTTGTTATTCAAAATGTAGACGGTGTAATTCGTCATCAAGATGAATGCTTATTTTTAACCTTGGGTGTAAACCTTATTTTATATAGTTTTTCAGAGCCATCTCGATTGCTCTCACAAGTTCAATCTATTCAAGGTTTTCAGTTTTCAAGACCTTTACCTCCCTCTGTTGAAGATGTGTTAAAATACACCGAAAATACCTTTTCAAAGGGGTATTTACCTTTCATTGAGTTTACAAAACAAGTAGAAATTCATAGTGACTCAGCCGTTAATCTAGGTGTGAGTGGTGTGCTAGTGAAGCTTGAACTACTGCCAAGAATAGACCCTATTCATCCTTTGCATTTATTTCATATTAAGCGCGAAGGTGATGTATTTAGTATTGCAGATAATACAGTTTATTTATATCTGCATGCTTGTAGAGAGAATGACGTTGATAATGCAATTAAGCATTTGTTTAAATTAAAAACGAGTGATTTTTTTGTGCAGCAAAATGTAATTTCTGATCACTTTTACATTCAACAAGAATGTAAGCAATTAAGGCGTTTTTATAAAGGTAAGAGTGTTGTAGATTTCTCACAAAAACTTGCTGAGAATGATAGCTATAAATTTGCACCTGATATAGCAAACAGCATTACTGAACATATTGAAACGCCAGAATTCTCTAGCAAAAGTCGTCCAGATGCTAAGCCTTTTATAATGAAATTAAGAGATAACTTATGAGTATGAATCAGCTCTTAATTACCGTGTTTTTTGCAATGCTGCTTGGCGCGGTGCTTTGTGTACTAGGCAAATACATTTTATCTCAAATAACAAAATATTATTATAAGCTTACTTTTAAACATGAAGTACTAGAGCCTTATACACCAAATACAGTAAAAAAGGATAAGCAGTGAAATTATCAGGTTTAGGGGTTTGGAACCTTTATTTTTTAGTTAAATTTGCTCTGTTTTATTACGGTGCAATTGATTTTAACGTACTTAGTAATGCGGCCTTTGCTGCATTGCTTGCGATTAAATTTAAAAAGCCATTAATAGAAAAAGCAAAACACCTATTGGGTGGAGTCGTTGCAGTCGTATTACTTTATCAAGACTCATGGTTGCCACCAATAAACAGGTTGACTAAACAAGCGGGTAACGTTCAAGATTTTAGTTTTGGTTATTTTATTGAGTTATTAACCCGTGTTATTAATACTGATATGGTATTGGCTTTGTTCGTAATTAGTGTATGTTTTTGGTACACATCGCAATGGATACGCTTTACAACAGTCACTATTGTTGGGCTGTTAGTTGTAGGATGGCAAGGCGATAGCTCTCAATCACAATTCGTTAATAATGTGGCTAATCCTGTCGCTGCTACACAAAGCCAAAATAATACTCAAACTCAAGTGATCACTCAGGCAGCGCAATCTCCTGATCAAAAATTAGCTGATTTTTATCAACAACAAAGCTTATTAATGAGTCACTTTCCAAGCCAGGTAAATGGTGAACTGTTTGATGTAATTATTTTGAACATATGCTCAATGGCTGTTGCTGATTTAAATGCCATTGGTGTAAGTGTTACTGATATGTATAAAGACTTTGATGTGGTGTTTTCAGACTTTAACTCGGCTACATCATACAGCGGACCAGCTGCGGTAAGGCTACTGCGTGCTAGTTGTGGGCAAACTAGCCAAACCGCATTATTTAAAGAGGCACCTGAACAATGTCACTTATTTAAAAACCTAGAAAAACTAGGTTATCAAAACAATGTTGTGATGAATCACGACGGACATTTTGATGAGTTTAAAGGCTTAATTAATAAGTACGGTGGCCTAGATAGCACACCATTTAATATTGATTCAATGCCAGTGGCACTTCGAGGATTTGATAATAGCCCTATTTACTCAGATGAAGCTGTGCTGGATGGTTGGTTAGAGCAAGCTGATGATTGTAAGCCGTGTGCTATGTACTACAACACCACAAGTTTACATGACGGTAATCAGCTAGAGAATCAACCAAGGGTGAATAGTAAAGATACATACCCAATCAGGCATAAAAACTTGTTTGCTGATATTAACCAGTTTGTAAAAAAATTAGAAAAGCGTGGTCGCAACGTTATGTTGATGATAGTGCCTGAGCATGGCGCTAATTTAAAAGGTGATAAAGTACAATTTGCAGGATTACGTGAAATCCCTAGTCCAGCAATTGTGTCTGTACCTGTAGCGATTAAATTTATAGGCCCAGACGTACAAAACTACTCGCAAATTGTGGTTGATGATTCAACAAGTTACTTTGCGCTTTCAGAGCTGGTAAGTAAGACGCTGCAAACTGATGTGTTTGGTGGGAATAATAGTGTTGCTAATTTACTTGAAAACCTACCTAAAGCACCTAAAGTTGCTGAAAATGAAGGCACAATAATGATGTATGTTAACCAACGACCATTCATACAATTAGATGGTGGTGATTGGTCAGCTTACCCACAAGGTAAGTAGTCTCATAATAAGATTTAATAAACAGCACTGGTATAGTTAAATATAAATATCAGTGCTGTTTTTCTTCGTTTAATTACATCCCACCCTTTGGCTCTAAAAGCTATTTTGTCCAAAAATGTTTACAATAAACTACCTTCTCAAAGCGACTTAGCGTATTATTCGGCTAATATAGTTTTTCCTTCTTTGAGGATGTATGCGTCTAGATATTCACTGTGCTGATCGAATTGGTATTGCTCAAGAAATCCTTAATATATTAGTTAACTACAGCGTTGATTTGAAAGGAATTGAAGTCGATTCTGTAAATTGTCGTATGTACGTTAGTTTTCCCGAAATTGAATTTGAACAATTCCAAAAAATTATGCCATCGATACGTTTAATCGACGGTGTACATGATGTGCGTACCACTGCATTTTTACCCTCTGAGCGTGAACACAACGAATTAAATACTTTACTACGTGCATTGCCTGATGGGGTTATCTCTATTGATGCCAAAGGTTGGGTGCGTTTATGTAACGATGCAGCATGTAAAGACTTACAGCTAATTGAAAAAGACGTGATTGGTGCAAATATTAATAACCTGCTTAAAGGCTTTAACTTTACACGCTGGTTAGAAGGTAAAGAAGTACTCGGACAAACCACTCGCGTTGAAGTTGCTGGTGAGGATTTTATTGCAGACATTTTGCCAATTGCAGTGCCTCAAGGTAGTGAAGGTGATGTGCTTGCTGGTGCGGTTATTAACATTAAATCGCAAAGTCGGTTAGGGCAGCAAGTCAGTGCATTTAGACGTTACGGGCAAGAAAGCTTCGCTACTATTCATAACTTTAGTACGGCAATGCGCCGAGTTGTGCGCGAAGCACGCAAAATGGCGCAACTAGAAGCCCCTATTTTGATTACTGGTGAAACAGGAACAGGTAAAGAGTTATTAGCTAGAGCGTGCCATTACGCATCTAATCGTTCTGTTAAACCTTTTATTGCACTGTCGTGTGCTTCACTTCCTGATGATGTTGCTGAGTCTGAGTTATTTGGTTATGCCGGGTACGAAGAAAATGCAGCGCCAAAGCGCGGTGTATTAGAGCAAGCCGATGGTGGAACTGTATTTTTAGATGAAGTTGGCGAAATGTCGACTCAACTACAAACTAAGTTACTGCGTTTTTTACAAGATGGTACGTTTAGAAAAGTAGGCGATGAGAACGAAGTTAAAGTAAATGTACGTATTGTTGCCGCTACTCAAAAAGACTTACCTGCAATGGTACAAGAAGGGGTTTTTAGAGAAGACTTATATTACCGTATAAACGTGCTTACTTTAGAAATAGCGCCACTAAGAGATAGAAAAGCAGATGTAGGACCACTTGCAGAGCATTTTATTCAAAAATATGCGCAACAAAATGGTCATGCAATTCCTGTTTTATCACAAGAGTGTTTGAGCTTTTTACAAGAGTATCCGTGGCCAGGAAATGTTCGTCAGCTGGAAAATGCAATTTACCGCGCAGTGTCGTTACTAGATGATAGCGAGCTTCGCGTAGAGCATTTACAGTTACCAACTTTTACCCATGATTTAGGGTATTTAGAGTCTGATTTTGAAGGCTCACTAGATCAAGCTGTTAAACGTTTTGAAGCGACTTTACTTCGCAAACTCTACCCAGCTTATCCAAGCTCACGTCAGTTAGCTAAGCGATTGGGCCTAAGTCACACCGCGGTAGCTAATAAGTTACGTGATTACGGTATTAACCGAAAAACAGTAAAAGTGTAATTGGCCTAAATAAATTAAAATATGGGGACTAATTTTTAGTGCCCATATTTTTTGTTACCCCGTCAATTGCAATCGTCTCGATACCTTCTTCGTTAAAGTTCATTACAATGCTGGCGTTATTACGAGTGAAAAAATAGCTACGGCCATTAAGTTCAATAACATAATCGCCTTTTACGGGGTCGCTAAATTGCTGCTTTTTTAAAGTGATCTTATGTCCGCCAATTTGCCATTCAAACTCTTCAATAAATCCATTATTAAATTCTTGCACCCATATTTGGCTGTCATCTTTTGAAAGCGTTATAGCTACCGAGTAAGAGCTAGGGATCTGCTCCATATTGTAACTTTTAGAGCCAATAGTGAATTTTTCAGCTTTTTGCTGCCATTCAAAACCAAATTTAAATTCTTTAACTACACCAGTAGGGTAAGTAACAGAGCCTTTACCCGGTAATGAAAAATCGGCAAAAGCATTATAACTAGGCACTAATAGAGTTAGCGCAGTAATAATTTTTAGTTTTGACTTCATGAGTTATCTTTTTATTGTAATAGTGATTTAAGATTAAAGTAGAATATTCGTCTTCGTAAGGGGCTATGCTACACTCGAATAAATTTAACTGGTAAGACCTTTTTTGTGAACCTATATATTCGACTTTTATTATTGTTTTTTAAAATTAAACGTAACAAGCAATATCAAAATTTACTTGATACGGTAGATATTGATTACAAAGCTCTACCTACTGATTGTGACATTAATTTACATTTAACAAACTCACGTTACCTCGCGATGATGGATTTATCTCGAACTTGGATGACTGAGCGCGTTGGCTTGCTTAAACAAATAATGAAGCGTCGCTGGTTTCCGATTGTTAACGCAACTGCTATTACTTATATTCGTGATATTAAGCCTATGCAGCGATATACAATAAGTACTAAGTTAGTTGGATGGGATCATAAATACTTTTATATTGAGCAAAAGTTTCACTCAGAACGAGGCTTACATGCTATTGCTTATGTACGCGGTGTATTTAAAAGTAAAAAAGGTATTATAAGTATTGAAGAAATGCTTGAAGTGGCTGGTTTTGATGGCCAAACACCTATATTGCCAAGTGAAGTTATGCACTGGAAAGAAATGCTAGAGCAGAAAAAGTTAAGTAACCTGCCCTAATCTCTACAAATGAAAAAAAGGCCTTTCGGCCTTTTAACACACATTGTAATTGGGTAACTACGTACTACTTTATATATGCTTTAAAAGCTGTATCTAACACCGAACATAGCAACAACGGGGTCAAGCTCAACAGTTGATGTAAGTGCTTTTGCACCATTAGCATAAACAGTGGCATCGGTATCAATATCCATAATTGATACCATGGCGTGTAGACCCCAGTTTGCATCAATTTTATAGTTAGCACCTACCTGAGCCATAAAGCCAAACGAATCATCTAATTTTACTTCTACATCGTCTGTTCCTAGCGTCGCTTTAAGTGCTTGAGAAGGTTGCTCATCAAAAAATGCAGTGTAGTTTATGCCTACGCCTATAAAAGGTCTTAGCGCATAACTTGTGTCTAAAAAGTGGTATTGCGCAACTAAAGAAGGAGGAAGCTGTTTTATATCTGCAATTTTGTTGCCTGCTAAGCCGCCTGCGCCATTCACATCGTGTGAAAAAGGTGTTGCTGCTATTAGTTCTAACACCCATTGATCGTTAAATGCATAATCTACAGTGATACCTAGTTGAGTATCTGAATCACCTTTAAGGCCCAGCGTAGATGCTTCATTAATTGCTGAGCTACTATTATCAGGGTTTACGTTAATAGCGCCAACATTTACGCTAAAGTTAGCGTGTGCAGCTGGAGATAGTGCTAATAAAGAGGTTAATAATGCGATGCTAATTTGAGTTTTCATGTTGTTCTCCAAGAACTACTGTTTGATTGGCGCTATTATTACCGAGCAATAAAAATGAAAACCTGTTCTAGATCAAAGTTTAAAAAACATTTTAACCTTGTGGAGTGCTTTATTGATTTAGATTAAATTTAGCGTCGTTCTGCTTTTGAAAAGATTGACATATTTATTTCATCAACAGTCATATGAATGTATTAAGGCTGACATCGCTTAGTCATAAACTCACGTTTTAATAAAGGCACATTAAATAATAAAGTGTGTTTAACATGTTTTTAGAAGCATTCGAAAAAAAATCAAAAACAACGGATATTCAAAAAGAAGTTGTAGAGCACTTACAAACACTAATTCGCTTTGAATCAGTAACCCCTAACCAAGCGGGTGCAATTGATTGGCTTGCAGATAAATTGGTGGATTTAGGTTTAAGTTGCGAGCAATTTACTATAAATGGTGTAACCAATTTAATTGCCTGCATAAAATTCAAAGATGGCCCATGTGTTGCTTTTTCAGGGCACATTGATGTAGTACCAGCAACAAGTAGCGGTTGGTTAAGTCCTCCTTTTGAAGGGCGAGTGCGCAATAATGCAATATACGGTAGAGGGGCGGCCGATATGAAAGGGGGTGTTGCCGCCATGCTTAGCGCCACAAAAAAGTTAATTAATAGTAAATCAGCTAAAGCAGGGACACTTTACTGGCTTATCACGTCAGATGAAGAGGGAGAGGCTGAATTTGGTTCTCAAGAAATAGTTAATAAGCTTGCCAAGCAAGGTGTTGTATTAGATGGCTGTATTGTCGGGGAGCCATCAAGTGTGGCACAAGTTGGCGATACGGTTAAGAATGGCCGTCGTGGTGCGCTTTCAGCTCGGATTTTAGTTACTGGTAAGGCAGGTCATGTAGCTTATCCTCAAAACACACTCAATGCTGCTCATATTGCTGCAAAAATAGTAAATAGCTTGAGTGATCAGATCTGGTTACTCGATGTGGCTAGCTCAAAAACCACACTACAAGTGACTGGAATTAACATAAATAATGTGGTCGATAATTTAGTGCCAAGTCATTGTGAGATTACATTTAATGTACGTTATAGCCACGGTTACAGTAGTGCAGCAGTTAAAACGCAATTAATGAATACCCTAAACAAGTTTGCTGAGCATTTTACAATTGAGTGGGAACGCCCATGCGAGCCTTATTATACAAGCCATAATACGGGTTGGAGTTTACTTACTCATATTGAGCAGGCTATTTACAAAAACACTTCAAGTTACCCATTACTAAGTACAAATGGAGGGACATCAGATGGACGATTTTTTGCCAGCCCCCATACTCAAGTTATTGAATGTGGTGTGCGAAACAATACGATTCATCAAGCTAATGAACACGTATCTATTAGTGATTTACTTAAAATTGAAGCTATTTATACAACTTTACTAGAGCAGATATTTATAAATAATTAAATATAAATCGAGTACTTTATAAATATAAAGCACTCTCTTATTATTGGTTATTCTAAATAACGTTTGGCTTTGTTTTCTTTTACATTTTTAAGATCGACCAATACCAATCCATCAATACAATTATTAAAATCGGGATCAATACTAAAGCTTAAAAATTGCACGCCACCTGGTTTACAAAGTTCAGTGTATTGTTTAAATAAAGTAGGGACTTGAGCCCCCATATTAGCTAACACATGCTTTAACTCTACAAAATCTTCTTTTACGTCATTGCCGCAAAAAAGAGTATTGCACTGGGTTAGCTGTTGCTCAGTTAATTTAAATTCATTATTAGGCGTAGCTAATTCAATACCACTTTTATAGTAATGCTGATAGTAATAAACGAGCATGGCTTTTGCTTGCTCGGGTAGAGCATTTGATACACTTACAGCACCAAACAAGTATCTGTACTGTGGATAGCTTTTTATAAAAGCGCCAATGCCATACCACAAATAGTCGAGGCTCTTACGTCCCCAATATTTAGGCTGTACAAAGCTTCTACCAAGCTCAATTCCTTGTTTTAGATAGGGCGTCATAGCGTCGGTATAAGAAAATAAGCTATCAGTATATAAACCTTCGCGGCCATATTTTTGTATTATCTGTTGTGCACAGGCTAATCGATAAGCACCTACCAGCTCTAGCTGCATTGGGTCCCACAGTACAAGGTGTTGGTAATCCATATCGTATTTATCTATATCACGACGCTTACCACTACCTTCACCGACTGCTCTAAATGCTATTTCTCTCAGGCGCCCTAACTCTCTAAAAATAGGTGAGCTACCAGTATATTGGTATAGATGAATATGCATACCGTCTTGCGTTTTACCAAGTAGTTGGCATTGCTCAATTGCTCTTTTTAGCTCTTTTCTGCACTCGGGAACAGCGATAGGTGTTTGTGTTTTTAGCGGCAGTGCTTTTTTTGTTGTAAGCCTATAAAGCTGTTTACGGATGAGGTTTACAACTTCTTTATCTTTAAGATTTTCTATTAAGTAAGATTCAGGAGGGATAGAGGCGCCAATCTCAAACTCTAAAGATTTTTGGCGCTGCTTAAACATTTCGGCCACTAATAGTAAACTTGCTAAAGGTTTATAAATCATTGATGTGCCATAAAAAAGTGGACTGTTTTTGGCTTTAATATAAATAGGTAAAATAGGGCAGTTAGCTTTTTTTGCCATACGTAAAAAGCCACTATTCCATTTGCAGTCTTTAATACCTGTTGGCCCTAATCGCGATACTTCTCCTGCCGGAAATATAAGTAATGCGCCTTCATCCTTTAAATGGTTTTGTATATTACTAAGCTCTTGTTTCTTACTCATGCCTGATAAGTTATCTACGGGGAGTAAAAGTGAGTGCATTGGAGTAACCGACATCAACATGCGGTTTGCCACTACTTTTAAATCCTGTCTTACAGTTGAAAGTACTTTAATCAGTGCTAAAGCATCTAATGAACCAATAGGGTGGTTAGCAACGATAACAAGTTTACCCTCATTAGGAATATGTTCTATCTGCTTAGGTTTATAGCGCGTATCAAAATTGAGTTCATCGAGCACTTGTTCAACAAATTCTAATCCTTGTAGGTGAGGGTAGGCATCACCAAAAGCAACAAACTCTTGTTCATGTAATAAGTAGCCTAGGCCTTTTTTTACTAAACCTTTTACTTTTGGAGAGTTCTCTAGTTGTGGTAAGTTTGCAGCAATTACTTTATCAACACTTATCATATTAACCTCATATTCCGTTTGGGCTATTCGCCATACATGTAAGATTAAAAAAAGGGTGTGACAGTTACTTTGCAGTAGTGTGACTTTTTAAAGTGCTAACTTATAAACTGTGTATTGTTAGGAGAATTTATGTCGGTATTGGTTGCTATAACTGGGCGTGACAACACAAAACTAATAACGAAGTTACAAGAGCGATTACCAAATACGCTGATAGAGCAATGGCCTGATTGCAAAAACGCACATGATGTGGATTTTGTACTTGCGTGGAAAGCGCCAGAATCTATGTGGCCACAGCTACCTAACTTAAAGGCTGTGTCGTCATTTGGTGCTGGCGTAGACAGTATCGATTTAACATTACTCGACGAAAGTGTTGAAGTAGTACGTATTGTTGACATGCAACTAGCTGAAGATATGGCGGAATATGTACTGACACATGTGTTAGCTCAAAAGTTACGTTTAAAAGAGTATTACATTAAACAAACACAGCAAACATGGAAGCCAAAGCGGGCGCATAGTAATAAACATGTCGGCATACTTGGGTTTGGTGAATTAGGTAAAGCATGCGCGCAAAAGCTTATAAATAATGGCTTTAAGGTAAGTGCCTGGGCGCAAAGTAATAAAAACGCGACTAATGTCGAAATTTTTTATGGCGAGGAAGGCCTCAATAGTATGCTTTCTGATGTTGACTACCTTGTATGTCTATTACCCCTTACGCAAGCAACGACAGGCATTATTAATCACTCAATGCTCGCAAAGCTACCTAAACATGCTGTTGTTATTAATGTGGCACGCGGTGCTCATGTTGTTCAGCAAGACTTACTAAGTGCATTAAATAACGATAGCTTACGCGCAGCTACACTCGACGTATTTGATCAAGAACCTTTAGCGTCGAATCACCCTTACTGGGGAAACCCCAAAATAACGCTTACACCACATTGCGCGGCGATTTCTGATTTAAATAGTGTTATAGAGCAAATAGCCGATAATATTGAATGCTTGAATAAGGGGTTAGTACTTAATAATCCAATAGATAGAACTAAAGGTTATTAGCTGATAGCTAATTAGTTTAAAAAACAGCTTGTTAACATTTGTAATTTTCATTAGTGTAAAAGGTATTCTCACTAATAAAAAATACAAAGAGGGTGTTATGAAATCGAGTCAAAGTGGCGTTAAATTAAGCCTAGTTATTATTTCAATTATTATACTTGGTGTTTCAGCTTGGTTTAATCAGGCTAATGCCGAGGATACTCCTTCTAAAATACAAACCCAAAGCGAGTTAACAATAGCGGACTAACCTACTTACTATGTATTCCTCTTTTTTCGTGTTTCTTCTCGTGACTCTTTTTAGCAGTATACAAGCATTATTTTCACAGTAGTGCTTGTGTGCCCCTGAAGCTCTAATTTTCATCTTGATTGAAAGTGCTTTTTAATATTTTTAAATTCTTAACAAAAAAAAGCCCAGTAATGCTGGGCTATTAAATATTCTAGGGAAAAGTTGTTAACTTTGGGTTACATTAAATTGCCCAAATGTATAAACTTTAAACAAGTAAAAAGTATTGATCAACACTAAACTCATATTTGAAATAACACTCGACGACATAAGATCTAAGCTAAATGATAAGAATAATAAACCACACGCACTAATGGCGGCAACGCGCAGCAGTGTTATCTGGTTAATAAAGAATGCACCTAAACCTAGTGCAAGTAGTGTAGTATTTAAAAGCCAATCTAGCTCGTTTAGCATGGTCGTTTCAATAGTTCAGTTGTTGAAAAAAGGAGCGCCATTATGTTGATCTTTTGCGCACCTTTCAACCAAGTAATTTTAAATTTTCAGATTAGTTTTTTTAATGCTAAAAGTAGCTACCGATTGCTGAAAATAAACCATTATCAGCAATTACTTGATACTTTTGGCAGCTCTGCGGTTTTTGTAAGTCACTGCATAAATAAAGGGACTCACGGCTAGAATCATAGGTGGGGTGTAGGTTTGAATCAATTAAAGTAGCCCCCTTGCCAAAGAATCCGGGCCAGTAAACACTCTCACTTACCATCCCTAATTTTTTATAGGTGAGTAAGGTAGGTTTTGGAAAAGCTAAAATTATTACAGCAACGACAGCGAGTGATATAAACAGTCCTTTTTTTTGCGTTGTTTTTTGGCTTATATCATTCTTTGCACTGGAATTTAACTCGCCAGGTGAAGGGCGCTGAGTAGAACGCTGAGGTTTTCTTTTTTGCGCTGTTTTTTTTCTTGCCGGTGCTTTACCTAGCAACGATTGTTTATTTGGGGTTTTAGACATAAAGCAAATCTGGCCTTTTTTCCGTAGGTCTCTATAATTAAATGAGTAAATTTATATACTAAGCTAATTATTATGATAACTTAAAGTTAGCTTATAGCCTACGAGGAATAAAGATGAATACGCAGCTATCAATTTTAATTGTAGATGACGTTAGCACAGTGCGTAGTTTTTTGAGCCAAACGCTCATGCACTTAGGGATAGATAACGTAAAGGAAGCATCTACTGCCTCACAATGTATTAGTGAGTGCCAAGCTGCAAATTATAATATCATTTTTTTAGACATTGAATTGCCAGACGGTGATGGTAAAGATTTGATTGCACAAATCAATGAATTAAGCCCAGAGACAAATGTGGTTATGGTATCTGCACATTCAGGTATTGAGAATGTTAAGGATGCAATTGATAAAGGCGCTAAAGGGTTTGTAGTAAAGCCATTTACACCTAAAAAAATAGCGGCAATGCTTAAGAAGTTTTATCCAGATTTAGAAAATGTCTAATAAAGTAAGTACATTTAAAATTTAAACAAAAAAAAACCGGCAAAAGCCGGTTTTTTATATTCTATCAAAAACAAATTATAGAGCTTTAATCTTAGCTGCTATACGGCTCTTATGACGAGCTGCTTTGTTTTTGTGAATTAGACCCTTAGTTGCGTAACGGTCTAGGATAGGTGTAGCAACAGAAAAAGCTTGCTGTGCAGCTTCTTTATCGCCCGCTTCAATAGCAACAATTACTTTTTTGAAGTAAGTGCGCATCATTGAACGACGGCTTGCGTTGTGCTGACGGTTTTTTTCGCTTGTGATAGCGCGTTTTTTTGCAGACTTGATGTTAGCCAAGGTTTGCTCCTAACAATCTTAAAATAAAGCTTAAATTAAAGGCCGTGGAATATGCCTGTTTCTATCATGGATGTCAATTTAAATTTAACAATCCAAGAAAAACTGCACCATATAACGAGCATCAATTTGCCGCTTTAGCAGTTAATACCGACATTGTAACAAAGCACAGACCCCCAGCCTAGTGCTTTAAAGCGATTTATAAAAAAGACTGTGGCATAATCGCCTATCTTGAGGATTTTTGAGTAGGTTTAAGGTGTCAAAAGGTTTATTTCGCTCCGGTATGATTGTTAGTTGTATGACTATGATATCGCGTATTTTAGGGCTCGTTCGAGATGCTGTTGTTGCCAATTTATTAGGCGCAAGTGCGGCGGCTGATGTTTTTTTATTTGCTAACCGTATTCCTAATTTTTTACGTCGTTTATTTGCAGAAGGTGCCTTCGCACAAGCATTTGTACCCGTGCTGAGTGAAATTAAAGAACAGCAAGGCGACGACAAGGTCAGACTTTTTGTTGCACAAGCAGCTGGCACATTAGGAACCATTTTACTGATTGTCACTATTATAGGTGTTGTTGCTTCACCCGTTATTGCAGCATTGTTTGGCACCGGTTGGTTTATAGATTGGTGGCAGGGCGGACCCAATGCCGAAAAGTTTGAACTTGCAAGTTCATTACTTAAATTTACATTCCCTTATTTGTTTTTTGTAAGCTTAGTTGCGCTTAGTGGTGCGGTAATGAACGTGTATAACCGTTTTGCTGTTGCTGCATTTACACCTGTTTTACTCAATGTTTCTATTATTACGTGTGCAATTTTTTTACATGATAAATTTAGTGTCGGGGCTTATTCTCTCGCAATTGGCGTATTTATTGGTGGCGTTGTGCAGTTATTGTTTCAACTTCCATTTTTATACCGTGCAAAAATGTTGGCGCGTCCACGCTGGGCATGGCAAGACGAAAACGTAAAAAAAGTACGTAAACTTATGCTTCCTGCTTTGTTTGGCGTATCTATTAGCCAAATTAATTTGTTGCTTGATACCATGATTGCTTCATTACTGATGACAGGCTCGATTGCATGGCTTTATTATTCAGACCGTTTAATTGAATTTCCGCTGGGCTTATTTGGTATTGGTATTGCGACAGTTATTTTACCGGCGCTCTCTAGGTTACATAGCAGTAAAAAAAGTAGTGACTTTCAGCATACCCTCGACTGGGGGGTACGTTTTGTTATATTTTTAGGCCTACCAGCAATGATAGGTCTAATGATCATCAGCCCGCTTATTATCACCGTATTGTTCGACCACGGTGCGTTTAAAGAAGACAGTGTTGATCATGTTAAAGCAGTAAGTTTAGGCGTAGTCGCATATTCAGTAGGGCTTGTAAGCTTTATGCTGATTAAAGTACTTGCTCCTGGCTTTTATGCTCGTCAAGACACAAAAACGCCGGTGCGTATTGGTATTATTACCTTAGTGTTGAATATGGTATTTAATATTATGCTGGCTCCTTTCATTGGTTATTTAGGATTAGCACTTGCTACTTCGCTATCGGCTAGTTGTAATGCATTTTTGCTGTATAGGCAGCTTAAAAAAGAAAATGTGTATCAGTTTTCATCAATGAGTATGCGCTTTACACTTAAATGTGTTGTTGCAAGTATGGTTATGGGAGCTGTTACATGGTTTGTGAGCAGTTACTATTACTGGGCTACATGGGCTTTTACACAGCAGGTAGTCTTATTAATAGCACTCGTGGCTTTGGCAGGTATTAGTTACTTTGCAATGCTATTTTTGATGGGCGTTAGACTAAATACGATAAAAAGTGTAGCAATTACTGAATCAAACTAAAAAAAAGATTATAATCGGCAACTCTGCGGCTTTAATTAATTTTTAGTCGTAATTAATAGCTCGCTAAACAAGGCATTAGGTGGCATGGAGTTAATTAGAGGTATACACAATATTCGCCCACACCACTTTGGTTGTGTGTTAACTATTGGTAATTTTGACGGTGTTCATTTAGGCCACGCAGAAGTACTAAAAGGCTTACTTACTGATGCTAAAGCGCATAGTTTGTCTAGCACTGTAATGCTATTTGAACCCCAGCCACAAGAATTTTTTGCTAAAAACAATGCCCCAGCACGGCTAACGCGCTTACGAGATAAGCTACGTTTGCTTAGTGATTTAGGTATTGAGCGAGTTATTTGCATTAGCTTTAATCAGCAATTTGCAAACATGCATGCTGAGCAATTTGTTAATGATATTTTGATTAAAAAGTTAGGTGTTAAAGCTCTCACTGTTGGCGATGATTTTAAGTTTGGAAAGCAGCGCCAAGGTAACTTTGACTTACTTGCTAGCATGGGCAAGCAAGCGGGCATGGACGTAAAAAGCACCGCGAGTTTTCGTCAATTAAATGCTAGAGTAAGCAGCACTTTAATACGAGATGCTTTGGCATCTGGTGACTTAGCAAGTGCTAAAACAATGCTTGGTCACGATTATGCTATTTCTGGGCGTGTTATACACGGCTGGAAAAGAGGACGTGAACTCGGTTTTAGAACGGCAAATATTGCCCTAAAACGCCAAGTGTGTCCTGTCAACGGGGTGTTTGCAGTGCAAGCAACGATTGCAGGAAAACAGATTTTTGGAGTTGCAAATGTAGGCAATAAGCCGACATTTAATGGAACTCGTGCATTATTAGAAGTTCACCTTTTTGATTTTGCACAGGATATTTACGGACAATTTATGCATGTGGAGTTAATAAAAAAACTTCGCAATGAAAAAAAATTCGAGACATTAACACAATTAACGGCGCAAATAGCAACTGATGTTGCTGCCGCTAAGCAGTGTTTTGGTTTAAATCAGGTAGCCGATAGAGACGGAATGTAGGATAAATGAGCGACTATAAACATACTTTGAACTTACCGGAAACACCGTTTCCAATGCGTGGCAATTTGGCACAACGTGAACCAAAAATGCTTAAAGCATGGTATGAAGACGACCTGTACGGTCAAATTCGCAGCGCTAAGAAAGGTAAAAAGACCTTTATTTTGCATGACGGCCCTCCGTATGCAAATGGCGACATCCATTTAGGCCACTCAGTTAATAAAATATTAAAAGACATTATTGTTAAGTCTAAAACATTATCTGACTTTGATTCACCATTAGTCCCAGGTTGGGATTGTCATGGTTTACCAATCGAGTTAATGGTTGAGAAAAAAGTAGGCAAGCCGGGCGTAAAAGTAACCGCGAGCGAGTTTCGTGAAAAATGCCGTGCATACGCTAAAAAACAAGTTGAAGGTCAAAAAGTTGATTTTAAACGCTTAGGCGTATTTGCAGATTGGGATAAGCCTTACTTAACAATGAACTTTGACTTTGAAGCGAATGCAATTCGTGTACTTGGTCGTATTATTGAAAAAGGTCATTTGCATAAAGGTGCTAAGCCTGTGCATTGGTGTACAGATTGTGGTTCTGCATTAGC
The DNA here is from genome assembly GCF_015864295.1 of Pseudoalteromonas sp. NZS127_1. Lineage (NCBI taxonomy): Bacteria > Pseudomonadati > Pseudomonadota > Gammaproteobacteria > Alteromonadales > Pseudoalteromonadaceae > Pseudoalteromonas > Pseudoalteromonas sp. NZS127_1. The sequence goes on along the minus strand of NZ_JADYXO010000009.1, from coordinate 23,506 downwards.
AGAGGCTGAAGTTGAATATCAAGATAAGCAATCTCCTGCTATTGATGTACGTTTTACATTTGTTGATCAAGATGCTGTTGTTAACGCGTTTGATTTGGCTGATGGTCATAAAGGTGAAGGCAGTGTTGGTACTGTTATTTGGACAACAACACCGTGGACGCTTCCAGCAAACCGCGCAGTAGCTGTGCATGCCGATTTAGAATATGCATTGGTGCAGGTTGAAGATGAAGGCGTACAACAACGTCTAATTTTAGGCTCTGAGCTTGTTAAAGATGCAATGGACCGCTTTGGTTTTAATCACTTCCACGTATTAGGTTATGTAAAAGGTGCTGCACTTGAAAACTTACAAGTAGCCCATCCTTTTTATGATTTTAATGTACCAGTGATTGTTGCAGAACACGTAACGACTGACTCAGGTACCGGTGTTGTACATACAGCACCAGGGCATGGTCAAGAAGATTTCGTGGCTGGTTTAAATTACAACCTTGAAGTAGCTAACCCTGTTGGCGCTAATGGCGTTTATTTACCAGATACTGAACTTTTTGCAGGTCAGCATGTATTTAAAGCAAATGCGAGCGTAATTGAAGTATTAAAAGAGCACGGTGCATTAATGCATCATCATGCTATAACTCATAGTTACCCACATTGTTGGCGCCATAAAACACCGATTATTTTCCGTGCTACACCACAATGGTTTGTAAGTATGGATCAGGCTAACTTGCGTGAAGATTCTTTAAAAGAAATTAAAAACACGCAGTGGTTGCCAGAGTGGGGCGAAAGCCGTATTTCGAACATGGTTGAAAGCCGCCCAGATTGGTGTATATCTCGCCAACGTACTTGGGGTGTGCCAATTGCATTGTTTGCTGATAAAGATACCGGTGCACTTCATCCAAATACTCAAGAACTCATTGAGCAAGCTGCACAGCTAGTTGAAAAATCTGGTATTCAGGCATGGTACGATTTAGATCCAGTTACATTACTTGGTGAAGAAGATGCCAAGCAATACATGAAAGTGCAAGATACGCTAGATGTATGGTTTGACTCAGGTGTTTCACATGCATGTGTTGTAGACGCACGTGAAGACCTAGTTGGTCCAGCTGATTTATACCTTGAAGGTTCTGATCAACACCGTGGTTGGTTTATGTCATCAATGATGACATCAGTGGCTATTAATGGTCATGCGCCATACCGCCAAGTATTGACTCATGGTTTTACCGTTGATGAAAACGGCCGCAAGATGTCTAAGTCGCTAGGCAATGTTATTTCTCCACAAAATGTGATGAATAAACTAGGTGCCGACATTCTACGTTTATGGGTTGCCTCTACCGATTACACGGCAGAAATGACTGTGTCGGATGAAATATTTAAGCGCTCTGCCGATCGCTACCGCCGTATTCGTAACACTAGCCGTTACTTACTAGCTAACCTAAATGGTTTTGATCCAAAAACTGATCAAGTTGCTGTTGATGATATGGTTGAGCTTGATAAGTGGATTGTTGGTCGTGCTGCTCAGTTGCAAGACGAAATTTTAGCCGCATACGATAGCTACCAAATGCTATTAGTAACGCAAAAGCTAATGAACTTCTGTACGGGTGAGCTTGGTTCGTTCTATTTAGACGTCATTAAAGATCGTCAGTACACAGCTAAAAGTGACAGCCATGCACGTCGTTCTTGTCAAACAGCGCTTTATCATATTGCAGAAGCAATGACGCGCTGGATGGCACCTATTATGAGCTTTACCGCACAAGAAATTTGGGAAGCTTTACCGGGTGAGCGTAGTAACTACGTATTTACATCTGTTTGGTATGATGGCTTACAAGCGCCAACAAATAGCCAATTTAGTAACGATGACTGGTTAGAAATTCTAACAGTACGCGACGAAGTAAACCGTTTATTAGAAGCTGCACGTAAAGAAGAAGTCATTGGTGCAACGCTTCAAGCAACAGTTAATTTATTTACGGGTAAAGAGCTTGCCGCTAAATTAAATGCGCTTGGTGATGAACTGCGTTTTGTATTATTAACATCGGCCGTAAATGTTTCTGAAGTTGATAGTCAGCCAGCTGATACACAAGCTACCGAAATTGAAGGTTTATTCATTAGTGTTGCTGCAACAGATGCTGCTAAATGTGAGCGTTGTTGGCATTACAGTGAAGATGTAGGTGTTAACCCTGCTCATCCTGAAATTTGTGGTCGTTGTGTAAGTAATGTTGACGGCGAAGGCGAAAAGCGTCAATTCGCTTAGGAGTTATTCTTAGTGAGCAAACTAGCCCAAAAAAGTGGTTTAGTGTGGCTTTGGTTGAGTCTATTACTATTAGTAATAGACTTTGCCAGTAAAACACTTGTTGTAGGGACTATGGCTTATCAAGAGTCGATAAACTTACTCCCTGTTTTTAGTATTACTTATGTGCATAACTATGGTGCTGCTTATAGCTTTTTAAGTGAAGCGGGTGGTTGGCAGCGTTGGTTTTTAAGTGCGATTGCTATTGCTATTAGTGCTTTGCTTGTGTGGTGGCTAAAACGCTTACCTGCAACAAACAAAGTACTATGCGGTGCTTATGCACTGGTACTTGCAGGCGCTATTGGTAATTTATACGATCGTATTGCGTATGGTTATGTAATCGACTTTATTCACGTATTTTATAAAGACTCACATTTTCCTGTATTTAATATTGCTGATTGCGCTATTTGTATTGGCGCAGCATTATTGTTATTTGATGCCTTTACCGGCGAGAGTCCGAAGGAGCATAAAGCATGAGCCAAGCTGTAATTGGTGAAAACTCGCAAGTTATTTTCCATTTTTCTATTAAATTAGAAGATGGCTCTGCCGCTGATTCTACCAAGGTGCACAACAAACCTGCTAAATTAACAATGGGCGATGGCAGTTTAACGGCAAACTTCGAAAAGTGTTTATTAGGTTTAACTGCAGGCGAAAGTAAAACGTTTGAATTAGAACCTGAAGATGCGTTTGGTCAGCCAAATCCAGATAATATTTACTACGTTGACCGTAGTAAATTTGGCCCAGAAACACCAGCCAAAGTAGGTGCAATAATTGCGTTTACTCAACCTGACGGTACTGAGCTTCCTGGATTAGTTCGCGAAGTGCAAGGTGAGTCGGTAACGATTGATTTTAATCACCCTTTATCTGGCCAACGTTTAACGTTTGAAGTTGATATTATTGAGGTGGAAGGTTAATGGAAATATTACTAGCTAATCCACGCGGCTTTTGCGCTGGTGTTGACCGTGCTATTAGTATTGTTGAGCGCGCCCTAGATATTTTTGAAAAGCCAATTTATGTGCGCCACGAAGTAGTACATAACCGCTATGTGGTTGATGGATTAAAAAGTCGTGGTGCGGTATTTGTTGAAGAGCTTGATCAAGTACCTGACGACAGCATTGTTATTTTTAGTGCACATGGTGTTTCGCAAGCTGTTCGCAGTGAAGCAAAACGTCGTGATTTAAAAGTATTTGATGCAACGTGTCCGCTTGTAACTAAAGTACATATGGAAGTTACACGTGCGAGTCGTAAAGGTATTGAGTGTATTTTAATTGGACACCATGGCCACCCTGAAGTAGAGGGAACAATGGGACAATATGATAACTCAGCCGGTGGCATTTATCTTGTTGAAACCGTTGATGATGTTGTTGCGCTTAATGTAAAAAATGCTGAAAATCTTTTTTATTGCAGCCAAACAACACTCTCAGTTGATGACACAGCAGATGTTATTGATGCACTACGCAATAAGTTTCCATCAATTGACGGACCTCGTAAAGATGACATTTGTTATGCAACGCAAAATCGTCAAGACGCTGTTCGTGACTTAGCTGATAAAGTTGATGTGCTATTAGTTGTTGGCGCTAAAAATAGCTCTAACTCTAATCGCTTACGTGAACTTGCAGATAAAATGGGCACAGTTGCTTATTTAATTGATGACGCAACTGATGTACAAGAGCAGTGGGTTTCAGGCTCTAAATCAGTTGGCGTAACTGCGGGAGCATCTGCGCCAGAAGTACTTGTACAACAAGTAATAAGCCGATTAAAAGAGCTTGGTGGCACACAGGTTGTTGAGAACCCAGGTGAAGTAGAAAATATAGTATTTGCTGTTCCTGTAGAGCTACGTTAATTTAAATATATTAAACATTTAGATTAAAGGAGAGTCGTTATGAGCAAGTCACTTCAAAATGATGGTTTGCTTTTTTCGGCTCTTTTTAATGAGCGAGGCGTATTAGCCACGCTTATTGTTTCTCAAGTTATTGCTATTGTTTTAGCTTTTGCACCTAATGTAGAAGGAGATATTTGGCTACGACTTGGGATCATTAGTTTGTTTATGCATTTAATTGTTTTAGTCGGTACTTCTTCTTTATACTTTTGTAGATTTTTCTTACAAAAACGTACTCAAACTTTTCAATTAAGTCTATTTTTTGCCTTTTTTTTATTATCTACCTGTATTTTTAGTATTTTATTTTCTCATTTTGCTTTTGATATAGATGATACAAATAACCTAATTTATTTCACACTTCGCAATTGCATTATAGTGGCTTTACTGGCGGCTTTATTCGTCCAGTTTTTATTAATTCATTTTGAAAAAGAGCAGCAAACTAAAGCTCTTTCTCGTGCTGAGCTTGATGCCCTACAAGCTAGAATACGTCCTCATTTTTTATATAATAGTTTAAACACTGCTGCAGAACTTACTCATCATGATGCCGATGCGGCAGAACAGGCTATTTTAGCATTAGCCGCATTATCGCAGGCTGCAATGCACTCGGGGAAGAATGTATCTCTTGAAGATGAAATAACGCTGAGTAAGCAATATATCGCACTTGAAACGTGGCGTTTTGGTAATCGCTTAAGAGTTGATTGGCAAATACCTAATGAACTACCCGCATTGAGTATTCCTTGCTTAACCCTGCAGCCATTAATTGAAAATGCGGTATGCCACGGCGTTGAAACAAGTGAGCATGGTGCAGAAATAAAAGTAGAGCTACATATCACTACCGGCTATATAACCATGATTGTTTCTAACCCTATAACAATTTCTAATGCTCAAACTAGGCCTAATAACGGAATGGCGCTTGAAAATATTCGCCAGCGATTAAATATTTATTATAAAAATAAAGCGCAGCTAACAATTACTAATAAAAATGATGTGTTTAGGGTCAAGGTCGTTATCCCTAAGCTAATTGAGGGCAGTGTATGAATGTACTCATTGTTGATGATGAACCTCTTGCGAGATCTCGCTTAATCCGTTTGTTGGCACATGATAAAAGCATAGTTGTACAAGGTGAGGCAAGTAATGGTAAGGAAGCTCTAGTACTTGCTAAAAAGCAAACACCTGATTTGATTTTTTTAGATGTTGATATGCCTGGTATGAATGGTTTACAAGTTGCTAATGAGCTCAATAGTCTAACTCTACCTCCTGCTATTGTTTTTATAACTGCCCACCCTGAGCATGCCTTCGATGCTTTACAATTAAGCGCTGCAGGTTATTTAGTTAAACCTATTTCAGAGCAATCACTGCAGAAGGTACTTAAGCAAGTAGGCCGTTTAAATAAAGTACATATTCAAAAACAACAAAATGTAAAAGTATCTTATCAGTTAGCGGGTACTCTACGTAGTGTTGATATAAATGATGTTTTGTATTTTAGTGCCGAAGAAAAGTATACCAAAATGATATTCTCGGGTGGAGAAGCTTTACTGGAGCAAAGCCTAAAGCAATTAGAGCTGCAATATCCCGCATATGTTTTACGAATTCACCGCAATACTTTAGTGAATAAACAAAAAGTAATAGCCTTGCATTCAAAAGGGAATGGCAATCATATGATTGAGCTACAAGGGTGCAGTGAGTTATTGCCAGTGAGCCGCCGCGAGCTTAAATTAGTTAAAAATACGCTTTAGACTTATTTCGCAATTAAGTTGCCTCTGACTTAAATGCATTTACGCTTAATTACTACTGTTTTGTTGAATGAGCCGATTTAATTAACCGTTTATCAACAAATATAACCGCTTGTCTTAGTCCTCATTGATTCCTCAAATAAATAGCATAAACTTATAATCAGATAATTTTTATTTGGTTCTACTATGCAGTCATCTCAAACAAAAGTGCAAAGAGGCTTCACTCTAATTGAAGTGTTAATTGCATTTATTATTCTTAGTTTTGGCCTTCTAGGCGCAGTTGCCCTGCAAGCAAAAGCAAAGCAAGCAAGCTTTGATTCTATGCAGCGTGCTGCTGCAGTTGCACTTGGTAATGATATTGTGCAGCGTATCCGTGCTAACGATACCCCTCAAATAGCCGGGCTGTACACACAAACATTTGATAGTGAAACTGCTACGATAACCTCGCAGGCGTGCTTCACAAACACTTGTAGCGCAGCGCAAGTTGCGGCCTTAGATCTTGAGCAGTGGAAAAGAGCTATAAGAGCTCGAGAAAATACGGGGTCTTTAGATGGTGCTACCGTATGTATTGCACCTACAGTAGTTGCTGGCTCGGGTGGTAAGGCATTTAATTTAGAAGTAATTGTTTCGTGGCAAGGTCGACAAGAGTTTAATGCAAATGATGCTACTGGCGCAATAAAGTGTGGAACGGCTGACAAAAAGCGCCGCTTAGTTGTATTAACTAGTTACATTTACCTTAGGAGCTAACATGAAGCAAAAAGGTTTTACACTTGTAGAAATGATGATTTCATTATTTATTGGTGGATTAATACTAGGTGGCGTTATGTTCACCTATATAGGTATGAAAGTAACCACTAAAGATACGATGACTATTGGTGAACTTCAAGAATCAGGGCGCCTTGCAATTAACATAATGCAACGTGATATTGAACAAATTGGCTTTTGGGGAACTTATTATGACGATTCGTTCACTGCAGTAAATACAGATACACTAGCAAACCCTGGAACAGACTGCTTTGAAGGATTAAATAATGGGAGTTTTCCTGATTTTGCTACAGCTAGTAATTTTAGAACTATTTACGCAAAGGTTGCTGGAGAATCAAAAGAGCTTAACTGCCTAAATAATCCAATTAAAAGTACTGACATTATTCAATTAAAATTTTTACAAGGTAAGAGTTTAACAGTTAATACAGTAACTAATGAGACTCAGGCCGATGAAAACTACTTTGTAGCTGAGCAAGAGAAAGCTCAATTTTTCCGTGGAACGGTTAACGCTGCGACTCTTAATGTTAATGCAACCGTTTGGCCATACAGCCATCATGTTTATTATCTATCAGAACAAACTTATAAAGTTAATAATAAAAATTTAACTGTACCTGCATTAATGAGAAAGCGCCTGGTTGGTGGAAGCATCAACACAGAAACTATTATGGAAGGTGTTGAGAACATGCGGTTTGTTTTTGGTCTTGATACTAACAGTGATAATCGTGTAGATACCTACCGAAGTATTCAAGATATGAAGTATACAGATTGGGAAAATCGTAAAGGTATTTTAACTGTTCAGGTTTTTTTATTAATACGCGCATTACAACCAGACCCAGGAGTTAAAATTAAAAACCAAACTTATACATTAGGTGAGGATGAAGATAAGCGTGTATTAACATTTACCGATAATTTCAGACGTACTGTGTTTACTACTACTATTCGATTAAATAATGTTGGATCAAATTTATGGCGTATCTAAAACAATCACAAAAAAAACAGCAAGGTGTAGTTCTAATTACAGCTTTAATAATGGTTATTGCAGTGACCGGTATTGCTGTGACACTTATGAGCAGTAGTAGTATTGATATTAAAATTACCAATGCAGCACAAGAGCGCGAAGTGGCCGAGAATGAACTCATTGGTGAAGTGCAGCGCATGATCTCTGATGAGGCAAATCAAGGCGCTAATAATCAGTTCTTCCTGACTCCCGATGAAGTAACTGCAATCGCGGATGGTGATGACAAAGGTATGGTGATTGCAAATCATGCAGATATGCAAAGCAAAATGACTAACCTGAACAAGGGGGCGTTAGATTTAGAATGTCCTCGACGCTTTAATTTTACTGCAGGTATATCGTGCAATATGTTACAGGTTGCCACAACAATAGAATATGGATCTAAAAGTAAACATGAACTAACTATTGTTACAGGTATAGCACAAGAAATGGCCAGCGTAAGCAAGGGGATTTAAGATGAAATTTAAATTAAACAAAGTGTTAGCCTCTTTGCTTGGCTTAACAATAAGTATGTCGGTATTCGCTGAGGATATTGAGCTTTATGTAAATCATGATGTAGAGACAGACGAAAATCCAAGAGTGTTAATGATATTTGATACCTCTGGCAGTATGGATTGGAGCGTTATCAATGGTGATGATCAAGTCTGTTACACAAAGTATCAATATGAAGAGACAACTGGACGTGGCAGAAATCGTCAAACTGTTACATATGATGCTTACCAACAGGTTACATGCTTTGCAAGTAAGCCAGAATATAATGAATACAATGAGCAATGCTATATAGGTGTAAATGGCGTTGCAGTTGCAGATTGCCATGACCGAAGAATCGATGTAGCTAAAAATGCGATGACACAATTAGTCAATGATAATGATGATATTGATTTTGGTTTGATGCGATTTAAGGATAGTGCTGGAGGGTATGTAGTAGCTAAGGTTGGAGCTAATAAATCAAATATTTTACAAGACATTGATGATTTACCTGCCAGTGGTGGAACTCCAATAACAGAGACATTATGGGAGGCTTATCGCTATATAACAGGGCAAAACCTTGATTATGGTCGATTCTATAATGATCGAGATAAAAGTATCGATAACAATGTAACTTATAGATCACCTTTTGAGCAGAGTAATGGTGAACCATTACGCTGTGATAACTCAATTAATATTATTTTAATGACAGATGGTGATCCAACTAATGATGATGGAAGGGACGCTTCAATTGCAGCTGTCCATAACAACCTTTTTACTGATGCCATCCCTTTTGACAGTGGTCGCTATAGCGGAAGCTATTTAGTTGCAATGGCTAAAATATTACATGGTACCTCGGACACGAAAGTGGATTTATACACTCCAACAAGTGATGTATTAGATACAGGCCGTGTATACACAATAGGTTTTGGTACAGGAATGAGTCAAGGGGGAATTGCTCTACTAGACAAGGCGGCAAGTGTTGGTGGAGGGCAGTATATAGAAGCAAGAACTGCAGAAGCGCTTTCAGAAGCATTAAAAAATACTATTTCAAGAATTAGAGAAGTAAATGATAGTTTTTCATCGCCTTCAGTTGCGAGTAATAATGTAGATCAAACTCGTAGCCGGGATGCTGTTTATTTTGCCATGTTTTACCCTGAAACCGGTGCTCGCTGGCGTGGAAACTTAAAAAAACTGAAAGTATCAGGGAATCAAATTGTTGACTCAAAAGGATTGTCGGCACTTGATGAGAATGGTTTAATTGACGAAAATGCAGAAACATTTTGGTTGCCAAGTGGGGAGCCAGCAGATGGTAACTTAGTTGCACAAGGTGGTGTGAACCTTCATTTAACGACATTAGATTCAGATAGCCGTAATTTATACACTGACAATCAGGGATCTATAGTAAATTTTAATACCTCAGTTGTGAGTGATATTCTCAATTTAGTCGATAACAATCCGCTAAGCTTATCGAGTAATGATATCAAATGGGCAATGGGTATAGACGTTGATGATGAAGATGGCGATGGGTCTAAGGTTGACCAGCGCAAAGATATTTTTGGTGACCCTCTGCATTCTAAACCTGTTGCAATCGATTATGGTAATGATGATATTCGAGTTTTGATAGGAACTAATGCTGGCTTTTTACATATGTTTAAGGATTCAGATGATAGTGTAAGTGAAAGTTGGGCATTTATACCGTCTGCTTTATACAACATTATTGAACCTCTACGTGAAAATCAAGCCGATACGAAAGTATATGGTATGGATGGTCCTATTAGTATTTATTTTGATAATAAAAACTTAAATAGTGATGGTTTAAATGACGGTATTATTGATGCGAGTGGCGACGATAAAGTGTGGGCTTTTGCGGGGATGCGTCGCGGTGGTAAAAATTACTACGGACTTGATATAACAAACCCGAACATACCGAAAAAATTATGGGACGCTCCAATCGAAGGTGGTAAAGGTGATTTTAAAGAGCTTGCACAAACCTGGTCAAAGCCACAAATAGCCTACATTAAAGCATTTGGTGATAAGCCTTTATTAATTTTTGGTGCTGGATACGATACAAATAAAGATGCAGCTATTCGTAGTGAGGATGATATAGGGCGAGGTATCTATATTGTTGAAGCTGAAACCGGTAAAAGGGTGTGGGCATTAACACCGGATATTAATGGCTTTAAAGGTAAGCATAGTATTGCTGCAGATATAACCACGCTTGACTCAGATTATGATGGATATATAGACCGAATTTATGCGGCAGATACCGGTGGTGATATTTGGCGTGTAGATATGCCAGGTAGTAACACTAGCGAGTTTAGCCATTATAAATTAGCTGAACTTGGTAGTAATAAAGCAACTGAAGACAGACGCTTTTTCTATAAACCACTCGTAGCACGCACAATTTATAGTAAAGTAAGCGAGTCAACAGTTAATGGTAGCACCGTTATAACACGCTTAGATACACCGTATGATGCCATAGTTATCGGCAGTGGTAATCGCTCAAAACCAACCGGCACCAATGAAAAAGATCAATTGTTTATGATCAGAGATGAAAATACGGTTACTAAATCGTATAAAACGAATGCACCAGATACTATTGTGCCTGCTGATTTGATGCAAATGAATTCAGACCCATTTGGCAATGCTCTAGATGACGTTGATGATTTTGTTGACTTAGAAGTGGGCTTGGCTAAATTTAATGGCTGGAGATATGAGTTAGGAACGGGTGAAAAGTCGCTAGCTGCTGCTACAGTTGTTGGAGGTGTTGCCTATTTTACAAGCTTCACTCCTGCATCAGATACATCGACTGAAAATCAATGTTCGCTAAGTGGTGGTGGTGGTTCTTTATACGCTTTTCACTTACATTACGGTACTAAAGTGTATGACGACCTTAAATTTACAACCAGCTATGATGTACCAGACACACCTCAGTTATACTTTGGTGAAAGCCCTTCATGTGTAGATGGTAATGGCGATGGTAAATGTGATGACGACCCAACAGTTGACGTAATACAAGAAAGTCAGTTTTATTTAATTGGGCCTGGTATTAAAGGTGAAAATGCGGAAAATCCAATGAAACCTGTAGAAATAAAAGGTCCTGGTTTAACTGTTGTTGATGGTAAAGTTGTGTTGGTTAATGACAATGCAGTAGGGTTTGGCTTTAAAACCCAACAAACATATATCTATAAACGTGAAGAAAATGACGAAGTTAGTAATTAAGGAAATTAGATGAAAAAACAATATGGGTTTACCTTAATTGAGCTGATGATAGCTGTTGCAATTGTAGGTATACTTGCTTCAATTGCATTGCCCAATTATACAGAATATGTAAAGCGTGCTTCGCGCGCTGAAGCTGCTGCAGCATTATTAGATGCTGCAAACAAAGAAGAGCAGTATTTTGTAGATAACCGTGAGTATACGCAATCATTCACTGACTTAGGTCTACAAAGTAAAACCGAGAATGGTCACTTTAAATTATCCATAAAGGTAGTTGATAGTAATACCTTTACTATCACAGCTAAGCCTATAGATGGTGCTGTAAAAGGTGATAATGACTGTAAAGAGCTTACAATTACAGATACTGGACTCAAAGGTGCTAAAGGAAGCAAAGGTAACTCTGATATTGACTATTGCTGGGGTAGATAGTTTAAATTACTTCTTCTGGCACTTATCAGTTGATTTAATACGGATACGTCCAGTTTGACTTACAGATAAAGCCAATCCTTCGAGATTGGCTTTATCACTATTGGGGCAATATATAAAAGTCCCGTTTTGAAAGCCATTTAAAGACCCATCCGGGCGAAAAGTAATGGCACTACGAGGATATTCTAAAGTATCAGCTTCGTGAACATCCTCGAAAGTACTTAAGAGTAACTCGTCATCATCTAGAGTGGTTGATTTATCTTTGTCGATAAACAGTGACATTTGTCCATCCCACTCATCCTTTGTACATTGACTGTTTTTTAGTGCACAAAGAGTGACATAGGTTCCATTTTCAATAGCGTAAAGTCGCCCGTAATTTATATTTCTGTGTAGGAGGTTTACGTGGTTATCTAAGCGGTTTTTAGCTAAAAAATCTGGATAAAACCACATCGATAATTGACTAATTACACTGACAACAGCAATTGAAACCATTAATTCAAGAAGTGTCACTCCCTTGTTTTTTGATATTGATAATCTCATCCTTGAAGACCTGAGTTAATAAATGATTAACTCAGTCTAGTAAATGATACAAATATGACAAGGTGGGTTTGTATGTTTTTTAACCGCAAGTCTGAGCTGTATCACCAGTATAAAAAGACGTACCAGATTGAGATACTGTTAACGCTTTATTATTCTCACTACCGTTATTAGGACAAAACACAAAATCACCAGGGTTTGTTGTTATTCTTCCACTTGTGTTAAACCGTAATCGCCTATCGTTACCAGTATATTTTATTTTGTCATTAAGACTTATTTTTTCCATAACACGTAGTAGGGAATCAGTAGAGCTGTCGTAATGACCGTTGTTATTTTTATCAATAAATACAATGATAGTTTTATTTTTATCCCATTTGTTTCGGCATTTTAAATAAGCGTCGTTGTTCTTAACTTCAGTATGTTGAGCAGCACAAATAACGACTATTTCATCTGTACTTGCTGCTTGAGAGCGTGCATAGCTAATATTTCTTTTTAATTCCAACAAAAAATTCTCAGCTCTATTTTCTTCTAGCATATCGCTGCTATTCCAAATCGCAATGGATGCAATGATCCCAACAATAGCCACGGTTACCATGAGTTCTAAAAGGGTGAACCCGTTCTGTTTGTTTTTCATATTAATCTCATTTACTGCTAGTCATTTAAGTATAGCTATTTTTATATAATAAATTATACCATGATCGGTTGTTTTATCACCGTAATTCAATCGCTTTGTTTGCTATGAACATCATGATTGTCTAAAATCGAGGCAACTGGAGCTTTCAAAAGTAATCAATATGAAAAAAATAGAAGCAATTATCAAACCTTTTAAGTTAGACGATGTGCGTGAAGCGTTGTCGGATGTAGGTATTACTGGTATGACGGTAAGCGAAGTTAAAGGCTTCGGGCGTCAAAAAGGCCACACTGAGCTATATCGCGGCGCAGAGTATATGGTAGATTTTTTACCTAAAGTAAAACTTGATATCGTATTGACAGATGAAGATGTAGAGCGTGCAATTGAAGTTATCGTAAAAACTGCGCAAACAGGAAAAATCGGTGATGGTAAAATATTTGTCACTGATGTTGAGCGCGTTATACGTATTCGGACTGCAGAAGAAGATGAAGAAGCTATTTAATGTAACTTCTTAACATGCAGTAAAAAGGCGCTTACTAAGCGCCTTTTTTGTTTATTTAGTTCTTTTATTTAGTCTTCGTGTTTGTTTTGCATGTTCACTAAGTTCAGTTAAACCTAATTGGTCGTAACTTTTTTCCATCATTTCAAGAGCTGGATCCAAGTAACTGCTTTGTGAATAATGCTCAACAACAAACTTGCCTCTATTAGCTGCCGCTAAATAAGCTTCACGTTCGTAATAGTAAGTTGCTACTTTTAACTCATAACGTGCCATGCGGTTTAAAAGCCATACTAGACGGCGTTTCGCTTCAGGTGCGTAATCACTTTTTGGAAAGCGTTTTACTAGTGTCGATAAATCGGTAAATGCAACACGTGTACGGTTAGCATCACGATCGGCTCTATCTACACCAAAATACTCTTGAAACGCGTTTTTATCAGCTTTAATATTTACTAAACCACGCATGTAATACATGTAATCAAGGTCTTTATGATTTGGGTTTAAGCGAATAAAGCGGTCAATAGTTGCAAGTGCTTGTTCAGTATTACCTGATTGGTAATGTGCATACACTAAGTCCATTTGTACTTGTTTAGAGAATGGGCCAAATGGGTAGCGTGAGTCTATTGCACTTAAAAGTTCAATTGCGCGAGCATATAAACCAGAATCTAGCGTTTCTTTTGCATCTTCATATAAAGCGTGTGCAGACTTATTAGGTACACGTTGAATATCTTCTTGGTCTGGAGCAGACGAACAAGCGCCTAAACTAAGTACAGAAACTGAAAAAACAATGGCAAATGCACGTTTCCCTATTTTATTTATCATTTTATTTGTTACCTTCGATGTCTTCGGCTAGGCCAAGTCGGTAAAACCGAGTAAACTATGCGTATTATATTATGCTTTTATTAAAAGCGATTCTAACCCAGTCGAGCAAAGCTTGCACTGGTAAATTGGGTAAAGTTACTAATGTCAGAGCAAATTTCTCTTCAAGCCGACGTTCCAACCGAATTAGGTGGTAAACGTCTAGACCAAGTATTAGCACAATTGTTCCCTGATTATTCACGTTCTCGTATAAAAACGTGGATATTGGATGATAAAATCACCGTAGACGGTGAAATTTTCAACACTCCACGCGAAAAGCTACTAGGTGGCGAAGTTGTAAGTGTTGAAACAACAATTGAAGCACCACGCGAATACGAAGCACAAGATATCAAATTAAACATTGTTTATGAAGACGATGATATTTTGGTAATTAATAAACCAATGGGCCTAGTGGTTCACCCTGGTGCAGGTAATCCTAATGGAACAGTGCTAAACGCATTACTACATTACTACCCTGAAATAATTAACGTGCCACGCGCAGGTATTGTGCATCGTTTAGATAAAGACACGACCGGTTTAATGGTTGTAGCTAAAACGATTCCAGCACAAACGCATTTAGTGACAGCGCTGCAAAAGCGTGAAAACTTTACGCGTGAATATGAAGCACTGTGTAATGGTACTATGACCGCAGGTGGTATGGTTGAAAAAGCGATTGGCCGTCATCCTACTCAGCGTACTCATATGGCAGTACATGAACTGGGTAAACCGGCTATCACGCACTATCGTGTTGCTGAAAAATTCCGTGCTCATACTCGTTTACGTCTGCGTTTAGAAACAGGTCGTACGCATCAAATTCGTGTGCATATGGCGCATTTGAATCATCCGCTAATTGGCGATCAATCTTACGGCGGCCGTCCGCGTCCACCTAAAGGTGCAACACCTGAGTTATTTGAGTTACTTCGTAGCTTTAGACGCCAAGCATTGCATGCTGTAAAATTGAGTATTGCGCATCCAATCACGGGTGAAATGATGACATGGCAAGCACCTATCCCAGATGATATGGTTGCTATGACACTTGCATTACGTGAAGATACTAAAGCTAATCCTGATATCGATAGATAATGCACTTATTGTCAGCGACATGGCAAAACCTTCATAAAGTAGCAACGTTAAGTACTACTTGTGGAGGTGGTGTTTCAAAATTCCCCTTTAAAAGTTTTAATTTGGGATTCCATGTTGGTGATAATAAAAGTGATGTAGCAAAAAACCGCTCACTATTAACCGAACTCCTACCTAAACCTGCCGTGTGGCTAAATCAAGTTCATAGTTCTGATGTTGTTATTGTTGATGAACATTTTGATTTTGATGAGTTACATAATGCTGATGCGCTTTATACTCGGTTATTAAACCAACCTTTGGCTATAATGACCGCCGATTGCTTACCTATTTTATTAGTGAGTGATGATGAAAAAGAAATCGCAGCTATACATGGTGGCTGGCGAGGGCTCGAGCAGGGAATTATTAAAAACACATTAGAGTGCTTTAGTACAAAATATGAAAATATAAGTGCGTGGCTAGGGCCTGCAATTGGACCAAACCGATTTGAAGTGGGTGCTGAAGTATTTGAGTTATTTCAAAAAAGATCCCCTTCATTTACTCAAGCTTTTAAACTACAAGCAAATGGTAAATATCTAGCTGACATTTATAGTATTGCTCGCATATTACTTATCCAGTCAGGGGTTAAAAATATTACGGGCGGCGACTATTGTACAGTCTCTCAAAGTGACTTGTTTTTTTCATATCGACGAGATGGACAAACTGGACGTATGGGAAGTTTGATCTGGCTCAAATAATTCACATTTTTCAACATTATATTTCCCTCCACACCTTGAACAAATACCTAAACAGACCCATTAATTAAGCAACTATATTATTTAATAGGTAATACCATGCGTTTAGATAGATTTACAAGTAAATTTCAATCTGCGCTCTCTGATGCGCAATCGTTAGCTCTTGGCCGTGATCATCAATTTATTGAACCAGTACATTTAATGTATTCATTGCTTAAGCAGAGCGGCTCTAGTGTGCGTGCATTACTTGCGCAAACAGGTGTCAGTGCGGACGAACTTAATACTAAGCTTTCTCAAGAAATAGAAAAGTTATTTAAGGTTGAAGGCGTAGGCGGCGACGTGCAGCTATCAAATAATATGGCTTCACTTATAAACCTGTGCGACAAATACGCACAAAAACGCAAAGACAAATACATTTCAAGTGAGTTATTTGTACTCGCTGCATGCGACGATAAAGGTCCACTTGGCGATATATTCAGGTCGTTAAATATTACCGCAACTAAAATTGAAACCGCGATTAAAGCTATTCGTGGTGGTCAAAAGGTTGATGATCCAAATGCCGAAGAAACACGCCAAGCGCTTGAAAAATTCACAATTGATTTAACTGAGCGGGCTGAGCAAGGTAAGCTTGACCCGGTTATTGGTCGCGATGACGAAATTCGCCGTACGATTCAAGTATTACAACGTCGTACTAAAAATAACCCTGTGTTAATAGGTGAACCAGGTGTTGGTAAAACAGCAATCGCAGAGGGATTAGCACAGCGTATTATTAATGGTGAAGTGCCTGAAGGATTAAAAAACAAACGCGTACTATCACTTGATTTAGGTGCGTTGGTTGCAGGTGCAAAATACCGTGGCGAATTTGAAGAGCGTTTAAAATCGGTATTAAACGAGTTGGCTAAAGAAGAAGGCCAAGTCATTTTATTTATTGATGAAATACATACTATTGTAGGTGCAGGAAAAAGTGACGGTGCCATGGATGCAGGCAATATGTTAAAGCCAGCATTAGCACGCGGTGAATTACACTGTGTTGGCGCAACCACGCTTGATGAATACCGTAAATATATAGAAAAAGACGCAGCTCTTGAGCGTCGATTCCAAAAGGTACTTATTGAAGAGCCATCTGTTGAAGATACCATTGCAATATTACGTGGCTTAAAAGAGCGATATGAGTTACATCATTCAGTAGAAATTACTGACCCCGCGATTGTTGCTGCGGCGCAGTTATCTCATCGTTACATTAGTGACCGTCAGTTACCCGATAAAGCGATTGATTTAATAGATGAAGCGGGTTCTTCAATTCGATTACAAATTGACTCCAAACCAGAATCGTTAGACAAGCTTGAACGCCGTATCATCCAGCTAAAGTTAGAAGATAATGCGCTAGCGAAAGAAAAAGACGAAGCAAGTCAAAAACGCCGAGCTGAAATGCAAGAGTTGATCACCGACCTTGATGGGCAATATCGTGAGCTAGACGAGATATGGAATGCTGAAAAAGCATCACTTCAAGGCACGCAAGTAATTAAAGCCGAGCTTGAACAAGCAAGATTAGATTTAGATGTAGCGCGAAGAGCAAGTGATTTACAGCGTATGTCAGAGCTGCAATATGGGCGAATTCCAGAACTTGAACGAAAACTTGATTTAGCCTCACAAGCCGAAATGCAAGAAATGACCCTGCTTAAAAACCAAGTAGGTGAGGATGAAATTGCTGAAATACTGTCTCGCTGGACAGGAATTCCTGTTGCAAGAATGCTACAAGGTGAGCGTGAAAAGCTGCTGCAAATGGAAGATAAGTTACACAGTAAAGTAATAGGGCAAGATGAAGCGGTTGTTGCTGTTTCTAACGCAATACGACGCTCACGTGCCGGGCTTGCAGATCCTAATCGTCCTATTGGTTCTTTCTTATTTTTAGGTCCAACTGGTGTGGGTAAAACCGAGCTGACAAAAGCACTGGCTGGTTTTATGTTTGATACCGAAGATGCCATGGTGCGTATCGACATGTCTGAGTTTATGGAAAAACATTCAGTCGCACGTCTAGTAGGGGCTCCTCCAGGTTACGTGGGTTACGAAGAGGGCGGTTATTTAACAGAAGCTGTTCGTCGTAAACCTTACTCAGTGATATTGCTTGATGAAATAGAAAAGGCGCATCCTGATGTGTTTAATATTTTACTGCAAGTATTAGATGATGGCCGATTAACTGACGGGCAGGGTAGAACCGTTGATTTTAAAAATACCGTTATTATCATGACCTCAAATCTAGGCTCAGATATTATCCAAGAGCAAGCGGGTAATAATGATTACACGACCCTTAAAGCTAAAGTAATGGAAGTATTAATTAATGAGTTTAGGCCTGAATTTATTAACCGTATAGACGAGACTGTCGTGTTCCACCCGTTAGCAAACGAGCATATAAAAGAAATAGCTGATATTCAGTTAATGAAATTACGTGAGCGTTTAACTGAGATGGGATATCTGCTTGAAATAAGCGATGCTGCTCTTGAGCGAATTGCAGAAAGTGGGTTTGATCCTGTGTACGGTGCACGTCCGCTTAAGCGTGCTATTCAACAAACGATTGAAAACCCGCTGGCACAAAAGTTACTCAATGGAGACTACTTACCAGGTTGCGTGATCGTTATTGATGCAAATGACGACTCTCTGGTATTTTCCAAGCGTTAATTGTAAATAATTAAACTCAAAAGCCGCTAAAATAGCGGCTTTTTTATGTTTGTTAAACTTTAAAAGTTAGTAATAAATCGTTCACCCTACGTGAACCTTCAACAAGTTCAGCTGCTCCTTTTGCCACATTAAAGCTTAAGCTTAAGTTGTTATCTCCAAAGTCTTTAATTTGCGAAACATTATTACTAATATCATTACTAACCATTTGTTGCTCTTCTGCAGCAGATGATATTTGTATTGCTAAATGAGATATTTCACTGATTTGGATAAAAATCCCCTCTAATTCAACTTGAGTTTTATCGGTTGTCAGCACACAATTATCGGCTTGTGCTTTAGTGCTTTGCATTACTTTAGACCAGCTAAATAAAGTATCTTGTATTTCTTTAATAGAACTGTGGATTTGTGTTGTAGCATTTTGAGTACGTGACGAAAGGGTCCTTACCTCGTCGGCTACTACAGCAAAGCCTCGACCATGCTCTCCCGCTCTAGCTGCTTCAATCGCTGCATTAAGGGCAAGTAAGTTAGTTTGATCGGCAATTCCTTCTATTTCACTCATTACTTTACCAATCTTATCTGCTTCAGAGGCTAAGCTGGTGGCTGTGGTTGCAGCCTTTTCTACTTGAAAAGCTAAATCAGATACCATTTTACTATTATCTGCAATATGGTCTTTTATTTCAGAGCAACTTTGATGGGTGTTATTCACTTTATCAGCTGTTTGAGCGGTATTTACTGATATTTCACCAATGGTAGAGCTCATTTGAGTCATCGCTGATGCAATTTGTTCTAAACGCTCACCTTGCGAAAAAATGCCTTTTTCAGTAAGCGTAGATTGTTTATCTAGATCAGTTGCGATGCCATTAAAGCTTAATGTGGAGTCTTTCATACGGCCAAGAACCGTGCGCAATTTTGCGCTTAGCATTTGCTCTCTATAATCACTTACGCTATGCGGTGTATGGCCGCTGTAAATATAGCGAGAGATTGAATCGGCTTTTGCTTTTTGTTCGCGTAATATTTTAGGGGTAACAATCAGTTCGTCGTAATTTAGCGCAATAACTAAGGCGCACATCAATAGGCTAATTACAGCTAAAGAGATTGATCCCGTAACAGCAATAAAAATCAGCCAAAGTAATAGGCATATAAAAGTAATGCCTTGTCTTATTGTGGTGTGTTCTCGTAGTTTAAATGATGACTTATTGGCATTTATTTTGTTGTAAAGAGCGTGTGCACGTTGCTTAAGTTGAGAGCTTGCTTTAGTTCTTACTGATTGATAACCAACAAGTCGGCTATGCTCAAAAATAGGGGTTACAAAGGCATCTACCCAATAATAACGGCCATCTTTACAGCGGTTTTTAACCATGCCGCGCCACGAGTGCTCTTGTTTTAATGTTGCCCACATTTCTTTAAAGGCCGCTTTTGGCATATCAGGGTGACGAACAATATTATGATGCTGACCGATAAGCTCTTGTGCGCTATAACCTGCTACAGAGCAAAACTCTTGATTGACGTATGTTATTACACCCTTGAGGTCGGTAGTAGAAACAAGCTCTTGTGACTCATCAAAGTATACTTCTTTATTTTTTAAGCTTTTATCATTGTGCATTATGTTTATTATCATCCTTTATTGTTGCTGTCATTATATTGGTTACACACTACAAAGCAAAAAATAGCGTCTTTCCTTTTATGCTCATAAGGCAAATAATTGTTTTTATTGATCTAGATCAAATTTAAATATCGAGTAGCTAAATTGAACTCATTTTAAATAAGTTCCGGTCTATTATTTTAGGCTTATATTTTGCGTATTTAATTTATACTTAAATACGCATTTAAAGCATTTGTATAATGCCCAGAGCAATGGCAATATTACGACTTAATATAATGATGTTGGTCATATTGAGCGCATGTATAGAGTGGGTAAATAATTATTAACTTAGAAAAATTATATTGTTCTAGCAATTTATACCAGTTGCATTAAATAAGTGAACAATTATAGCGCTAAGAAAATAGCACAATAACAAGGCGAAAATTATGACATATAGTTGTTCTATATGAATAATTTTTAACGCAGTGAGTGCGCTATTTAATGCGATAGAATGATCATATTTTCAATAAAATTGGTATTAATCTTGAGTCTAAGTAATTAGCCCCCATAACCTTATGATTAAGCCACGTGGCCCGAGGAAAGATTTTTTGACAACACATGATTTAACTAACGCACTTGAAGCGTTATCAGTAAATGAGCACCAACATGCAGTTAAAGGCATTAAACGTGGCATAGAGCGAGAGTCGCTAAGAATACAAGATAATGGTGCAATATCACCTCAAGGTCACCCAAAAGGTGTGGGCAGTGCGTTAACTAACGGCCATATCACAACTGATTTTTCCGAGTCTTTACTTGAATTTATTACTCCAGTTAGTGAATCGTCAACGCAAACGCTTAAGCAATTAAAAGACCTTCAAAAGTTCACTCTAGAAAAAATGGGCGATGAACTACTTTGGCCCATTAGCATGCCGTGTTTTATTGAGCACCAAGACGATATAGTGCTAGCTCAGTTTGGTAGTTCAAATACTGGTCAAATGAAAACACTATACCGTGAAGGATTAAAAAATCGCTACGGTAGTATGATGCAAGCAATTGCAGGTGTTCACTTTAATATTTCATTCCCAGATACGCTTTGGCAGTCACTTCATTCTTTACAAAAAAGCAATGCAAGCCTTCAAGATTTTATTTCAGAAGGCTACTTATCGCTTATTCGTAACTTTAAACGCGAACTATGGCTAATAAGTTACATGTTTGGCGCATCGCCAGCATTGTGTAACTCATTTTTGCAAGGTCGAAAAACTGACTTACCATTTAAAAAACTAGGTAAAGGCACGCTTTACTTAGAAGTTGGTACAGCACTGCGTTTAGGTAATTTAGGTTATACAAATAGCGCTCAGTCGTCACTACGCGTAATGTATAACTCGTTAGATGAATATGTAGCGGGCCTTAAAAAAGCAATCAACACACCATCAGAAATTTATGGTGATCTTGATGACTACAAGAGTGAAAACCCTAAGCAGTTAAATAAAAATATTCTGCAGATTGAAAACGAATTTTACTCGCCAATTCGTCCTAAGCGCAATGCGAAAAGTGGCGAAACGCCAACGGATGCATTGCTTCGAGCAGGCATTGAATACGTAGAAATTCGCGCATTAGACGTTAACCCGTTTAGCGAAGTTGGTATTGATATTGAGCAAATTCACTTTTTAGATGTGTTTTTAACGTATTGTTTATTAAAAGATTCAGCTCCAATGGATTGGAAAGAACAAGCACGTAGTACTGAAAATCTCGACACAGTAGTAAACCAAGGTCGAGAAGAAGGGCTAATGCTTAACTTTAATAACACACAGCGTAGCCTTCAGTCGTGGGGCGATGAAATATTTACCCAGCTTACAGATGTCGCTAAATGGATGGATAATGCTTATGGTGTTAACTATTACTCAGATACTATAAAGCGCATGGCAACGTGGATACATAATCCAGAGCTTACTTACTCTGGACGTTACGTGTCACAATTAAAAGAGTCTGGTTTAGACAACGGTCACTTTGCACTAGCATTGGCTAGTAAATATAAGCAAAGCCACGCAGATACTGACTACAGCGAGTTTTTAAAGCCTTGGCTGGAACAACAAGTTGTAGAGTCTAACGAAGCACAAGCTGCAATTGAGCAAGCAGATACCCAGTCATTTACCGCGTTTTTAGATGCGTATTTTGACGGTAAATAACCTTAGTATTTAGCAACATTTAAGCAAAAAAACGCAGCCTAAGTTGGCTGCGTAAATATATTCAGGGATGAATTAATGCTGTACTGGTGCATTCATTGAGTCAGACCCACACTTTTTAGAAAAGTTCTGTGAGATCTTAGAAAAATGAAAAAAAATGCAATTATCCTATCTCTCGCCATTACTTTAGCCGGTTGTGCTACAGCGCCCCCAAAGCAACCTAACGATTTATGTAAAATCTTTGAAGAAAAGCCCGATTGGTATTTCGATGCAAAAGATGCACAAGAAAAATGGGGTTCTCCCAAGCATGTACTCATGAGTATGATGTACCAAGAAAGCTCATTTAAGCATGATGCCGCTCCGCCTATGGAGTACTTCTTATGGATAATTCCTACCGGTCGCGCAAGTGATGCCTATGGTTACTCGCAAGCTAAAACACCAACATGGTCTGATTATATTCGTGAAACAGGCAACAACGGTGCTGATAGAGATGACTTTGACGATGCAATCGACTTTATGGCGTGGTTTGTTTATAAAACGCATAAAGTAAATAAAATATCTAAATGGGATGCTTACGCACAATACCTTAATTATCATGAAGGTTGGGGTGGGTATAAGCGTGGCACGTACAAAAAGAAAAAGTGGCTAATGGGTGTTGCGAACAAAGTTAAGCACAGAGCGAGCCGTTATGGTGCGCAATTAAAACACTGCGAAGAAGAGCTTGATAAAGGTTGGTTTGAACGTCTTATATTTGGCTAGATAATTATTAATGGATATAAAAAAGGAGCCAATTGGCTTAATGCCAGTCAGTTAAGCTGACTGGCATTTTTCTTTTTATGGGGATACTTAGATGGTTTTGGCTTAACCCATCGGGGATATCTTCTATCCTCTCGTCTAGCTGGAAGCTTAAATAAGACCAGTGTATTGAGTAAGTGCTGCCAGTGTATTG
>NZ_JADYXO010000071.1:0-590 GCF_015864295.1 Pseudoalteromonas sp. NZS127_1 | reverse complement strand
GGGTGCATAGCTCAGCTGGATAGAGTACTCGGCTACGAACCGAGCGGTCGGAGGTTCGAATCCTCCTGCGCCCACCACTTTCATAAATAAGCCGACATTAAGTCGGTTTTTTTGTGCCTAAAATAAAGTGAAATGTAGAGTTTAGGAGGATTGAGAACTAAGAAGTCGGAGGTTCACTCTTACAAGATACGTCCTGCGCCCGCCACTTCCATAAACAAGCCGACATTAAGTCGGTTTTTTTGTGCCTAAAATAAAGTGAAATGTAAACTACCACTCCTGTAGCCGCAGAGCTTGCTCGCGTGAGAAGCAACAGCTTCTATTCCCCCCTCAAAAATATAATTTATAAGATTTTATTTGTTGGCAACGCCAGAAATAAGTAATTTATTCACAAAGAGTTTAAGAGGCGCTGCGCTTTTAGAGGTAGTAATAAAGCTAAGCTAAACTAATAAACCCGGGCTTATGTCTTCTCATTTACTTTTCTTTGTGTAATAGATCTTTAAGTGGTTCATTGACCCCCCTGTGTCAGGATAGTTGTCGCCTCTAACTTTTAATAGAGGCAGATAAAATGAGACGTCGATTTACACAAGAAT
>NZ_JADYXO010000070.1:0-336 GCF_015864295.1 Pseudoalteromonas sp. NZS127_1 | reverse complement strand
TGGTGTTTCACTCAATTTGGAGTGCTTCTTTGTCCAATAGCTCTTAAGGTGGTTGACCCCTTGCTTCTTGACTCAAATTCTTCAAGGGATGGCACCAATCCTCCTTTCCAATTCCCTATATGGCAACTCACAAACAAGGAAACAAAGAGACAAGCAATAACCAAAGACCAAAAAAAATGAAATGAAAGCTAAACCAATAGAGTTTTAACAAGACAAATTTTCAAGGATTATTCAACAATTAAAGCAATGAAAAGCACATAAAAGCAAGCTAGGACTCAAAGAGAAACCTAGAATGGCTCAAGAGTAAAGTAAAAAAAAACTAAAAAAAATAAGACT
>NZ_JADYXO010000069.1:0-236 GCF_015864295.1 Pseudoalteromonas sp. NZS127_1 | reverse complement strand
GGGTTCACCTTAGCAACAACGCTGGTAGCGGCAATTGCAACCGCATTATCTTCTTCACGCTCATCATGGCCTCCATCATTGTGGCCATTTTCTCTTTCATGGCCTCCATGTCGGCCTTCATCTTCTCTTGTACCTCCTCTACTTCACCCATTACTCTAGCTCTAGCACGGGTTCGGTAAGGGCACCGTAAAGCATGTTTTTTTTCTTTTTTATAACAATGATTAAGTTCATTTTAT
>NZ_JADYXO010000008.1:0-180942 GCF_015864295.1 Pseudoalteromonas sp. NZS127_1 | reverse complement strand
TTGTTCTATATTCACAAAAAAATCCGTAGTTAGTTTCCTAACTACGGATTTTGCATGATCGTTTGGATCGGTCAACCGGTCATTTTCTTAACTGATCGGCATTAGCCATTGGCTCTTTTTTATTATTTAGTGTTTAGTTGCTAGCTAAATTGCGCCATTCAAAAAGGGTGCTGTTCGGCTTATTTTAGATTGAGCCACATCGGTAGGTTTACCTTGCGCCACTATTAACCCGCCTTCATCGCCCGCACCAGGGCCTATATCAATAACCCAATCACTATTACTGGCTACTTGCATATCGTGCTCAACCATAATGACGGTGTTGCCGGCATCAACGAGCCCATTTAATTGCGCCATTAACATGGCCACATCTTTAGGATGCAAGCCTGTGGTTGGTTCATCTAAAATATAGAGGGTATCGCCGCGTTGTGTGCGCTGTAACTCTGTGGCAAGTTTAATGCGCTGCGCTTCACCGCCCGAGAGTTCTGTAGCTGGTTGGCCTAAACGTAAGTAACCAAGTCCCACTTGTAGCAACGCATTTAGCGCGCGTAAAATAGCGGGTTCATCGGCAAAAAATGTATGCGCCGACTCAACTGTTAAATTAAGCACATCGGCAATGGTTTTATCCTTGTAAGTAACCTCAAGTGTTTTTTCGTTATAGCGTTTGCCGTTACACACAGGGCAAGGCGAATACACACTAGGTAAAAATAAAAGCTCTACGCTTACAAAACCAACACCTTCGCAGTTTTCGCAGCGACCTTTTTTTACGTTAAACGAAAAACGACCTGCATCGTACTTACGCGCTTTTGCCTCTTTGGTATTGGCAAACAGTTTACGAACATGATCGAATAACCCCGTGTAAGTTGCCAGGTTAGAGCGAGGTGTACGCCCAATCGCTTTTTGATCAACCGTAATAAGGCGTTTTATATGCTCAATGCCTTGAGTGATTTTACCCTCGGTTGTTATATCGAGCTCTTGGTCGAGCAATTCGGCTTCATCTGTAGGTATTTGTGGCAGCGATTTTTGCCCAAGTGCATCGTATACCAGCTCAACTAAAGCTTGGCTTACTAAACTCGATTTACCAGAGCCAGACACGCCCGTAACGCTTGTAATAACGCCCAGCGGAAATTCTACATCGAGTTTTTGTAAATTATTACGCTCAATACCGCTAAGCTTTAACCATGCTTTTGCGCTGCGTTGTGGTTTGTTACTTTGGCTTAAAAGCTTTTCATCATTTTTAAAAAGGTATTGGCTAGTGTGCGAGCTGGTCACTTTTTGCAAGCCTTCAACAGGGCCGCTATAAACAATATTACCGCCGTGAGTACCTGCATTTGGGCCTACATCAACCACCCAATCGGCGTGGCGAATAACACTTACGTCGTGCTCAACCACAAATACTGAGTTACCCGCTGCTATTAGCTCATCTAACGCGGCTAATAATGCTTGTGTATCTGCCGGGTGTAAACCTGCTGAAGGTTCATCTAATACATAAACCACCCCAAACAGTTTTGAGCGAATTTGCGTAGCAAGCCTTAGGCGCTGTAATTCACCAGGCGATAATGATGGGGTGGTGCGTTCAAGCGATAAATACCCTAAGCCAAGTTTGGTAAGTGCTTCAACTCGTTTAAGAATGTCGCTGGCTATACGCGTTGCTACTATGGCTTTTTCTGGGTTAGCAGCGTTGTTTTTAGGCTTTTTGTTAGCCGCAATACTAAGGGTTTGAGCCAGTTCACTTAATGTTAGCTGCGAGATTTCGCCAATATCAAGCCCAGCAAATTTAACCGATAGCGACTCTTTTTTCAGTTTTTTGCCATTACACCGTGGGCATGGTGATATTTGCATATACTGCGACACGCGCTTTTTAGTACGTGGGCTTTGAGTGCTCGCAAACGATTGTAAAACAAAACGTTTAGCGCTCGAGAATGTACCCATGTAACTTGGGCTTTCTTCATTTTTAATAGCCGCTTGTGTTTGCTCAAGTGTGTACTCAGGAAATACCGGCACCGTAGGCGTATCGTCGGTAAATAAAATCCAATCGCGTGCTTTTTTAGGCAGAGTATTCCAAGGTTTATCAATATCGTAACCTAACGAGGTTAGTATGCGGCTTAGGTTTTTACCTTGCCATGCTGGTGGCCACGCGGCTATTGCGCGTTCTCTAATTGATTTAGTGGGGTCGGGCACTAGCAGCTCTTCGGTAACGTTAAATACACGGCCAATACCGTGGCATTCTGGGCACGCGCCTTGCGGGGTATTAGGCGAAAACGCATCGGCATAAAGTATACCTTGGCCTTTTGGGTATTCACCTGCGCGCGAGTACAACATACGTAGCGCGTTAGAAATAGTGGTTACACTGCCCACAGATGAGCGTACCGACGGCACACCCCGTTGTTGTTGCAGTGCAACAGCAGGTGGCAGCCCTTCAATTGAATCGACATCGGGCTCATCTACTTGATCTATTAATCTGCGTGCATAAGGCGAAACCGAATCAAGATATCGATGTTGCGATTCGGCAAATAATGTTCCAAAGGCTAGTGATGACTTACCCGAGCCCGATATACCGGTAAAAACAACAAGTGAATTACGGGGGAGATCTACATCCACATCTTTTAAGTTATGAACACGTGCGCCTCTTACTTGAATGCTGTGCTCAGGGTTTAATAAAGCCGATTGTGCATTATTAACCGCTTGGGGACTTTTAGGTGTGGTTGGCATGTAGTTTACTCCTGTTTAATAACCTTATGATTACGCGAGCTTTTCAAGGTATAAACCTTACAGTAGTCTCACTGAATGTGCGCTTATTCAAAATATACGTTAAATTATGATTATTGTGCGTTTACATAATAGGTAAAAACTGAGAGTATAAATTTTCAACGATTGTTTTTAAAAACACAATTTAATAAAGGGAAGTTGCACTGTGTTTAAAGCCTTAGTTTTGATTTTTATCGTGTTTTCATCGGCAGTCGCTGCCAACACCTCAAACACTCTTAATAATGTATTAAATGTTGATCGTGCTATACCCCGCAGTATTCATTTATCGTTTCCAAACGATAACAAAATAACGCCTAAAAAATCTGACTTCACAATTTTAAATTACGTTCTTATGAGCAATAACGAAGGCGAGCGCTGGGCAGTTATTACGCTAACTAATTTATCGTCAGGCAACCGCGAGCTCAATCAAGAACATTTATTAGCATTGTTTGCAGATGGCAGCAGATTAACGCCAATAGAATTTAAGCTCGGTTTTAAAGGTAGTGAAACACAATCAGTCACCGTCTCGTTTGCCGAGCATAAGTTTCCTATTTTAAGTGTGTATTCGAGTAACGAGCTGTAATTATTATTAGTGCGATCATGCTGCCTTAGGTTCTTGTTTTAAAGTTAAGGAATTACTATGAAATTTGAAGATGCGCAACAAAATATGAACCTCGCATATTTTGGTGGTGGAACGGGCGTATTAGTGTCTGGCTTGGTTTGGTGTATAGCTGGCTTTGTCGCACTACTGCATTCAAATCAAGTAAGTATGCTTACTTTGTTTTTTGGTGGCATGTTTATACATCCTTTAGCCATATTACTTTCAAAAGCGCTTAAACGCTCTGGCAATCACGACCCTAAAAACCCATTAGGTAAATTGGCCTTAGAAAGCACTATTATTTTATTTGTTGGTTTGTTTTTAGCGTTTTACGTAGCAAAACTTCAAGCTGAATGGTTTTATCCAATAATGCTGATGATAATTGGTGTTCGTTATTTAATTTTTAACACCTTATATGGCATGAAAATCTATTGGATTTTGGGTGCTTTGCTTATGTTTTTTGGCATGTTATGTATTATATTAAATGCCAATTTTGTAATTGGCGCATTTATTGGCGGGATAACCGAAATACTATTTGCGCTAGTGATATTTGCCCAATCGAAAGGGCTGGTTTTAAAAACTGAATAACAAGCGGTCATAATGGTAAAAGTAGTGTGCTGTTGGCGGTGTTTGTCAAACTAGTTGTCGCGATCACTTCGTTATGCACTCTCCACTTTAACGGTTTCACGTTCAGGGTTTAGGTGCACTTCTTCTGGTAAATCACATTGCAAAAACGCCAGTAGATAAACCTTTTCAAAAATTTGCTTGGGAAAAGTAGTCTTTATTATAGCTAATTAATATTAGCTATAATTTTTTGGTTTTTTAGGCGCTTTGGAGCGACTGTGGATTAGCTTCCTAAGGTGGAAATGGGCATAAAGCGACTTGAAAATTCATCTCTAAATGAGTAGCCAGACCTATGATTTAATTCAAATGATACTATTTTAAAATTACACAAGTATCGTTTTTCTCTAGCCAAGTTCTAGTATTAAATTACGGAGCTTATCAGCTAGATCAGGTGACTTAATTAAAGCACCATGACAAGGAAGTAAAATTTTAGGCGGTGAAATTTCAATAAGTTGCATTACCGCGCTGGCAAAGACTTTTCGATCTTTAATACCAAAATTAGGAAATACTTTAACCATTTTTACAATGTCACATATTGGGCCTTCAGTATGTTTTTGGCCCGAAAAGGCATCCACAACATGCCAAATATAGCCAATCTGCGCTGACTCTATAAGCCAAACCTCACCATTTTTCAAACCACTGGGTTCTTCTAGGGTAAGTCCTTCTGGTAGTGCATTGGCTAGCGATGATAATTCTTTGAACGTTAGCCCTGTCCTGTCAGTCAAGCGTGCATGAGCACTCTCAGATGCCACTAAATGAGCTTTTGGGGTAGGCTTTTGAGTATTCTATCAAACCAGCATTATGGTAGGTATAGGGGCGAGTAGATATTGGACTTCGCCTAATTCGATTAGGCTATCTTTAGCCTCTTCACTGAGGCCTGACACTGGACTATATAAACAAACGCCACCTGTTCTCAGTTTAATAGCCGTGCATCTAAGGCTATTTTTGGTGGCGGTATATAATGTAGCAGAGCCATCAACTGCTTCAAACGTGGATAATTTAGCTGCCATCGGTACTTTCTTTGTCGTGGTCAAATTATAGTGTCAAATTATAGCGGTCAAATAAATCTGCTCATGGTTCCGTAGTCTACCCAATATAACGCTTAAGCATTTTTTCTATTTGACCACTAGCCCTATAATTAGTGTTTATTTAATAACTTT
Organism: Pseudoalteromonas sp. NZS127_1; assembly: GCF_015864295.1. NCBI lineage: Bacteria > Pseudomonadati > Pseudomonadota > Gammaproteobacteria > Alteromonadales > Pseudoalteromonadaceae > Pseudoalteromonas > Pseudoalteromonas sp. NZS127_1. The sequence continues at coordinate 175,815 of NZ_JADYXO010000008.1, read as the reverse complement.
TTTATACCAATCGACAATACCTTCACCAATTTCGTGTGGATGCGACTCTTGTAGATAATGCTTTCCTTCACCTAAATCTACTGCAGTAATATTTTTCCACGTTTCAGCGATATGCTCACCTAATTCTCGATTAATAATTAGTCCTGGCTCTGCATAAAATAACAACTTAGGCACATCTGAATTTTTGTGGTATTCATTATATGAATTAACAATGTCAGTGGTAAATTTTGGGACGCCATCAAACGAAATTTGACCAGGCCACATAAGCAGTGGTTTACGGCTCTTTTCTTCCAAATAAGGCGCTCGGTAATGGTCCATTTCTTCTTGAGTTAATTCTCTGCCCGCCATCATGGGTAGCATAGCCTCAATAAAGAAGTTGTTTTTAACAATCATTTCATGCCCTTCTGCAGGGTCACGAAATTTTTTAAATAATGTTTCTGTCTCTTTAGTCGTATTTTTCCAATAAGAAACTTGAGACATAGCTTCAAAAAAAACAATCCCTTTTATATTTTTTCTATGCTGATTGGCATAGTTAAAACCTAAAGCAGAACCCCAATCTTGAATGACTATAATGATATTTTTTAAGGCTAACTTTTCAATAAACGCATCTAAATAGGTAATATGGTCTTCAAATGTATAGTCTATATCGGGCTTGTCAGACTTACCCATTCCAATAAGATCGGGAACAACTACACGACCTAACGGACTTACATGCGGAATGATGTTTCGCCATAAATAACTTGATGTAGGGTTTCCGTGTATGAGTAAAAAAGTATCTTTAGAACTTTTGTCTCCTTCATCGACATAATGCATTTTAGAATCTAATACAGCTTGAAATTTAGATTCAAAAGGAAACGCTGCTGATATTGGTTTGTTGTTTGACATATTTATTCCTTTTTAAATGTTTAAATTGAATTTTTGCGATTTAAAACTCTTGCTGCTTTTCTAATTTGCTTCAGTTTTTCCCGTTTTGTTTTATCCCATTTTTCTGTACCTGCACTATATCCATAAGCACATATTTTAGTTGCGTTTTCAAATAGAAATTCTTCCTGCTCTTTAGGGTATATATTTCCTATTTCTCTAAGTGTCCAACCCACTCCTTTTTCAACATAATAAGCGTGGTCAGAAATTAAAGGTGCTACCAAATCTATAAGTACTTGAAAAGGTAAATAGTGTTTTCTATGAGCGCTGTAATAAAGTAAACCCACTATGCTTTGTCTTCTATGCCATGGGTTTGTAGACGTATTCCATTTTTTATACGTTGGCAAAATTAATGCTGCATCATATTCTACTAATTGAGCATATATTTTTGAAATGCCATCGCTTGTTTCCCATCGATTAATTTTGTCTTGCCATAATTTAATCGTTGGCCAAGCGGCCAGCATTTCATCTTTGTTTTTAATATGCTCCTCCAAGAAATACAAACAAAACATTTCAGCTCTATACACTTTGGTGTTCGTCCAGATATAACTCCATATCGCTAGTTGTTCATAAAAAGACATGTGTTTAAAAGAAAAACCTCTTTCAAAAGCTTTTCTTTGTAAAGGAACGGTTTCACCTGCTTTAGAAGTGATTGTTTCTATTTCTTGAAGGTAGTTTTGCATATTATTTAAAACTCTAATATTAATAGCTTCTTTCGCTAATATATTATTTTATAGTGGTTAGCGAATCGTTGGTTATAAATTAATTGCTAGCGGTTAATGCCGAGCTAATTACTTCATTACCATGATAAAGTTCAAATATCTGGTTACTGACTTCGTCACGATTAATGTAATACTCTATTGATTTAGCGACATCTTCTCTGCTAATGAATAAATCATTCGTAGAAGTCGAACGCGTGGTTGTTATGAGCCCGTTGCCTTTATCATTAGTAAGGAGTCCCGGTCTAAGAATGGTGTAATTTAGGCCACTGGATAATAGGTACTGATCGGCAAAATACTTTGCCACCAAATAGGGTTTTATTTCTGATTCAAATTCGTCAGGGTCTTGTGCGCCTAAACCACTTACCATTACAAAATGTTGTATACCTTCCTTTAAAGAATAATCAACTGCTTTTTTTGCTGCCCATAAATCTATTAGAAGTGTTTTATCGTCGCCTGTATTACCGCCAGAACCTGCACTAAATACTACTTTATCGCAGTCCTTAAAAGCGTGTTCAAAATCAGTTTCAAGATCGCCAACAACAGCCTCTACACCCATATTTTCTAACTTCTCAGCTTGTTGTTTGCTACGAACCATTGCGAGCACTGGGCGATCCTGATTGTGAAGCAACTCAACCACTATTTTACCAATCTGGCCATTAGCGCCAATAATGAGTGTTTTTTTCATTTTTTATACCTTTTAAAGCAACTGTTTCACGTTGACCTGCCAAACAAAATACAAAAAAGGCAGGATCAACTCACATTAGATTAGAAGTCTTGAATTGTTGGTCTGATAATAATTTCGTTAATATCGACATCATCTGGTTGTTCAATCGCATAGGCGACAGCTTTAGCAATAGATAACGCTGGAATAGCGACTTTATAAATATCTTGAACAAATTGAGAGGTGGCTTCATCCGAACTACCGAATTTTAATTCAGAATCAATTAAGCCAGGTGATAATAGCGTTGTACGTATATTGCCACCCACTTCCGCTCTCAATCCTTCTGTTATCGCTTTAACCGCAAATTTTGTACCGCTATAGACAGCCGAACCCGGTGAAACTTTATGTGCAGCAACGGAAGCGAGATTAATAAAGTGACCACTATTTTGTTTGGTAAACACGGGAAGTGCAGCGGCGATACCGTAAAGTACCCCTTTGATATTAATGTCGACCATGCGATCCCATTCATCAACCTTAACCTCAGCCATCGGAGCAATTGACATCAAGCCGGCATTATTGACCATGACATCTAAGCGTCCAAAAGTCTCAATCGCCTTGTCGACAAGCATTTTAACCTGATCGGATTTGGTGACATCCATCGTGACATATTCAGCTTCGCCACCCTCAGCACGAATATCATTTACGATAGCTGCTAGTTTTTCACTACGACGCGCACCCAATACGACTTTAGCACCTTTTTGAGCCAGAAAACGCGCAGTTGCTTCACCTAAACCACTGCTTGCACCCGTTATAACAATCACTTTATTTTCTATATTTGTATTCATTGGATATAGCCTATTTATTATTCATTTCTAAGTGAACAAGCGCTTTTTCTGCAATTTCAACACCGTATTCTTGAACAAAGTGTCCTGCTTCTGCAATTTTTAAGGGCTCAGGGCAGCCTTTAATAAAGCTTCTTAAGTACTCCATTGGGCCTTCGCCTAAAGCTGTATCTTTCATGCCTATCGCCATGAAACTTTGACCGTTCCAGTCTTTTGACCAAAACTCTCTTGCGCGTTTTCCGTGCTCAACACCATCCATCGTTGGCTCGACAGGCACCATGGCGGGAAAGCGTCTTACGCCTGCTTTATAGCTGTTATCTGGAAATGGCGCATCGTAAGCTATAACATCCATCACAGATACGGCTGGCCCTGCGTCACAGGCAAATAAACCACCGACTGGTATTTCAGGGGCATTTGCGCAGAAATCTCGCCACTGATAAAACCCTTCAGGGGCGGTTTCACCCACCGATATTGCCGTGTTCATAACAATCAAATTTTTGAATCGATCTTGCATATCCATTGGGATTGTTAACCCTAGAATTCCGCCCCAGTCTTGACAGACCAACGTAATATTTTTCAGATCAAGGCGTTCAATTAATCGCATTAAACTATCACGGTGAAAATCAAAGGTATAAACCGATTCATCAACGGGTTTATCTGAACGACCAAAGCCAAACAAATCAGGCGCAACAACACGATGACCAGCGCCCGTAAATATAGGAAGCATTTTTCTATATAAGTAGCTCCATGAAGGCTCACCGTGTAAACATAAAAAAGTGTTTTCAGATGAGGAATCACCCTCGTCGATGTAGGCCATGCGTAAAGACTCAAAACCAGCTAAATCATCAATGTAGTTAGGTTGGTAAGGAAAGGCCGGTAATACAGAGAATCTTTCTTCTGGTGTTCTTAATGCTTTAATCGTCATAATATTTCTCCTGAAAAGTAGTTTATTTAAGTTAATGTTATCAATGCTAAAATTATTAATTTATAAGTTACTGAGTTTTGCCTAAAAATAGGGATTTAAAGGGCTGCTCGGATGCTCGCATACTGCCAATGATGTAAACAAAGGCGGTAATAAGATCCATGACAGAAATATAGACAAAGATCTTTGGTGCCAAGCCTAATGAAGCGGCATATGTAACAATGATAAAGCCGACCATTCTTACCAATCCGTTCCAAACAATAAGAGGGGCACGGGTTTTAATGTCTGAAGTAGCCCAAAGTAACGCAGCGCCCATAAGCATAAAAGATACGCCCAATACCACCGTGATAATTAACGTGTCTGCTTGAGGTGCCATCAGCGCTGAAATAATCATGCCTAGTGCGATTGGAAAGTTGAATAGAGCAGTAATTTGTACGAATTTTTTAAACATTTTTAGTTCACTTATTTTATACTTATGAAGCGATCGCTTCAGAATTGAGTTAATTGTGAAGTGATCACTTTGTAATGTCAATAGGGCGAATTGACATTTTGAAGTGACTGCTTCAAAATAGAGTTAATTAATATTATTTTTAAGGGCCACAGAGTGAAAGCAGGACGAAAAAGAGCGTTTGATAAAGAAGTCGTTTTAGATAAAGCGATGCGGTTATTTTGGGCCAATGGGTTCTCGGGTACTTCTGTTGCTAATCTTTCTTCTGAACTTGGCATTAATACGTCGAGTTTGTACGGAACGTTTGTCAATAAAGAGCAATTGTTCAAAGATGCTTTGGCACATTATCAAAAACAATATGTAGAAGTTAACTACAGACACCTAGTAGAGCCCTCAGATGCAACATTAAAAGCGCGGTTACAAGCTTGTTTCTATGGACTTATTGAGCTATTCACCAGCGATGAAACGCCCCGTGGATGTTTGCTTGTAAAGAGTGTTAATGAATCAGATAGTGTTGCGTTTCCAGAAGATGCGGTTGTTTATATGAAGAAATTAGGAACAGAAACTCAGCAAACATTGACAGGTTTATTCGCGTCTGGCATTGCGAAGACGGATATGCCCCAAGGCCAAACAGCTCAAAAACTGACTAACTATCTTTTATCAGTAAGTTATGGGCTGGCTGTTCAAGCAAAAGTAGGTCTGGTTGAAGAAGAATTAAAGTCAGTCCTTGATCATGCTTTGAATTCTATTTTTGGTTACTCTTAGTTCAATAATTTAGATTGTTGCATGCATTACAGAATCTATCTTTTAATTAGCCATAAAAAATCAGAATAGACACGATATTTATGAATAACACATTAAAATTTAAGCAATTTATCGTCGTTATGTTACTAACGAGTATTTGGATCCACGTTGCCGAGGTAGCAAGAGCTATTTTAGTCGCGTTTCCTATGATGGAGGCCTTCTATGCCGGAAAGTTAGTCGTTGGACCAATGGCTGTCAGTAATGCATTGATATGGGGAATATGGGACACGATACTGGCGAGTACCTTGGTATTTATTTACTGGTTGTGCGCTCAAAGCTTTGGTCAGAATGTAAAATCGATCGTTATATCAGCCACTGTTACTTGCATGGCAACGCTGGGTGTTTTTTGGATAGGGTCTGTAAACTCAGGATTAGGAACGTGGGAAATGGCAGTTACTTTGGTCCCAATCGCATGGTTTGAAATGCTTATTGGCGTATTTTTAGCCAGTAGGTTATATGCGCGTTATCGCTAAAATATAAAGCGAGCTCATATATTTATAAGTCCATATAATGGGCTCTATAGCCAATAGACTATACAAACGAAGATCGACAATATGAACTATAAAGAATTTAATGATTTCTGTCGCGCATTAGAAGCAACCTCATATGTGGTCCAATGGCATAACTCTCATGTATGGAAAGTCGGCGGAAAGGTTTTTGCTATCGGCGGATTGGGAGGAGGGTTGGGAGAAGGTGATAAACCAGCCTTTATTTTTAAAACATCTGAACTGAATTTTCATTTTCTCAGTGAAATACCTGGCTATAAGCCTGCACCGTATTTTGCTTCTCGTGGAATGAAATGGATACAACACTACGAAAGCAACGATGATACTGATAACGACTTATCATATTACCTTAAAGAGTCTTATCGGCTTGTTTCATTAGGCCTGACAAAGAAAAAACAAAAAGAGCTCGGTTTAAACCAAACCCCTTAAAATAGGTTTAGGTTTACACGTTGCACGGATACTCGTTAATTATCTCTTAGGAAAATATGATTAAAATTAAACACCCTCAAGAGCTAGCGCGTTTACGCCGCCTTGCCCTGTCAGCACAAGGTTTGCTACAAACACAAGCTTTTGGCAGTGGTTTGGCTGGTGCGTGTAATGCAATTAACCATATTGGTTACGTACAGATTGATGCTATTTCGGTGGTAGAGCGTGCTCATCATCATATTCTTAACTCTAGAGTACCTAATTTCAAACCCGCTATGACCAATCAGTTATTACTCAATAAAGACATTTTTGAGTACTGGTCTCACGCTGCCGCTTTTTTACCGATTAAAGATTTTCGCTTCTCATTACCTTACAAACACGCGATTAAAAATGGTCAAATTCATTGGCATAAAGAGCGTGATAGCAAGCTGATGCAAGAATTATTAACTCGCATACGTATCGACGGTCCGTTGCGATCTCGAGATTTAGAGTCAAATGCTACAAAGCGTGCAGGTTGGTGGGATTGGAAACCTGCGAAAAAGGCACTTGAACAGTTGTATATGGAAGGTGACCTGATGGTTAGTAACCGAGAAGGTTTCCAAAAAACGTATGATCTAACTGAACGGGTATTACCTTCTGAGGTAAACTTAAAAATGCCCAGTATGGATGAGTTGGCCACGCACATTGTCGATCAACAGTTCCGCTGCTTGGGGGTTACCTCACTTAAAGGCTTGACTTATTTACGTCGAGATAACGAATTGCGCAACGCAGTGAAAAACTTGGTAGATGAACGATTAGTGCAAAACATTTTACAACAAGTGCAAATGAGTAGCGGTGAAATATTGTTAGTGGAAACCGAGGCGATTGAACGGCCCCTTCCCCGTCTGAATAACCGAATGTTGATCCTTTCGCCATTCGATAATAGTGTCATTCAACGTGATCGGCTCAAGTTGCTTTTTCAATATAACTATCAACTAGAATGTTATGTTCCTGCAGTGAAACGACAGTATGGTTACTTTTGCTTACCGCTACTTTATCGCGGTGAATTTGTTGGTCGTATGGATTGTAAAGTGCATAGAAAAACATCTCATTTAGAGATTAAATCACTACATTTTGAGCAACATAACTTTGAGCAGCATAACTTTGATCAAGCGTCAGTCATTACTGCCTTTGTAGACGCCATTATACCATTTTGTAGTTTTCAGAAATGTGACTCCGTTTCTTTAATTGAAGTCTACCCGAAACCGTTAAATGAAAAGTTACAAAGTGCATTAAAATCTATTATTAACGTTAATATAGGTCCCATAATATGAGTGCGCTGTTTGTCCTTGTTGTAAATCAACGTCTATCAAGGTTATAAGTGCAGTAACACTTTGTTCGTTTGACTCATTTACACTTTTAATCAAGCAGTGATAATGGGGTCGCGTCTTGCCTTTTGCCACTTTCAGTTTATGGCACTTTCTGGCCACTCGACAACATAAACGCGGTAAGTCGTGTTGTTGCTAGTCAATTCATCATTTTTGTCGGATGACGTGGCTTCGCCACTTATCCGACCTACGTCAAAAGGTAGGTTGGTTAAGCCGAAGGCGCCACCCAACAGAGTTTCAGATTTACGCCTTGAAGGTTCGCTATTGGCACTCTCTATTCACTCGACAACATAAAATATTGATAATAATTGGCCAGGTGTTTTACTGTGTCGGATGGCGCTTCGCTTATCCGACCTACACTTGCACAAGCGGGTTATTCTTGGTTCACACACCTAACTCCTAAGCTATAAAACCTTTACTCAAAACTGATATTTTGCTTTAAAAAGTAATCTTCAATTTCATCAGTATTCGGCTTAAACGCTTTCCAGCGGCCAATTGCTTTATTGTTAAGTGGTTGGCGTACTTGCACCTTGCTTGCGGTAGAAACCGGTGCGGTGTTTAAGTGAAAGTCTATACACTGTTCTTGCCATTCGAGGTTACAAAAGCTCACTAAGTCTTTTATTTGCTGCTCGGGCTGTGCGACTAACTCTTCGTATTTTACTAATTTTATATTGCTGTGCAGGGCGCTAAAGTGCTGCATTAGTTTGTAAAAACGGCTGTAAAATTTAGCGGTGTCGAGTAAATCGAGCGAGTACGCGTAGTAGGGGTTATTAATGGTGAATAACTGGCGATAGTTGCCAATACAGGTGTCCATTGGGTCGCGCAGCATACAAATTATTTTGGCGTTTGGCAGTGCTTTGGTTATTAAGTCGATATAAAAAAAGTTAAACGGGAGTTTATCTATAAAGTGCTTATGGCTGCCTGTTATTACGCGTGTTGCGTTTAAATAGGTTGACCCAAGTTGATTAAAATCAAGCTCGTAGGCTTTACTGAGCGTTTGAGTGTCGAGCACGTGAGGTGTTTGTGTTTGGCTTAGCTTTTTAACGCTTAGGCCAAAGTCTTGTAATTCACCGGCTGATTGCACGTCGCTGTGGCTCGATAAAATACGCTCAACTAATGTGGTGCCAGAGCGGGGCATACCTAATACAAAAATAGGTTCGGCCGTTGGGTTACCCTGTGTTAGCGCTTGTGTGTGCTGTTCACTTAAGCGTTTAATATGTTCAAATAACTCAGTTGAGCTTTTATGATCAAACGGCTGCACAGCACGTTTTGCTACTTTACCTTGCTCTAACGCGTTAAAAGCCTCTGAATATTCACCAGTATCTTGATACTCTTTTGCGAGTGCATGGCCTATATGCAATTTTGCATCGGGGTGTGTTACTTGCTCAAACACGTTTTTTAAGCGTTCAATATGGTTGTTTTGCTTACTTACTTTAGTTAAATCACTTAATGCAAAATGACTTTGATGATGCAGCGGGTTAAGCGCTATGGCATTTTCAAAAGCGTGTTGGGCTTTATCAAATAGCCCTAAAAACTTAGCGCTTACACCGTAGTTATAATAAAACGGGGATTGAGCTTTGTTAGCCGCTGTAGCCAGTTTAATAGCGCGCTCAAAGTAGTTAAGTGCGTGTTCGTGAATGCCTGCTTGAGTAAGTGCAACGCCAAGTGTGTCGGCATCAAGGGCTTTAGTTATTTGTTTTAATGGCACCGATAGTGCGGTGTTTTTTGCTTTTTGTAATTCGCCAGTAAGTGCGTAACATTTAGCAAGTTGCGCGGTGTATTCAATACTTTGGCCAAGGGTAAGAGCTTTTTCGATGAGCTTTATTGCTTTGTGTATTTGCCCAACAGTTAAATTAACCATAGCTAACAAAAAATACCCATCAGCAAAGTCTGGTTTGAGTGTAACTAACTCCACTAGGGCTTTGTGTGCTTGCTCTATTTTACCTTGGTTTAGGGAGTGTATTGCGCTTTGATGAAGTTGCTTTAAATTTGGCTGCATGGTTTTGGTAATTATTATTTTGTAAAAGAAAATAAAAAGGCTCAAATAAATTTGAGCCTTAAAACATTGTTTAAAAATTACTATAAATTATATTTCAAATTTGTAGTTAAATTTAACACCTACCGTAAGCGGGCGATTAATGTAATGGCCGTAGTTACGTTGTATGTCGGCGCCATTAGCTGATGTTATATCTGCATCTGAGCGACGAACGGATGTAACCGCGTATTTGTTGAATAGGTTATCAACATATAGCGTAGTTGACCATGCATCAGCCGTTAATTTAGCTGATATATTACTCAAACTGTAACCTGGTAGTGTTTCGCCGTTATCACGAAGTCCTACTCTTGAAAGCACGTCGCTTTGCGCGGTTAAACCGTAGTTAATATCAAGCGTTTTGTCGTTAAACACGTCTGTTTGATAGTTTACACCCATCGAAAATTGGTTTTCAGGTGAGCCAGGCAAACGGTCGCCGTCTTCTGCGCCACCGGTACCATCGGCATTAAACAAAAATGGTGCGTCTGATGTTAGTTCTGCTTTTGTGTAAGCGTACGTAGCGTAAACCGAAAACGAGTCAGATAAAATAGCGCGGGTTGAAATTTCTACCCCTTTTGCATTAGCGCTACCTGCGTTTGAAAGGTACGTTAATTGACCTATATCTGTAGCGCCCGTAATTTGTGCATCATCCCAATCTACGTTAAATAACGCGGCGTTAAAGTGTAGTTGGCTTCTAAACCATGTACTTTTAAAGCCTAGCTCGTAGTTTGTTGTGGTGTCGGCTTCATACAATAATTCGTCAGGTTTACCACAACCTGTTTGTTGATCCTCAATAATTGGATCAGGGCAAGACACTAACCCATTTGAGCCGCCAATTCTAAAGCCTTCACTTACTGTTACATAACCCATTACTGAGTCAGTGAACTGGTATTTAGCATTAAATTTAAATAAGTTACCGTTATCGCCTGCTTCGTCTTTTTCGTATGCAACGGTGGTTACATCAGGATCTACTCCACCATACAATGTATTTGCTAGCGGGAAGTCAAAAGCCGCTTGCGACTCTATATCGTATTTGTAAAAACGGGCACCAATGGTCATATCTAATTTGTCGGTAACTTGGTAGCCAACTTCACCAAATAGTGCAGACTCAGTGACGGTACTTTTTGTAAGCTCTAAGTATTCTAATGAGTCAGGTCTTAGCTGCTCGCCACCAAAGTTATCGATAGCGAATTGGTCAAACCCAGGCGTAAACTCTCGGCTTGACGCTTCGGTTTCTGTTTTGTTGTAAAAGCCACCCACAATCCAGTTAAAGTCGCTGTCGCCTTGCGACACTAAGCGAATTTCTTGAGTGAAGGTATCTTCTTCGTCAATTTCACGGGTAAACGTTGAAAACGAAGGAAACTCTTCATAACCGTAATCAAGACGAATAAGTAAGTCTGTTTGGTCGCGTTGGCCGTCGGCATCAAAGCTCGAAATACCGGTTGCTGATACGAGCTCTGCAAAACCTAGGTCGGCTTTTAGTTCAAGGCTTAGTAATTGATCTTTTTTCTCGCGAGGCTCTTCAAAGCGATAAGCCGATTCGTATTTACCTATTACGTCGCTTAAGCCGTTGTTTGCATTAAGGCTGTTGTAATGAACAATCGAGCGACCTTCGCTGTCTTGGTTTTGGTAAAAGTAGTTAAGCGTACCTTCAAACGATTCATTTGGTTTAAAGCGAACAGAAATACGACCAGTAGTGGTGGTTTCGCCGTTGGCGTCTTTTACATTTTTAAGGTTGTTATTAACTGCTGAGCTATCGCTCCAATCTGGATCTGGCAACGATACGCCTGGCTCGCGTACTACGTAACCGTAATCGATAAAACCTGGATCTTCATATACGTTTAAGCTGGCGCGTACTGCTAATTTATCTTCGATAATAGGAAGGTTAAATATAAAACCGCCTTCGCCACCTAAAGAGTCACTTTCTTTTGTTTGAAATAGGTCGCCGTATACTTCAAGCGATGTAAAATCAAGCTCAGGCTGTTTAAGCATGTAGCGAATTGCACCGCCTAATGTGCCTGCACCATAAAGGGTGCCTTGTGGCCCAATTAATACTTCAACACGCTCAATATCTACTAGGCGCATATCTACCGAAACAGGAATTTCGTTAATGTAAGTAGATACTGTGCCGCCATCTGATGATGGACCAGATGAATTAGTATTTAAACCACGAACAATAATAGGCGAGCCTGAGCGGCCACCTTGATCAGTAATTGTTAAACCAGGTACCCAGCGTGCTACATCCGCAAGCTCATTGATATTTTGATCTTTCATAATATCTGCATCAAGGGCTGTAATATTTAGCGGTGCATTTTGCACAGAGCCGCTGCGCCTTGTTGCTGTAACTTCGATTACTTCGAGTGATTTGTTTTTAGCTGCAACTTCTTCTTGAGCAAGTGCGGCATTAGGCAATAAAAATACGCTAGAAACAGCGCTCGAAATAGCCAAGGTTAACAAGCTTGGTTTAAACATAAAAAGTGATCCCCAGTTCAAATGTTTTACATTAGTAAATTAAGTTAAGCAGTTTATCAGGGAGTGAAGTAGCTTGGAATATCTAAATTGAATTTTAATTCACTTTTGTAGAATAAATATGGTTTGTATGTGGGGTTTTTATTTAGTTAATAGGCAATATAAGCAATAGCTTAGTGCTATTAGGTACAGTTAGGTTAAAAATCACACCCTTGTTTAAAGGTAAATAGTCATTCATTTTTTAAAGATGGCTTTATGACGCGCTCGTTAAACAAATTATTACATTAAAATTGATAGTTTATAATGTCATTAGTTATGCTTTTATCAGCACTATTAAAGTGTGTTTTTATCCCCATTAAGAGTGGTAGTCGTATTTATAAGTAACTGTGTAAGTTATTGAGTGAGCGTGTTTGATTGCCGCTTCGTATACTCTTTTTTGTTTTGTCCGCACTTTTTTGTGCGTGTTTTTAAGGATTAACAATGAGCCAACTATTTTCGCCTTTATCACTTGGGCAAGTAACGTTAGATAACCGTATTATTATTGCACCCATGTGCCAGTACTCAGCAAACAATGGCGCTGCTAGCGATTGGCACACTATTCATTTGGGCCAATTGAGTTTGAGTGGTGCAGGATTGCTAATTTTAGAAGCAACAGCAGTAAACCCAGAAGGGCGTATTAGCTACGGCGATTTAGGGCTTTGGAATAACGAAACCCAGCAAGCCCTGGGCAAAAGCCTAAAAGCAGTAAGACAATATAGCCCTATGCCTATTGGTATTCAGTTGGCGCATGCTGGGCGCAAAGCATCAACTGAAAAACCATGGGACGGTGGCGATGCTATTGCACCTGATGACGTTAATGGCTGGCAAACGCTTGCACCTTCGGCAGTTGCGTACGACGATAGCAGCCCAGTGCCAAAAGCAATGAGCCAATCTGACATAGATTCACTAATTAAAGATTTTGTAAGTGCAGCTAAACGCGCTGATGAACTCGGCCTTGATTTAATCGAGCTACATGGTGCGCACGGTTACCTGTTACACCAGTTTTTGTCGCCACTTTCAAACAAGCGCGATGACAACTACGGTGGTAGCCTAGAAAACAGAATGCGTTTATTGCTTGATGTGTTTAAAGCGGTAAGAGCGGTATTTCCTAGTGAAAAAGCGGTAGGTGTGCGTATTTCGGCAACTGATTGGGTTGAAGGCGGCTGGGATTTAGATCAATCGATAGTGCTTAGTAAAGCGCTTGATGAACTCGGCTGTGACTTTATTCATGTAAGTACTGCGGGTTTAAGTCCTGAGCAACAAATACCAGTAAAACCTAATTTTCAGGTACCGTTTGCAACAGCTATTAAAGAAGCTGTGAATATGCCTGTTATAGCGGTGGGTTTAATTACTGAGGCGCAACAAGCCGAGGATATTATTAGTGAGCAGCAAGCCGATGGTGTAGCGCTGGCGCGTGGCATTTTATATAACCCGCATTGGCCGTGGCATGCAGCTGCAGAGCTTGGCGCTACAGTAACTGCACCTAAACAGTATTTACGCTCAAGCCCACATGGGCAGCCATCACCAATTAAGTAAAACGAAGTTTTTTGTAAAAACCCAACCCGCGTTTGCTGGTTGGGTTTTATTATTTTTATAAAGTAGAGACACACATGACCCAACCAGGCGTTTCACCACAACCACTTCGCAATACTCTCGTTACTATTATTGCTTTGTGTTGCGGTCTTATTGTTGCCAATATTTACTACGCTCAACCTATTATTGAGTTGCTTGCCCCTGAAGTTGGATTAAGTGCGCACAGTGCTAGCCTTATCGTATCGCTTACACAAATAGGCTACGCTTTGGGGTTGTTTTTTTTAGTGCCATTAGCTGACTTAATTGAAAATAAGCGTTTAATGCTTATTACTTTAGCTGTGTCGTTTTTGAGTTTGGTGGGTACGGCACTTGCTGATTCACCTAATGTAATGCTTATTTTATGTTTAATGATAGGTATGAGCTCGGTTTCTGTTCAGGTGCTTATTCCGCTTGCTGCGCATTTATCGTCTGACGAGAAGCGCGGACAGGTTCTTGGCAATATTATGGCGGGTCTCCTGCTAGGTATTTTGCTGGCAAGACCTATATCGAGTTTAATAGCCGATCACTTTGGTTGGCGTGCTGTATTTTACTTTGCAGCAGGGTGTATGGTGTTTATTGCAGGCGTAATTTATTTTGCTATTCCAAGCAGGCAACCTACCCATAAAACAACGTATTTTAAGTTATTAAAATCGCTTAAACAGTTAATGATTAGCCAACCAGTGCTGCGCCAACGTTCACTTTTTCAAGCATTAATGTTTGCATCGTTCAGTTTATTTTGGACGAGCGTACCGGTTGTGCTTGCCCGTGAGTATGGTTTATCGCAATCAGAAATAGCACTGTTTGCACTTGTCGGTGCGGCAGGTGCTATAGCAGCCCCTATTGTTGGGCGTTTGGCCGACAAAGGCTATACACATCAGGTCTCTTTACTTGCAAAAGTTATAGCAGCTGGTTGCTTTTTACCCAGTTTGTTTGATTTACCTTACGGGATAGTAATTTTAGCGTTAACGGGTGTGTTTATTGATTTTGCTGTGCAAGCCAATATGGTACTTGGGCAACGCGCAGTTTACGCACTAGAGCCACAAAGCCGAGCACGTTTAAACGCTATTTACATGACCAGTATATTTGTAGGTGGTGCAGTGGGGTCGCTTATTGCCAGCCCGTTATATGAAGCAGGTGGTTGGACAGGTATTGCCCTGGTTGCTACGGGTATGCCGCTTATTTCGTTGATTGGGTATTTGGTTACAACTAACAAGCAAAGTAAGGCGGTAAGCTAATTACGTTGCTACAAAAAAGCCACTGCTTACGCGGTGGCTTTATTTTTTAGAATTAGTCGATTACAGTTTTTATTTAAGCAACCTGTTTTTTTGCGTTTGAAAACGAGCTACCAACAGATGCAACTATCACAAGTAAAATAGCTAGCCACTGCCATAAAGTAAGTAACTCACTTAAAATAATAAACCCTGCGAGCGAAGCTATTGCAGGCTCTAAACTCATCATTACGCTAAACCCTTGTGAAGGCATGTTACGCAGTGCAACCATTTCAAGTGTGTAAGGCAGTGCGCTTGATAAAATAGCAATACCAATACCCAGTGGGATAATTTCCCACGTAAACGCGGCGCTTTGCATAATGCCGCCGTATGGTACTAGCACTATAGCGGCAACGGTCATACCCAATGCGACAGTTGCTCCACCAGAGCTTTGTGTGCCCGTTTTTTTACCAAATAATATATAACCTGCCCAACATGCACCGGCACCAAGCGCAAGCGCTACACCCAATGGATCAAGGCTGTCTTGGCCGCTCATATCAGGAAGCAGAAGCAAAATACCGGCAATAGCACAGGCAACCCAAAATAAGTCACGTTTGCGGCGTGATGAAAATAAGGCAACAGCAAGCGGGCCTGTAAATTCAAGCGCTACACCAATGCCTAGTGGAATGCGTTCAATGGCGTAATAAAACAAAATGTTCATGCCGCCTAAACTTAAACCATACACAATTATAGGAATACGATTACCAGAAGTAGGTAAGTGTTTCCAAGGTTTAAACACTAAGCAAAGTATAAAGGCAGAAAAACCAAGCCTAAGGGCAGTTGTACCTTCAGGACCAACAATAGGAAAAAGCTGTTTTGCAAATGACGCGCCCGTTTGAATGGTCATCATAGCAAGCAGTACACACACTATAGCCAGTAAATAACTTTTTGAAGATGCTTGCATTTTAATCCTTGAGTTGAGTAACTCTATCAATTAGTTATGTAATGCAGGGAGTATAAAAGCTAAACCCGCCCGATATTAATGGCGGCATAGTATCTTTTTTTAAATTTATAGGTAAGTGTTTGCGACCAAAAATAGCGCAATTAAAAGTATATTAAATAGGGCGGGTAAATAAAGTAAGAGGTAAAGTTAGCAAACAGGCGTTTGCTAACTTTAATCAGTTGGTTAAAATGCCTTAGTGGGCACTTTTATTAACTAAGCCATCAAGCGAGTAGAGGCCTCGTTTTTCATCATTTTTGCGTTTAATTTCTTCAAGTGCGCGCGATTCTACGGCATCAAATAAAGCATTAATTAAGCGGTTAAAATGTTTGTGCATTGCGGTGCGCGCTGCATTTGCATCATGCGACTTTAGGGCTGTATAAATAGCGGTGTGTTCGTCCATAACGCACTCGTTATTGTTTTTACACACACTGCCATAGTCAGCAACAATTTGTGGGTTTGTTAAACGTAAATCCCACAAGTTAGACACTGCAAATTCAAGTGCTTTATTGCGCGTTGCTCTAGCTATAATTTCGTGGAACTCACGGTCGGCTTGCTCAACATAAAGGCCTTTTTCCATGGCAATTAATGTTTTATTTAGTTGCTCTAGTTCTTCTTCTGTAATGCTTTGAGCAGCTAAAGCGGCAATTTCGCCTTCAATTAATGCGCGAGCTTGAGTAAGTTCAAATGCACTGATCTCTTTTGATTTTATAGATGCATTTTTTTGTTCTACTACGTAAACACCAGAGCCGGTTTTAACTTCAACTCGGCCACGTACTTCTAATGCGATAATAGCTTCTCTAATGGTAGGGCGACTTACATCAAACATTTCTGCAAGTTCACGTTCAGGTGGTAAACGACTCCCAGCAGAAAATTCGCCTTGATTTATTAAAGACTCAATTTTATCAACTATGCGCCAAAATAAGCGACGATTACCCATACTTTACCTTCATTACCTTAAGGAATAATGGCCTCTGGGGCCTAAAAGTCAAAACCAACTGTTAATACCAGAGGTTACCTCAAAATTCACTATTATGTCAAAATTCTAACGCGATGTTATGGTTAAAAACCACTATACACCAATGGTTGTATTGTTGTATTACCAATTTAGTTTAAAATAATGCAATTGGCTAGCTTGATTGGTAATGTTTTTATGTGTTAGGTTAGTTTTAAGGTTATTGAATAATAAATATTGGTAATAAACCGATTTTGGGTTGTTAGTGTTAAGTTTGTTGTAGAAGTATTTGATTGCCCATGGATGGGGATCGCTATTTTTAAATGTGTTTGTAAAGTGTGTTTTGTAAAATGTGTCGTTGTACGAGAGCTATTTAAGCTTTCTTCTGGGCGTTAACTGTCGTTGGTTAACGCCCATATTTTATTTAGTTAGTCGTTAGGGTACACAACCCCAAGCTGTTTGCGAGCTTCATCAAGTACGCTCATTACGTTACTGGCTAAAATATGTGTATTAACGGGTGACTCAAGAATATTTTGCTTCACTAACGCCATAAAATGTTCAACTTCGTATTTCATAAAGTGCTCATCAAACGGCTGGGACATAACCTCTACCTCACCATTATTAGCAATAAACTCCACCTTTTTGAGTTGCGATACGGCTTCTATTCGTATGCGTCCAAGCTCGCCTTGTATTTCGGTTATGTTGTCGCCTTGCGATATTTTAGAGTAGCTAATAACGGCTTGTTTATCAGCGTAGTTTAGTAATACATCGCCCGCACCATCTACACCTGTATCAAGTAATACGCCACTGGCACTTACGCTTTGCGGCGCTCCCCAAAGTGCAATTAATAAATACAGTGGGTAAATCCCTAAATCAACTAAAGCACCATTAGCAAACTCGGGTAAAAACGTATTTGGACGCTCGCCATTTTTATATTTATCGTAACGCGATGAATATTGACTGTACTGGCCAATATATTTACGTGGTGTGCCAATTTTTACCATTGCCTGTTGCAGCCGTGCAAAGTTAGGTAAGTGAGTGGTCATCATGGCTTCCATGTAAAGGCGCTGATGTTTTTTTGCTGTAGCTATAATGCTTGCAAGCTCTTTAGAATTGGCTGCTGATGGTTTTTCGCCAAGGACATGTTTACCCGCTTCTAGGCACATAACGGCATATTGTTTGTGTAAGCTGTTAGGGGCGGCTATGTAGACAGCATCAACATTTTGATCTTGGCATACTTGCTCGATTGAGGTGAAAATTTTTGCTTGTGCATTTTGTGGGTGTTTGGCTAAAAATGCTTCGCCGCTTGATACTGCGCGCGAGCACACACCATATAAATTAAAATCGTTTAACGTATTTGCAGCGGCTAACAGTGTGTCGCTAATAAAATTGGTGCCAACAATAACAAAGTTCATGCTCACTCCTTAGCTTAAATAAAAAATAATAAGAGCGTTTAGTTTAACATTTTTTTAGTCCTATATGCTCGAGGAGAGCACCCAAACCAGCGTTTAACATTAACACTTAGCGTTGCTTGCTCCTGATACCCTAAAAGCTCAGATATGGTTGAGATTGTAAATTGGTTTTGCGCTAAATAGTGTGCAGCTAAAGCGCGACGAGTGGCATCTTTAAGTTTTACAAAACTCGTATTATGTTTGATAAGTTCTCGATGCAGAGTACGCGGGTGCATACCCAGCGCAGCTGAAATAGTTTGGTTACTACATTGATAAATAGGAAGCATAGGCCTAATTAGTGCACTAACTTGGTTGGGCAATGGTTGTGTGTGTTCTTTGTTTTTTGCCAAGAAGCTTAGCGCCGCTTGTACTTTATTTAGTTCAGGGTGATCAAGCTCAAGAGTTAAATCACTTTTTGAGATTACAATACCAGCGCTGTTGCGATGCTCTATAACGTTACAACCAAAGTAAGTGTTATAGGCACGAGTATTAGTACTTAATTTTTTTGGCAAAAATATATTAATTGGTTTGCAGCGGTTATTACTCAGCTTTTTAATAACAGCCAATGCTAAACCAATGGTTAGCTCAATCACTTGGTTGATGTTCGGTAATGGTTTTAAATTAATTTCGAATGATAAAAACAAGCTTTTATCATTCTCTAAAGGGTGCGAGTTTAAGCTAAGTGCAGGGCTGTGCAAGTGAAGGTATTTAATAACCCAATTAAGTGCATCACCTAAATTAGTACTACTTTTGGCAGCTATTGCAATATGTCCTAAAATATCAAAATTTTGTCTACTAGCGAGCTTAAGGCCAAAACTAGAGCAATTGAACTTACAAGCACAGTATTCTAAAAGCTCAGCGTAATCTCGATAAGGTAAATAGTGGTTGTCGAGATTTTTAAAGTCAACGTTACTAATATTACAGTTTTGCATTATTTCATGCGGATCGCCGCCAAATTCGCTAATTAGGGTATCTATACCTTGTAATGACGTGGCTCTGATTAGGCTGCTCATGGTTAACCTCAAATAAACGATGTCTAAAAATATCAAGTTTTGTTGAATTTTTCTATGCACTATTACTGCAAAAGCCGTTTAAAACTTTTATTAAGGTACACCATGAACAATACAACATTTGATTACATTGTGATTGGCGCAGGCAGTGGTGGCTGCGTGATGGCATCGCGCTTGTCTGAAGATAAAAATGTAAGTGTGTGCTTAATTGAAGCAGGCGGCAGCGATAAAAGCGCATTTGTACAAATGCCAGCTGGCATAGCAGCGAGTGTGCCTTATGGCATAAATAGTTGGCATTACAATACAGTACCTCAAAAAGAGTTAAATAATCGGTGTGGTTTTGTGCCGCGAGGCAAAGTGCTGGGTGGGTCGAGCTCTACTAATGCGATGGTTTATATTCGCGGTACTCAATACGATTACGACCAGTGGGCACAGCTTGGTAATACCGGCTGGGATTTTAATAGTTTACTCCCGTATTTTATTAAAGCTGAAAACAATAAAACCTTTATAAATAATGAGCTGCATGGCACTGATGGCCCCTTACATGTGCAAGAACTTAATAACCCAAGTGCAATTAACCAGTGTTTTTTAAACGGCTGTAAAGAGCAGGGCGTTAATTTAAGCGACGATATTAATGGTGCAGAGCAGCAAGGTGCACGGCTTTCACAAGTGACTCAGCATAATGGCGAGCGTTGTAGCGCCGCTAAAGCGTATTTAACACCTAACTTAAATAGAGCTAACTTAACGGTACTGACTAAAAGTCACGTTAATAAAATTATAATTAATGATAAAAGCGCCCAAGGTGTGCAAATAGAAAAAAACGGCAAAGTAATAGATTTACTTGCTAATAAAGAAGTGATTTTGAGCGCCGGTGCTATTAATTCACCGCAGGTATTAATGCTTTCGGGTATTGGCCCTAAAGCTCAGTTAAGCGCTCATAATATTAAAGCTCAACACGTACTAGAAGGTGTGGGTGCTAATTTACAAGATCACTTAACGGTAGTGCCGCTTTATAAATCAAAAACAAACAAGGGTACCTTTGGTATAAGCCCACTTGGTATTGCGAGCATTTTTAAAGGCTGCGTTAACTGGTTTAGTAAGCGAGAGGGGCGATTAACAAGTAATTTTGCAGAGTCGCATGCGTTTATTAAGCTATTTGAAGATTCGCCTGCATCTGACGTACAGCTAGAATTTGTTATAGGGCTGGTGGACGATCATAGTCGTAAATTACATACTGGGCATGGTTACAGTATACACAGCAGTATTATGCGCCCTAAAAGCCGAGGAACTATTACATTAGCTGACAGCAACCCACGTAGTGCTCCACTTATTGATCCTAACTACTTAAGCCACCCAGACGACATAGTTGCAATGCTTGCTGGCCTTAAAAAAACACTCGCTATTATGCAAAGCAAAGCCTTTGATACTATACGCGGTAAAATGGTCTATCCGCTTGATATAAATAATGATGATCAGTTAATTGAGTTTATACGCCAAACTGCAGATACCGAATATCACCCGGTTGGTACATGTAAAATGGGGCAAGACTCAATGGCGGTGGTCGATACTAATTTGCGAGTACACGGGGTAAGTAACTTACGCGTAGTGGATGCGTCGATTATGCCTTCCATTGTTACCGGCAACACAAATGCACCGGTAATTGCGATTGCTGAAAAAGCAGCTGATTTAATTAAACGCGGCAACGTTTAATTATTAAAGATACTTAGCTATAAAATTCGTTTAACCATTGTTGCCAATCGCTTTCAAGGTGCAGCATTTGCTGATGCTTTTTAGCGTTTAGGTGCTTGGTTTCGTCCTCGCTTGCCATGTAAGGTCCAACGCGACAAAGCGGGCAGTGGTTAGGTGTTAAATATGCTGGCTTTGTAAGGCGTGAGTTTAATTCACTAGTGTGTGTATCAATACCTTTTGGGCTGAAAACGTAAGTAATACCGCTGGTGTCTTTTACGTGTTTATCGCGGTCAACATTACGAATTTTATAACCTTCAAAATGATTAATATCAAACGGGGTTTGACCTAAATAATCAGCGGTTAAACCATTATTTAAACTGCCTTCAATATTCCACTCACGATACGGCTTTACATCTTTAGAGGTTATGTAACAAAGCATTGGGCCATCAGGGCTCAGCGCATATTCGTTAGCGTATTTAATAAACTGGTGCAGTAAAGCGCGGTTTAGTACATTCATACTGGTTTGGCGAGTGTTGTTTTCAAATGCTTCACGGCCAACAAACGCAGGTATAAGCGGAAACTGAAAAATAACCACATCAAAGCTGTGCTGATTTGCACTTAGAGTTTGCCAACACGCAGGGTTTGTTACATCAAAGCTATTAAGTACGGCAACGTTTTGCGCTTTTAAATCGTTAAGCGCATTGTCTTGGTACTTTTGCTCAATAGTAATTGCATCATCGTAGGTAGAGGCCACTAATATGTGCGGCTTTACGTTGTTATGTATGGCGCTCGAAAATGATAAGTCGCCATCGCCAACAGTGAGTATTCGCCAACCAGGATCTAAATACATAAATTAAAGCGGTTTAGTTGGTGTGTTATCAGCATCAGGCGTACTTTTTTGAGACTGTGCTGCAAGTAAACGATGAAACGCAAGTCTGGTTTTTAATCCTTCGATTGCGATTTGTTTAATAATAAGATTAAAGGTAATTAAAATGGCAAAGGCAATATGAATAGGCCCGTGGGTAAATCCTGCATTTGTATCGTAAAGCATTAAACCGAATAGCAAAAATAAGACGACTAAGAAAATTTCGAGTAATTGACTTGAATAAAAACTCAAACGACCTTCACTTTTATGATCTTTTTTTATGCGGATAGCACAAAAAAATGGGATCACTTTGATTTTAAATGCCGCGTTTTTTTCTACGTAGTTTTCGCCAAGTTCATCAAGTTGTTTTCGTAATTGGTCAATCATGGTGTGTCCTCAAATAGCAGTGCGCGGATATTACCTTATTACCACGCAATATTTAAGTTTACAGCTGTTATTTAACCTGAACTCTAGGGCCTGTTTATCTTTCGAGGTTAAATTTGCAGCAGACTGTTTGGTATTTAGGCAAGGCAAAGCCTATGTAGTGTGGTTATTCCCCATAAATAGGCGATAACGCAGCATAAATGCCAAACATGCGCTGCCCGAAGGGTTCTGCCTAGGGGCAATTTACTCTTTGTTGCTCGGTTTTTACTTAGCCCACTAGGTTACAAACCTCACGCCGCGATTAAATCGCCCCTAGATTGAACAAATTTTAATCCTGAAAGGTCAATAGGCCTTAGTTAAGAGATTTGCTAACTCGTTGAATTGTAGTGATATTTGAATTTATTTTCTCTAGCCAGAGATTTTCTGTGAGAACAAGGCGAATTTACGCGTCAATAGCGGGCCTATTGCAAGTAAATTCAACGCACTTAACACTGAAAATAGCTGCTTGAGATAGATTTATTATCCAGAGCTCAGGTTACTTAGGGTAAATACTCATACCAATAGTTAGGATGTGACAAACAAATACAACGGAGGTCAGCACAAAGCGCATTTTTTGATAATCTTTATGATAGGTTTTCCATTGTGGAGTGGCTTTTTCAAATATAAGTACTAACCAAAAACTAGCACCTAACCAAGCGAGTGCCCACTCTACAGGTAAAAATGATAAAAATGGAACTGGGATAACAGGTAATACCGCTTTAATTGCATTGCTATAGCTTTGCTCTCCGGCCCGCCACAAGTTACCTGCCATAAATGCTAAAATGGCGATACTGTAAAAAGTAAAAAACTCTAAGTTAACGCTGTTACTACCAAACACAAGCGGCCATGCCACGCAGCCTAAAAAAGGAAGTAGCCCTAGGTAGCCTAGTTGAATGTGATTAACAAATTTTTCCATAACAGTGTGCCTTGTGTTTGAACGTTTTTAAGCGCGGCTATTGTAGCAGTATTTTATAAGTAAAGTGGATTTACAATAAATGCGAGCTACTAAATAGTGTAGAGGTATTAATTGATTAAACGTTGTAGATAAAGCACTCGATCTTCATTGTTATTATTTCTTTAAATATAAAGTAATACAATATGTAGGGTAGGCTGATGATTAGCCTATTTTATTTTTACTGGGAGATGATACTTATCGTTTTATCAGATTAAAAAGCCTCTTAAAGAGGCTTAATTAAAAGGTGTTTTACTGCGTTGTTTTATCACTTTTGGCGGATTCTGGTAGGCCAAAAGCGCGGTCAAACGCCCATGTAAAAATAATTGCATAGATAAAGAAAAACGCAAACAGGCCAAGGTTTGCTATTAATGCATTTAGGGCTGATATATTTAACCACAACGACATTACAGGGATTAGTAATAATACCAACCCACCTTCAAAACCAATGCCGTGCAATAGACGCCTGCCTAAAGTACGCCCTCGCTCAGCTTGCTTTGCTTCCCAGCGTTCAAATAAAGCGTTAAATACATAATTCCAGCCAAGTGCAATACTTGATAAAACAATCGCTAAACCGATTGCTGAAGAGGCTGATTTGTCAAAAATAAAGCTGATAATAGGGCCAACAAAGGCAATGGCAAAAAATTCATATAAGACAGCCTGTAATACTCGGCGTTTTTTAGGAGCCATAATTAATCCCTGTTTAAGATACTTAGCTTAACAATTGATTGATACAGTTAAATTGTACCTCGCGTTTTAAATAATTGTACAGGTATGTTGCTGTAAGTACGCCATAAACGTATCTAAATTACCTGCGTTTATTGGCTATTTTTAGCTTGTTGGATATAAACCAAACAGTTGGCTGGCTTGTTGTTTTCCCCCATATTTATGGATATTGCTTGCAATCTAAAAAACAGATTGCTTTAATCTAAACAATCAATTTTATTTAATTTCCCATTAGCCTTATTGTACTAATCAAGCCAACGCAAAAGGTCGTTTAAAACGAAAGCGTTGATTACTTTTTAAATACATTAAACATAGATGAGGAAATACCATGAGCACTTCATTAATCAACACAAAATTACAACCATTCAATGCAACCGCTTACCACAACGGTGACTTTGTAGAATTGTCTGAAAAAGATGTTCTAGGTAAATGGTCAATCTTCTTCTTTTACCCAGCAGACTTTACATTTGTATGTCCTACTGAACTTGGTGATGTTGCAGATTATTACGCACAACTTCAAGAAATGGGCGTAGAAGTTTACTCAGTATCGACTGACACTCACTTCACTCACAAAGCATGGCACGATACGTCAGACACAATTGGTAAAATTACTTACCCAATGATTGGCGACCCAACAGGACGTATTACTCGTAGCTTTGGCGTAATGATTGAAGAAGAAGGCTTAGCACTTCGCGGTACATTTGTAATGAACCCAGAAGGCGAAATTAAAATTATCGAAACTCACGATTTAGGTATTGGCCGTAGCGCTAAAGAACTTGTTCGTAAAGTACAAGCGGCACAATACATTGCAACTCACGACGGTGAAGTTTGCCCTGCATCTTGGCAGCCAGGTGAAGACACACTTGCACCTTCACTAGACCTAGTTGGTAAAATCTAAGTATAGATTTATTCCTACTATAAGGGCAGGTAACTGCCCTTAAATCAACGAACATCCGTTTGTTGGTGCCTCCTATATCAATACACTTGTTTAAGCACATGCATTATTTGGCATGGGAGGCTTGCTGTTTAAATTTTCCTAAAAGGGTTAAGCCATGTTAGATAACAACATAAAAAATCAATTAAAAAGCCATTTCGAATCGCTTACTCAACCTGTTGAGCTGCTTATTGCCTTGGATGACAGCAAAAAATCAGCAGAAGTAGAAAGCTTAGCAAACGATTTAGCCTCACTGAGCGATAAATTTACGGTAATAAACAACCCCGACACAAGCGCACGTCGCCCGTCAATGGTTGTACATTCACCTATTAAAAACACTCATATTACGTTTGCAGGCGTACCTATGGGCCACGAATTCACAAGTTTAGTGTTAGCGCTTTTACATACTGGCGGACACGCAAGTAAAGCCAAAAGTGAAGACATTGAGCAAATACAATCGCTTACTCAAGAGCTCAACTTTGAAGTATATATAAGTTTAAGTTGCCAAACGTGCCCGCAAGTAGTCCAAGCACTTAATACTATGGCAGCAACAAACAGTAATATTAAAGCGACCATGATTGATGGCGCATTATTTCAAGATGAAGTAGAAGAGCGAAATATTTTAGCTGTACCGGCTGTGTATTTAAATGGCGAACCATTTAGCCAAGGTGCACTGAGTCTTACCGACATACTTAATAAACTAGATAGCAAAGGTGCACAGCGCCAAGCTGAGTCGCTAAGTAAAAAAGACAAATTTGATGTACTTGTAATTGGTGGCGGGCCTGCGGGCGCATCGGCTGCTATTTACTCAGCACGAAAAGGGTTAAATACAGGTATTGTTGCCGACCGATTTGGCGGACAAGTTGCCGATACACTAGCAATAGAGAACTTTATTTCGATTAAAGCCACTGAAGGGCCAAAATTGGTTGCCCAGCTTGAAGAGCACGTTAAAGAATACGACGTGGATGTAATGCATAATCAGCGCGCAGCAGCACTTGGTTATAACAATGGCTACGAAATTACACTAGAAAATGGCGCAGTACTTAAAGCTAAGTCGCTCGTACTTGCCACCGGTGCACGCTGGCGTGAAATGAACGTACCCGGGGAGCAAGAATATCGCGGCCATGGTGTGGCATATTGCCCACATTGCGACGGCCCTTTATTTAAAGGTAAACCTGTTGCTGTAATTGGCGGTGGTAATTCAGGTATAGAAGCGGCAATCGATTTAGCCAATATTGTACAAAGCGTTACAGTACTTGAATTTGCAGACACATTACGTGCAGATGAAGTACTTATCCGTAAAGCTAAAAGCATGGCTAATATTACTATTATCAAAAGTGCACAAACAACTGAAGTATTAGGCAATGGTAAAAAAGTAACAGGCTTAATGTACACAGATAGAGTGTCGGGAGAGAGCAAAGAGCTTGAACTTGACGGTATATTTGTACAAATAGGTTTGATACCTAATACAGAATGGTTAAAAGACAGCGACCTTGAATTAAGCAAATTTGGTGAAATACTGATTGATGCTAAAGGCGCGACGTCATTACCAGGCATTTATGGCGCGGGGGATGCAACCAATACTCCGTTTAAACAAATTATTATTGCAATGGGCAGTGGTGCAACAGCAAGCTTAGGCGCATTTGATTATTTAATTCGTCACTCTGAAGAAGCTGATCAAAGTGCTGCTTAACATTATTTAATAAAAAATTTAGTAAAAACTCTCTTGATATAACAGCAAGGCTACACCCATAGCTGTTTGTTGACCCAAGCCGCCCTTCTCCAAAGGCGGCTTTTTTTATTCTCAAAAATTAGTATGCAATTTAATCGCATCCACCACCAGAATCACCACCGCCGCAATCTGTATGGGAATGAGATGAGTTGCTACTAGAATAAACTGAAGAGTCACTCCCAGTATAAGCTGATGAACCGCGTGATGACTTAGCACTTATGAACGTAACTAAAAACAAAATACCCGATACGATTACAACGGTTATTGATGAATCCCACTGGTCAGTTGAAACGCCTTTAAATACTGCAACAATAAGTACTGTTAGTAATATAGTTCTAATTATGTTTTTCATTTTATGTTCTTATTTTTTACCAGTGGCAGTGCAGTAAAAATTAGCTGATTTTTACGGTATGCTCAAGCGCATTAATA
This sequence comes from Pseudoalteromonas sp. NZS127_1, assembly GCF_015864295.1. Taxonomy (NCBI): domain Bacteria; kingdom Pseudomonadati; phylum Pseudomonadota; class Gammaproteobacteria; order Alteromonadales; family Pseudoalteromonadaceae; genus Pseudoalteromonas; species Pseudoalteromonas sp. NZS127_1. The sequence goes on along the minus strand of NZ_JADYXO010000008.1, from coordinate 148,710 downwards.
ACCGCTTTTTCAAGTATGGGTAGTTTAAACGGTTTTGATATAAACATATCCATACCGGCTTGTTTGCAGGCAAGTTTGTCTTGTGATGAAGTATTAGCAGTTATAGCCACTATGTAGGTTTCTTCATGCGAGCAGATGTTTTCTGATCTAAGCTGCTTTGTTGCCTCAAATCCATCGAGTATGGGCATTATGCAGTCCATAAAAATAAGGTCATAATGCTTTTGGCGACATTTTAATACAGCATCTTGGCCATCAACTGCTGAGTCTGCTTTAATATTAAGCTTGCCTAAAGAGGCATGAAGTACTAACCGATTGATGTCGTTATCATCGACTACAAGCACTGATAGTTCACTGCCGTTGATATCTAACGTTGATTTAAGGCTTTCTTGTTTTTGTTCTGTCCCTTTCTCAATAGGAATATTTACTAAAAACGTAGTGCCTTTATTAGGTGTACTGTCTACCTTTATTTTCCCGCCCATATATTCAACAAGCTCTTTTACTATTGCAAGGCCAAGGCCTGTTCCACCTTTTGAATTCTTAGCATCTACTTCTTGAGAAAAAGGAGAAAACAGTGATTCTAAAAAGTTTTTACTCATTCCTCGGCCTGTATCAGACACTTCAATATTTAAACTTAGCTTATTTTTTATTTTAGAAAGGCTGGTGTTTAATGTAACTGAACCATTTTCAGTAAATTTAAGTGCATTACTCAGTAAATTAGAAGCAATCTGGCTAAGGCGTGTGTTGTCGCTAAACGCCCAGCAGTTGTCATCAATTGTATTATTTACTTGTAGCGTTACATGCGTGTTTTTAAATAGAGGTGTATACAAAGAAGTTAAATCGGTAAAAATTGTTTTTAGTAAAAAGTCAGTAGGTTCAAGCTTTAGCTCACCATGATTAATTTTAGAAAAATCGAGCACTTCGTTAATAATACTAAGTAAAATATCGGCGCTTCTAAGTCCTATTTTAATTTTTTCAGCGCGAACTTCTTCACTGTGTTCATCAACTAATGTGGTTAGCATACCTGTAATGCCATTCAGTGGGGTTCTTAATTCGTGGCTGATTTTGGCAAATAGCATGCTTCTGTCTTCAAGTAGGCGCTCTGCTTGAGCTTGCTTTTGTTTAAGCTCTTCTCGGAGCATTACTGACTCGGTGACATCTTGGCAGGTGCCAAATAATCGGACACATCGGCCTTCATCAAATTCGGCCTCACCAAAGGTAGCCACCCATAAATGTTTATTTTTAGCGGTTACTATTTCTAGTTCTAGATTCCATTTTTTGCCTTTTTCTATGGCTAATTCTACCGCGCGAGTAATGCCTTCACGACTTGGACCTTCTTTATAAAACTCGACTGCAGAATTCATTTGCGGTTGAAATTGTTCATCCACCTCATGTATGAGGTATGTTTGCTCGCTCCAGGTAATTTTATCGGAGATTAGATCAACCTCCCACGTACCTATATTTGCAACGTTTTCTAACTTTAATAAAGTATTACTATTTTTTATGAGTTGTTCTTTAGTTTGGGTGCGAGCAAATTCCGATCCAAGCCATTGTGCAAATAACTCAATATAATCATAGGCTGCATCATTAAAAGCTGGAGAGCTGTTTATGGATGAAAAGTTAACGGTACCAAATGTTTTTTTACCAATTTTTATTGGCGCGCCAATATAAGACTCTAACTGAAAGTTTATATAACAGGGGTGGTTTGCAATTGCGCTTTGAGATGCTTTATGAAAGGCAAGTGCAGAGCCTGCAGCGAGCGTATGTACGCAATAGGTGCCTTGTAATTCAAACACGGTACCGGGTAAAAGTGAGTTGTCAGGGGTTTTGGCATATAAAACGGTGTAGCTGTTTTCATCTACTTTACTAATAATACCTAGCTCAAGGTCAAATACTTCTAACCCAAACACTAAGAGCTTATTAATTTTATTTTCAAAATCAAGAGATTGATTAGAAACTATATCGTGAAAACATCGTAAAAAATTCAAAAGAAAACACCCCGTAAGCTTTTGTTCAATTTATATAATACATAGGCCAATTAGGGCATTGGTATTAGTTTAAAATCCAGTTTAGCAGTTTTAATTACTAATAACTAAAATTGATACGTATTAAATTTTATAACCTTATGTTTTTATGAACTAAGTTAGTGGTTTATTAAAAGTATACCGCCGAGCATGTAATACTCAGCGGTATACTTTTAATACGTTGAATTTGGGGTATATTGCGGGTTGATATCGCCGCCCACTTCTTCTGGATCTACATCGTTAATAAGCAATGTTTCGCGTACAGCTTCTATGTGATCAAGCACTGTTTGGTAGCGTTCGCCATATTCGTACTTTGTAACTTCAATAGCTTTAGGCATATACGTAAAGGCTATTTTAAGTGCGTGGAGTGCTTCTTCGTTTATTTTTTCGCTCATGATTTTCCTCGAATTTTAAATGTAAGCTAGGGTTAATAAAATAACACCAAATACAATACGATAAATACCAAAACTTACAAAAGTGAAGTTTTCTAAAAATCGAATAAACAGTTTAATAGTAAAATAGGCAACAACAAAAGAGGTAATAAAACCCATAGCAAGGGCAGTTAGGTCATCTAAGCTAAACAGTTGGTAATGTTTAAGTAAGTCGTACCCTGAGGCTGCTGCAAGTACAGGTAAACCAAGTAAAAATGAAAATTCAGCGCTGGCTTTTCGGTTTAAACCACACAACATGGCACCAACAATAGAACTTCCAGCACGACTAGTCCCTGGAACTAACGCAAATACTTGTGCTACGCCAATCCAAAGAGCTTGTTTATAAGTAACTTGGGTTACATCGGTAGTTGTGCAGTGAGTCTCTTTATAACTGCGCTCCAATAGTAAAAAAATCACACCGCCTACAATAAACATAACACCTACTACTGGTACGCTAAATAGTGTTTTTATTACATCGCTAAATATAAAGCCAATAATACCCAAGGGAATAAATGCAATGGCAACTTTCACCCATAAATTGAAATGTTTAGGGCTGAACTTGTCTTTATAGTTTGCTAGTACCGCTAAAATGGCGGCAAGTTGGATAATTACTTCGAAGGCGAGGTTAGCATCTGTTGATTCAATGCCTAACCACTTTGACGCTACAATTAAGTGCCCAGTTGATGATATGGGTAAAAATTCTGTTATACCTTCAATAATACCTAAAATAATCGCGTTAATTATATCCACGGTTTACTGCTTCCTGAAAATTAAAAAGCCCGAACTCGGCTTAACTGAAATGACGCATTACTGCGTACCTAAATTGCGAGGCGTAGCATAAAAGCTCTTAAGGCAAACCAACAGTGTTTTTAGACTTAATTTGTTTAATAAATTGCATTAAGCATTAAATGCACAATATAATAGCAATTGTTATCATTTGCATGTGCTGTTTTGTATATGTTTGGGCAAATTTACTGAGCGAATAATGAATAATAAAAAAACGTTTACAGCTACACGGCGAAGGCACCTAATTGCGTGTGTATTAGCGCTAGTTACAGCGGTAATAATGATTCCGGGTATGACAACCTATTTACCGTTTCAAATGAATGAACAAATATTACTGCCTATTTTACTCTTTCCTATTATTTGGACTGCGTTGTTTATTTATGCGTATTTGGCGCAAAAAGTATGGCAACCTTTTGTAGTAATGATTGCATTGTGTGTATTACATGGTTTATTGAGTTTTTGGGCGTTAACGCAGGGGCAGGGATGAAGTCGATTACTTTAAAAAAGCTATTTTTATTACATAGCTGGGTAGGAATTATTACTGCGGTACTGCTATTTATTGTTGCATTTAGTGGGGCGTTAGCAGTTCTGTCGCGACCTGAGTTAAAAATATGGGCTAATCCAGAACTACAATCTAGCCAATACGTTGCCAGCGCGCAAATTAACCGACTAGTAAACGAATACCATAAAAAAGTACCTAGTGAATTTGGCGAAAACATTCATGTGTTTTTACCAAGTGGGCATAACTTTCATTTGTTAACGTTGGTATTTGAATCTCACCATGGCGATGAAAATTACGACCAAGAGGTGGCCAGAGTATTTCAATTTCATCCCGATACGTTGACGCTGGAAAATACTTACTATGGGCCTAGTAAAGAGTTTTACGCCAATAAAAAAACGGATGCACCAACTTATATAGGTGAGTTTCATGCAGATTTGCATTTAGGGCGACCAATAGGGTTAATACTCACTGGATTTTTAGGTTTAACGCTTTTAGTAAGTGCAGTGACAGGCTTGTTTATTCATCGCAAATTGATAAAAGAGCTCTTTACGTTTAGGCGAGATAAAGGGTTAGATATTGCAGTGAGCGATGCTCATAAGGTTATAGGTATTTGGGGCAGCGTTTTTAACATTGTAATTGGTTTTACAGGATCATTTTTAGGGCTCGCGACCATTATTTTACTACCAGCCGCTGCGTTTGTGAGCTTTGGTGGCGATCAAGATAAGTTAATAGAAACGTTTACCGCCATTCCTGAGCCTGTAGTTAGTCACATTAAGCAACCTACAAAAATAGACACTATTTTAGAGCATGCTCATAGTCGTTACCCTAAAGCAATAATTAGAGATGTAACCATAATGGCGCATAACGATGCGAACGCGCAGGTATATTTGCGTTTGTTAGGTGGCGAGGCTGTTGCTTCTCAGTTACTGCATTATCAGGGTAATGGTGAGTTTGTGCAGTCGATGAGTAGTTTTGGTGATATTTCAGGTGTTTCGATAAAAGTAATTGAGTTGATGTTTCCGCTGCACTTTGGGAACTTTGCAGGAGTGTTTGTAAAATTACTTTGGGTATTGCTTGGCTTAAGTACTGCGCTTTTACCTATTTCGGGCATGATGATGTGGCTAACAAAGCGCACACGTGGCAGTAGCCCTTCACTGAGTATGCAGGCATATGCACGCTGGAATCGTTTTATTATTGGCAGTTGTGGCGGTTTGGTATTAGCAAGCTTTGTGCTATTTCCTGTGCAAGTTGTACTTAATTATAGCGTTGTTGGTGTGGCGCAAAATAGCTTTTTTGGACCCGTGTTTTTTTATACGTGGTTGGCATGGTTACTCTTGAGTGTATTACCCATAGGTTATAAAAACTACTTTAAGCTGACTCTTTTATTATGCGGTGCTTCGCTTGCTTTAGTGCTGCCGCTTAACATTATATTTGGAGTGAGCAATGTTATTAACTTTAATAGTTCGCTTGTTGCGGTAGTAGATATAAGCTTTATGGCGGTGGGTGTTGCGTGTATATTTGTTGCCTTAAAAATAAAAAACACACAAAAATTACAAGTTGAGGTACAACCCGCATGAACGAGCTACTAATTACAATTGCGATGGTAAGTTTATTATTAATGATGCTCAACCTACGAAAAAACACACTTACATTAGCGACTAAAACATTTTTAAGTGCACTGCTATTTGGTTTAGCGCTGATATGTTTTATGAGTGTTTACGGTATTTTAGGCGGTGCAATATGCACCGTTGTAGGAGCTATGTTAGCTGGTTTACTAACCGCAGTTATTGCGGGTAAAGCACCGCAATTATTAGGTTAAATAATGCAGTTATTTAGCTAAAAAGGTCTTAGCAGTATCAACTCCCATGTTGTAACCACTATTAAGTATTTCAAACTTTTTAGTGGTACGCCCAACTTTAAAATTAGCCGGTGGTGCAATGATATTGATTTTGCAGTCACTAGGGCGTGTTGATCTTTGTGGATTGAAATTTGTTCAATCTAGGGGCGATTAAATCGCGGCGCGAGGTTTGTAACCTAGTGGGCTAAGTAAAAACCGAGCAACAAAGAGTTAATCGTCCCTAGAAAGAACCCAAAGGGCAGCGCATGTTTGGTATTTATGCTGCGTTATCGCCTATTCATGGGGAATAACCACACTACATAGGCTCCGCCTTGCCTAAAAACCAAACATACTGCTGCAAATTCACCCACCAAAGATCAACACGCCCTAGGGCATGTTGATAAATTAAAGCCAGGTACGTATCGCGAAATCAACTGTTTTCTGGTAAGGTTTGGGTTACAAGGCTTTGTTAATAATAAAGAATAATTACTTATGTTTGATCCTAGCGTAACCATTTTTGAAAGCACACAGAGTCAGCTTGCAGAAAGTCCTCTTTGGCACCCTATGCTGAATACTTTTTTTTGGGTCGACATAAATAAAAAATTACTTTTAAGCAAAAAAATACACAGCGAAAGCCAACTAAAAACAGTTAATATGCCTGATACACTAAGTGCAATAGCGTGGATTGATGAGCAGCACTTGTTGCTAGGTACAAGTACTGGTTTATACAAATACCATATTAATTCGTGCACTCGCCACCTTATTCTTAATATTGAAAATACGCAACTAAATAGGCGTTCAAACGACGGCCGCGCTGATCCATGGGGTGGTTTTTGGTTAAGTACAATGGACGTAAATGCTAAAAAGGGTGACGGTAAAATATACCGTTATTATAAACACCAGCTTAAAGTCGTTGTAAGTAACTTGAGTATCCCAAATGGATTGTGCTTTGATAAGCCACGTTTACGCGGTTATTACTGCGACTCTTTAACGAGTTGTATTTATGTATTAGATTTGGATGAGCAAACTGGCGAGCCTTGCTCTGAGCCACGTGTTTTTTATCAATTTAATAATACTGATGTTGACCCCGATGGCTGCGTAACCGACCAATTAGGTAATTTGTGGCTAGCTGTGTGGGGAATGGGGTGTGTTATGTGTTTATCCCCAGGCGGTGAGCTAATTAAAACAATAAAGCTTTGTGCAATAAAACCGACATGCACTGCATTTGGCGGTAAAAATGCTGAATTGTTACTTGTGACATCGGCATTTGATGAATCGATTAATAATACTGTTACTGAACAAGGCGCTGTATTTCAAATCTCAGGCATAAAAAACGGGCAGTTTGAGCCGCCCGTTTTACTGTAATTTATTATACACAGTGCTTGTTTTAAAGTGATGGTTAGCTTTTAGGCTTAACCCACATAACACCCACTTCTTTTTTGGTTACTAAAACCTCAGTACCGGCGCTAATTGGTTGCTCACTTTTGAGTTTCCAGCTAATACCTGAATATTGATGTGTAGTTAAACCTTGTTCTGTTACATCGCTAGTAAGTACAAAAGTAAGTTCAGCAAAATCACTATTCACTTGCTTTTTATCTACGCGATTTTGCATTTGTTTTAATGGTTTCCAAAGTACAACGGCCAAACCTGCTGTTACAATTGCATTACTCCAAAGGGCGGTGGTTAATGAGTCGGGTAAAATACCAAAACTCATTAATAATCCTGTGAGGAATAACGATAATCCAAAAAACAACAAAATAAATGTAGAAAGGCCAAGTACTGCTACTTCTATTATTAAAGCAACAATACCAAGTACCATAAGTGTTTGCGGTAAATTTTGCGTAATAAAATCCATACAAACCTCTTTATTTAGTTATTAACCCAAATTCTTTTTATTTAAACTATTAATAATTGCCATACCTTGCGCAACCATTGAACTTGCATCTGTCGCGTTGTCTGGCAGTAATACAATTGATGATTCACGAGCAATCGCTTCTTTAGCCGCGATTGCTTTAGTTGCTAAATCTAACTGAATTGCTTTTTGACCTTGCTCTGTATCTGCAGCTTCACCTATTTTAATAAGTGCATTTGCTTGTGCTTCTGCAACCGTAGTAATAGCTGTTGCTTCACCTTCAGCGCGTAAAATTTGCTCGGCTTTGTCGGCTTCAGCAGCAAGTACTTGTGCTTGTTTTTTACCTTCAGCAACGTTGATATTTGCTTGGCGATCACCTTCTGACTCTAAAATTTGAGCTCGTTTAACACGCTCAGCTTTCATTTGTGCTTCCATCGCTTCCATAATAGAGTTAGGCGGCACAATATCTTTAATTTCGTAGCGAAGTACTTGAATACCCCAAGGCTCAGATGCCTGGTTTATAGCTGCAACAATGTTGGTATTAAGTAAATCACGCTCTTCAAATGTTTTATCAAGCTCCATTTTACCTAATTCTGAACGCATTGTTGTTTGCGAAAGTTGTACAACTGCAAATGTATAGTCGTCAACGCCATACGTTGCTTTGTATGGGTCTAGTACCCTAAAGTACAGTACGCCATCAACTATAAGTGAGATGTTATCTTTAGTGATAGCTGACTGCGATGGTACATCTTGAGCTTGTTCTTTTAAGCTACGATCAGCCGAGATTCTATCAATAAATGGAATAATAAAGTTAAGGCCGGCTTCTTTAGTTGATTGGTATTTACCAAAACGTTCGATTAACCAGGCGCGGTTTTGTGGTACAAATTTAACGCTACTTTTTAAAAGCACGATAACAAAAACAAGTAAAAAAGCCTCAACAGTAAAAACCATATCGAGAATTTGTGTGACTGGATCCATTTAAACATTCCTTATAATAATTAAACGCTGAGTGGTTGTATTGTTTATAATTTCAGCGTGTATAGATTATCACTACAGCGAACTTTTAACCACTAAAACTCACTGTAGCGCGCCGACTTAGTCGGTTTTTTTAAAACTGGCTATTTTATTTCTGCCTGCTTCTTTTGCGTTATAAAGGGCTATGTCGGCGTTAGTTATAACTTCTTTAGGTGTTGTTTTTTGATTGGGTATAAGGCTATAAAATCCGATACTCAAAGTGAGGTATTTACTGGCACTTGAAAAGTTATGTTCAATTGCAAGTTCTGCAATTTTTTCCTGAATAAGAACTGCATATCTTTGACAATGATCTGTGTCGACTGCAGGTAAAATTATCGCAAATTCTTCACCACCGAAACGAGCTGCTAGATCACCTTCTCGTTTACACAAATCGTGCAGCGCTTTGGCTACTCGTTTTAGTACTTCATCGCCTAGCTGATGTCCATAGTTATCGTTATAACGCTTAAAAAAATCAATATCACACATTATTAAACTAATGGGTTCTTTATTACGTGCGCCGCGCTTAATTTCGCATTTTAAAGTTTGATCAAAACAGCGTCGGTTAGCAATGTTTGTAAGGCCATCAGTATTAACTTGTTTGTTAAGTTTATGATTGGCATTAATGAGTTGCTGCTGAGCTTGTTGTAGCTCTTGCTTGTAATTTAAATTTTTGAAAGCATTAGCAAGCATTTCACCTACTAACCTTAAGCGAATAAGGTCTAAATCAGTCCAGTTTCGCTTTTGAACAACGCAATCACAGCCTATAAAGCCAACGAGCTCTTTGTCATAACGTAGACCAATGCAAAGTACTGATTTTATTTTTTGTCGCTGGAAAATTGTTTTTTCGCTCATTGCTTGAATGGGTAACGACGTTACATCGTTAACTCTAAATAAGTGAGTACGTGCCATCAAACTAAAAAAGTAGGGGAGATCGCTTTTCGGAAGGTTTTGTAAGTCCTCTTTAAATGCTTGTATATCATTATTGACCCATTCGTGGGTGTTATTTATGGTTTTACCATCCTCGGCAAACTTAAAAAGATAACTTCTATCTGCGTGGCAAACGGTACCAATAGCTTTTAATGCGTAGTTGATATGCTTATCAACGTCGTCGTTTTGAATATCAATTAAGTCAGTTGATATGTTCGAAATAATATTATCAAAATCATATTGTTCATCTACATTATTATTCAATACATCGATTATAATAATGGAGCTTGAGTTAGGTAATTTTGCAAATTTTACATTGAGTAGCAATTTAGATACCTGTTTTGATAAAACAAACTGGCATTGGTTATTTGCAGTGAAATAATCAAAGAATAGCTCCTCGACTAATAGTTCTTTTTTACTGTGATGATTGGTTAAAGTGATGTGTGAAAAATCAATTTTATTAAAATGTGATTTATTTCTTAAGCCAAACAAGTCCTGTGCTTGGCTGTTAACTTTAAATATATTTTCATTGGCATCATAAAGTAATACACAAAACGGCAGTAACTCCAAGTTTCGCCATATTTCATTTGATAGGTTATTACTCACTCAACTCTCCATGTGTTTAAGCCACAATTAAATTGTTATCTATTGTATTTTTATTGTTTTTACTTGGGCGTGTTAATCGTCCTTAGATCGAGCTCAAAAGGCAGCGCATGTTTGGTATTTATGCTGCGTTATCGCCTATTTATGGGGAATAGCCACACTACATAGGCTCTGCCTTGCCTAAAAAACAAAAATACTGGTGTAAATTCAACCACCGAAGTTCAACAAGCCCTACTAATTATTAGCACATTTTTTTTGATTTACTAAGTTTTTAGTGCGTTTGAGGGCAGTACGTATTATAATTGATACTGTATATCATTACCCTTTTCTACTCTAAGCCATCTTTGGTTTATTTGCACTTTAAGTATAGGTTATTCAAGCATTTCATGACAGAAATCACTACACACCAAGCTTCTCGTCGTCGGTTACTTATTGCACTAGCAATTACGTGTTCGTTTATGGTAATTCAGGTTATAGGTGCTTATTATTCTAATTCGCTTGCTGTACTTGCCGATGCGGGGCATTTGTTTGTTCACAATAGCTCGTTATTCATCGCACTGATTGCATCAAGTCTCGCTATTCATTTTGCTAAAACCTATAACGATGGTCATCAAAGAGCCGAGCTTTTGGGTGGTCTGGTGAACGGATTTTTATACCTAGCAATCAGTTTAATTATTTTGTATGAAGGTGGTGAGCGCTATATACACCAGCATGAAGGAAATGAGCTGGCTATTAATAGTTATTTAATGTCGGTTATTGCTGCTATTGGTTTTTTGTTTCATGGTGCTGCTGCATGGGTTTTATATAAAGGCCGCAAAGCGAGTATTAATGTTTACGCGGTATTTTTACATTCATTCTTTGATTTGATTTCTACCGTATCGACATTTGTGGCTGGTATTCTTATATATTTTACGGGCTGGGTTGTTATCGATATTTTATCGAGCATGTTAATCGCCTCTTTCGTGTTGTTTACCGGTGTTAAGGTCATTATTAGTTGTATAAAAGGTTTACGCTTAAATAAGGCCAAACTTCCTAAAGTTGCAGATATTGAAAGTGAGATTACAGATATGGAGCATGTTCACAATGTCCATAACGTCACTGTAACGCGCAAATATAAGGGGGTAGTAGTCGGGGCGCACGTTGTACTTAAAGAGCATTGTACTATTGAAAAACACGATGAAGCATGTCGTATGAAGGTAGAACAACTGTTAGCTGAAAAATTTAATGTACGCAATAGTGTATTACAAATAGAAAGCCACGAATGCCATCACATCCATTAGTAGCATCTAATTAATATAAAAGCGTGTAATAATGATTAGCACGCTTTTAATGTTTCAAATCAAATCAAATCAAATCAAATCAAATCAAATCAAATCAAATCAATGATATTGCTAAAACAATCGCTTTTACGTAAGTCTTTAGCATCCATTGGCCTTGCAAAGTAATAACCTTGCAGTACAGTACACCCAACCTCGGCTAAAAAGATCATCTGTTCGCGCGTTTCTACTCCTTCTGCAATACAGTAAAGATCTAGGTTTTCGGCCAATGAAAGAATGGTCTTAATAATCGATTCATCCCCTTTATCTATACCAATACTGTTTACAAAGCTTTGATCTATTTTAATAACATTAATAGGAAATTGGCTCAAGTAGGTGAGTGATGAGTAACCAGTACCAAAATCATCAAGTAGTAATTTAAACCCAGCAGCTTTTAAGTTTTGTAGCTGCTTGGCTGCTTTGAGTTTATCTTCTAGTAAAATACTCTCTGTTATTTCAAGTCTTAATTGTCTTGGATGAACTTGAGAGTCCGCTAATATGGACATTAACCGCTGGGTTATGTTTGTTTTTAAAATGTGTTTAGGGGATAAGTTTAAAGATATATAAAACAATGGGTTTGCGCTGAGTATAGGTGCAATTTCAATAAGAGCTCGTTGCAATGCTTGCTCAGTAAGGAGTTCTATTAAACCAGTTTCTTCTGCTACCGGTATAAAAAGTGCTGGCGATACCAACTGTCCTTGATTTTTCCAGCGCATGAGTAACTCCACGCCATTTATTGTTTTTTCTTCTATGTCGATAATGGGCTGATAGTGATTAAAAAATCGGTTGTCTTTTACTGCATCTTTTAAATCATTTTCGAGCAGTAACTTTTGTTTTATCAGCTCATTCATTTCATCGCTAAAAAACTTAAAGTCGTTTCTCCCGCCTTGTTTAGCGTGCATCATCGCAACATCGGCATTACGGATAAGTATATCGGTGGTTACAGCATCGAATGGGTATAAAGCGACGCCAATACTGGCTGAAATATTAATAGAGAAGTCTTCAATAATTACTTTATTAGCTAACTCATTACTAATTTTTCTTACTGTATCGCGAAGAGACTGAAGCGATTTTATATTTTGAATCAGCACTAAAAATTCATCACCACTTTGACGGCCAAGTTTTGCGTTTACGCCAAGCATACCGTTTACTCTTTGGGTAATATTACAAAGTAGCTTATCGCCAACTGCGTGGCCAAAAGAGTCGTTAACAGGTTTGAACTTATCTAAATCAATAAATAATAATGCGCATTGTGTATTACTTTCATTGGCATGTTTAATCGCGTCTTCAATATTTTTATACATTAAACTACGATTAGGTAGATGCGTTAGAGGATCAAAATTAGCCAAATAGCGCAGTTCGTTTTCTGCACGTTTTTGCTCAGTTAAATCTGTAATAACAACCACGTAGTAGCTTGCAGTATCTTTTGTTACGGCTGTGGCGCTTATATGTATTGGATGTTCGTTACTTTTTGCTGTTTTTATATAAGCATCACTTTGCCAGTTTTCTGTAGCTTTTAATTTTTTTAAAATATTTGCAAACTCTCTACACTTATCTTTACCAATGGCCCTAATAAATAATTTTGGGCTAATTTTAGTGGCTGCTTGTTCACTTGAAAACGTTTCAATAAAACTGTTGTTCGCAGAAAATGGCATTAAATGCTTATCGAGTATAAGTAACCAGTCGTTTATTTGGCTAAACGCTTCACCTAGAATTTTTGCTTGTTGCTCATTAGCCCGTTGCTCCGTGATATTGGTATATATGCCAGAAACATATAGCGGCTCATTTGTTTGAGGATCGTATATAACTTGTCCTGTATCTTGATACCATAACCAATGCCCATTTTTATGCTGTAGACGATAAGTTGCTTGCCAGTTTTGTTGTTTTTTGTACTTGAAGTAGTTTTCCCATTGGTTTTCAAAACGACGTCGGTCATCTGGGTGTATAAGCGCTAAAAATTGTTCTATGTGTACACGTACAGGCAAGCCTGTATAGCCTAATTCACTTCCTCTGAGCGTACTTACGGAAGCATCTTTAAAATTATAATCCCACACGCCACTTTTGTTATTTTTAAGCGCGAGTTCTGTTTGCTTTTGCGAATGAATAATCGCTCTATGGGCTTGTTCAATTGCAACTTGGCGGCTGCGGTATTGCCAAAAAATGAAAAACAACACGGCAATTATTAAAACTACATAGGCGACAATAGCAAAGGGCGACTTCCATGGTGCGTAGGCCACGTTGATATTAAGTGTGGCAGGTTCGCTTGTAACAATACCATCGCGATTATGTGCTGATATTTTTAGCGAATAACTACCGGGTTGAAGTTTTGTGAAAAACACTTGGTTAGATTGTAAGTCTTCATATGTAAGGGACGTTGGCCCTGAAAGAATTACCTTATAATATGCTTTGTCTATATTGGGGTAAGAAAAGTTAGAAAAACTAACTGTAAGGCCCATGTCTTCATAACTGAGATCAAGTGGTTGGCTAAGGTATTTATGAGGGTAATAATCGAGCTCTTTGGTAAAAAGATTTATATCGGTAATCGCTACACTATTTTTTTTAAATAATTCTTTTTCATCAAAGTCTAAGGGGTCAAAAAGTAGGGCGCCCGCATTACTACCAAATATAAGCCTGCCATCGTTTAATGTTGTTGCTGCTATAGAAGTAAATTGGTTTATATTCAACCCGTCTTTTACTGAATAACTCACCACATTGAGTGTATCTAGGTTTATTTGATATAAACCATTGTCGGTACTTGCCCATAAAAAACCATTTTCATCAGGAAGTAACGAATAGATAGAGTCAGTATTAAATGAATTTTTTAATCCTATGTAGTGTTTTCTCTCATAAGTAACTGGGTCAACACCAAGCAAGCCTTCGTGGGTGGTTGCCAACCATAAGATATTTCGTTTTGAGTCTAAGTAAAAATTTTCTACAGTGTAAAAAATATCTTCTTTAGGATTAAATGACTGAAATATAGTCGTTAAAGTTTTCGTTTTTTCGTTGTACCTAAAAAAACTTTTTGATGTGCCAAGTACAAACTCTTCAGGATGTGTGTCGAGGGGTTTATAAAAAGCATAAGAAAATAAAGGGTCAACTTGCTCTTTGAGTCCTTTAATAATTCTTGTTTTTCCGGTTGTTTCATTAAAAATATAAAAATTATCATCAGACATAAATGCATATTTATTTGCATCAACTTGGGCAAAACCAAATAAGTTGAGCTGGTTAATTACATTATTGTCTGTGTCTTTATTTTCAATAACTTTACCCGTTTGCTTATCAAAAAGTTTAAAACCATCATAAGTAACAAGCCAAAGAAATTGATCGTTTCCAATTGAAGACGCAAAAATATCAAATACCGCAGATGCTCCGTATATTGCTTTTGAGTCGGTCGAGCTTAAATATACTTCACTTTTATTTGTTGATTTGTCATAGCGCGCAATTCCATCTTCTGTTCCTAGCCATATAATATTATTTTTATCTTGGTAGGTGGCATGAACAGTATTGTTACCGGGTAAAAAAATGTGTTTAAACCGTCGGGTTTTAATTGGCCAGGTAAACACGCCTTGGGTTCTAGATGCGAGCCAAAGCACGCCGGACTTATCAATCATTAGATCGTTGATTGAGTTTTCATTAATATTAAACTTACTTTTTTCATAATTTAATATGAACTCTAACTCTTTGGTTTCGCGGTGATAACTAAATAATCCACTTTCGGTTGCTACAAACTCGCCGTAAACAGTATTGGCATAATCCCATATATTATAATCAGGAATTAATGTTGTAACATTTGCTGCAGATATATTTTTGTTATTATCAAATGCTAATTGATACATACCTTCGACAGTACCAACAAGTAATCCTAATTCATTATCAACACTTAAAAATTTGACGTTTATATTATCTATCGTATTTTTTTCAGGGGGATGAAGAGGGATTTTTACAAGTTCTGAATTATCTATATTTGCAGTGTATAAACCATCATTTGTACCAATATATAAAGTGTTTTTATATATCGTTAATGACCTAATGTAGTCCCTTTTATTTGGGAGTGCTAGCTTAAGTGTAAAGTGTTTACTCGTCTCATCAAATGTATATATTTGACCATCTATGGCGAAGTAAAAAGTATCTTGTTGCTGAGTCATTGCGGAGATTGGAGAAAACATCTTTTTTTCTTTATCTATTTGACCAGAATAGATTTTTTCGGTTTTTAAAGTGAGGGGATCTATTATATACGCACCAGAAAGATCAGTTGAGACAATGATTTTTCCGTCTTCGGCTTTAAATAATGCATAAATATAGTGTTTATCTAAGCCAAAGCCACCATTAAAAGTTTTTACTTTATAACCATCAAAACGGTTTAAACCCTGTTGGGTTGCTATCCATATGAAGCCAATGTCATCTTCTTGCGACTGCAAAACGTAACTTTGCGAGAGACCTTCGTCAGTAGAAATTCGTTGTAATTGTTGAGCATAGTTTTGTGATGCAAAAGTGCTTTGGATGCATAGTAAAAAAACAATGGTGATATGAAAAAAAAGTTTGCTCAAACGCACTTATAAACACTCTCAGTGGAGGATAGGATGATACTTAGCTAGATAGTAAATATAGCATAAGTTTTTATTTTTTAATTGCAAATAATATACTTAAAGTTAAAAGCTCTATTTTCAAATAGTGAGCTAATCTATATAGATAACAGTTAATATTCATAAGGAGAGTATAGTGGTTTTATCTAATATTGATGCAAAAAAAAGCGTGTTATTAATAATAGACTTACAAGAGTTGCTTGCTCCTGCAATTAAAGACTTTCCGAATATTTTAAAAAGTACATTGCAGTTAGCGCAGGCGGGTATTATTCACGGCGTCCCAGTCTTAATAACCGAGCAATATGTCAAGGGGTTGGGCGAGACTAATCAGCAAATTAAAAATACGTTACCTAATGCTACGTATTTTCATAAAACGTACTTTAGTGCGTGTGCAGAGCCTGGCTTTGTTGATAAGTTAAAAAGCTATGGTAAAAAGCAAGTTGTTGTTGTTGGCACTGAAGCGCATGTGTGTGTTTTACAAACATGCTTAGATTTAATAGAAAATGGTTTTGAAGTTATTATCGTACACGACGGAGTTGGCTCGAGAAATCCGCAACATAAAAATTTGGCGATTGAACAGCTACGCCAAGCTGGTTCGGTAATTTCATGCGCTGAAATAGTTATTTTTCAATGGACAAAAAAAGCAGCAACGCCTACGTTTAAAAAAATACTGCCTATAATTAAGTAGACCGTATGTATATAATGTAAATTAAATGTATTATTTTTTGACGTGTCGGTAGTTTATTATTGTGTTCAGTAAACTGAAACTCGTTTTGATACGTATATTGCAGACTGCTTTATAAAACAACAATGCAAACAACAATTTTAAGGTTCTTATGTCTAGTATTGGCCGGTTATTTACAATTATTTTTAGTCTTTTGTTTGTCGAATCTATCGCTATTGGCTTGTATTTCGACACATTAGCGCAGGCCTTTATGATAGGTTTGCCATTGTGTTTATTACCTATATGGCTTTTAAACACACAAGGGGATAGTCCTGTTACCCCTCATGTTGTAGCTGCCGCCATAATGATGTTTTCTTTTTTGCACATACAACAAACTTTTGGGCTGATTGAAGTCCATTTTGAAATATTTATTTTAATGCCCATGTTAATTGTTTTTGTACAGTGGCGAGTGTTTATTACTACAATTGTATTTGTAGCTGTTCATCATTTATCTTTTTATTATTTACAAACTCAAAATACAGGATTTTATGTATTTGACCCTGATAGGCTTGCTTTTACTACGGTGCTTATTCATGCTGGATACGCAATAGTTGAAGTGTTAGTTGCAGGCTACATTGCCGTAATGTTGCAACGCGAACGTCGTGCTGGCTTATCTTTAAGTTATGCGACAGAGCAAATAATGAAAGACCCTGAAAACATTAAACTCTCTCTTCGTGCTGATGACACTAAAAGTGAGGCTGTAACAGGGTTTAACACGTTACTAGATTACTTATCTGATGTTATTAAACAGGTACAAACTCAATCAGAATCACTGCAAAAAAACTCACAAGAGCTTATACATGTTCATGATCAGCTGGCCGGTGGTGCAGTGCAGCGTACACAACAAACTGATGATATTGCTAATTCTGGCGCTCAAGTTGCTAATGGTTTTAAACTTGTAGAAGAAGAAAGTGAGGTACTTAAGCGCCAAGTTGATCACATTACACAATCTGCAGGTGATGCATTAAAAGAAGTGCTTCAAACAGACGCTAAAAGTAGAGAGTTGTTAACACTACTTAACCATACCGAAGAAAAAATAAACCACTTAGTGGCAGCGGGCGATGTTATTTCAGGTCTTCTTAATGAGATATCAGGTATTGCTGAGCAAACAAACTTACTTGCTTTAAATGCCGCTATTGAAGCTGCCCGTGCAGGCGAACATGGTCGAGGTTTTGCTGTCGTTGCTGATGAGGTAAGATCTTTAGCTAACCATAGTAAAGCAACAACAGATAAAATTAGTCTAACATTAAAAGATCTTGTTAATAATAGTAAAACGTCAACACAATCAATGAGTCAGTGTGTGAATTTTGTAGTCGATTTAACAAGTATTAGTGCTGCAATGAAAGAGAATATTTCAGCAATGAGCGAGCAAATAGCCGCAGTATCTTCAAGCTCTGACTCAGTTGCACAAGTTGTAGCTGAGCAGGCAGGTAATACTGAATTAATAGCAAGCAGTACTGATACTATGCGCCAAAATCAGTACCAAGATACGCAAATAGTGCAGCAGTTAACCGCTAAGGTGCAGTTAATCGATGTAAGTATTGATGTGTTAGAGCAAAGCATTGCCAAGTTTAAATAAATCTAACACTTTCGTATTTTCGCTTATAGCTACATGGCTTATTTGTGTTGTTGCAGGGTTAGTTTATTTTCAATTAGAGCAGCTTAAACCGTTTGATAGCTCAAAAGTTTTATTGCAAAAACACTGGTTTAATAACTTTAAAAAGCAATTGGATTGGGTTGATACTGGTGAGCCGTCTTTAGTGCTTATAACAGAAAAAAAATGCGGGTGTACTATACAAGCTAAGCCGCATATTTCATCGTTAACCTCTTTTGCTGCCAATAAAGCTATGAAGGTTGTACAAGTTGAATTAACACCAAAGCTTAAACACGTTATTCCGGCAACGCCTGCCGCCGTTATTATTAATAAAAACGGTGAGTTTGTTTATGCTGGGCCGCTCTCTGAAGGGTTAGCTTGTGCCCAAGGAAGTGGTTTTGTTGAAACTGCGGTCACTAATTTAGCTGCTGGTTTTAACTCAAATCTCTTAATTACACAAACCAAGGGATGTTACTGTGTAAATAATGCATAAATAACGTATCGATAAACTAAAGCTCGCACTTAAATCAATAGTTGCGAGCTTTAATATTGATTAAATTGTAACTAAGCCATAAATACCTAATGACACAAACACACAAGCAGCAATAGCACGTACGGTGTTTAGAGATATTCTTTTTAGTAATGCATTACCAGCGTATATAACAGGCACGTTAGCAATTAGCATACCTAACGTAGTTCCTACTGTTACCCAAAACACAGACTGATATTGTGCCCCTAACAACACCGTCGCTATTTGTGTTTTATCACCAATTTCTGCAATAAAAAATAATACAAAAGCGACTAAAAAAGCCCCGTAGCTATCGTATTTACTACTTACAGCTTCGTCTTTGTCTGGAACTAATAGCCAAAGGCCAACAACAATAAAGCTGATGTTTACAAGCCAAGGTAAATATTCAGAAGAAAAACTATTACTTAACCACTGCCCAAACCACGCTGATAAACCATGATTGAGTAAGGTTGCGGCTAAAATACCAAGAATAAGCGCGCCTTTATTACGAAAACGGGCGGCTAACAGGAGCGATAAAAGCTGGGTTTTATCGCCTATTTCGGCAAGTGTGACAGTGACGGTTGAGGTTAAAAAAACTTCCATTATTGATTCTTACAGGCGGGAATACTAAACCAAGGCAAACAACTATCTCCCGCCATGAGGATAGTGTCTACCTAGGTCTCGCCGATAACGCTTGCTACAACATTACAAACTTACCATGCACATGAGGTGCAATTATGTTGATAAGTTTACTCATTACTGAGCGGGCTACTCCCCTAAGAGGCGGGCATTATTCCACAAAACTTTTGCGTGGTAAATATTAAGAATCGAATATAGTTAATTTAGTCGGGAGTAATAAAGTTAGCTTTTGGCAATGAGCTGATAGTCAGGAAAGAGCGATGACCGGTCATTGAAAAAGTTAAATTTATTCCTGTGTTTCGAGTAGAAATCTAATTTTGTCCAATAACATTATTAAACGCCGCTTTGGGGCAAAATAAGATCCTTAATTCCTAGCTGTTTAATTACTTGTTTACAAAAGTAATTGTTGGTGAAATTATCAGGGTATGTAATCCCCCGTTTTGATATGCTATAAACCACTAAAATGCTGTTCAATAAGCAGTTATGCATAAAGGATTAAGTAATGGAGTCAATTCCACCATACGAAGGAAAGCCAACGGTTTACCTTGATCAGAATGTTTTAGATTTTTTCACGAAACAAGGATTAGGTGAATTCGGCCAAATGCTTATAAAAGATTATCAAGTAGTTTATTCAGATTGTAGTGGTCAATAATATTTGGCCACATTTTTCGAATTTCTGTTTCTGACCTGTGATTCATTTGGAGCTAAACCAACATTATAGCAATGCGGGAAAATAGGAGAACGTTTTGCCTTTTGTCACTTTCATTTTGAATGTCCGCTCATGGCACAAACCGGAAGTCACCCACCCATAAATTTCGTATTTATACATTAAGGTTTTTAAAGCCTTAAAGTAATTAACTCTGAACCATTCAAATATTTACCTAAACCTAATCTTACTTAGGTTTAAGGTAGACTCCAATTAATAAATCTCAATCTGAGTGCCACACCTTGCTTAAAATTAAAACTATTCTCAAGCTGCCGCGAATTCTCAACTTAAGTGGCGCTGGCCAAAAAAAAGTTTAAAATAATACATATTAGTTAAATAACAATTGATAACCATTTTCGTTTAGATTAGTATGTACGCACTAAATGAAATTGAGAGTGGTTTGTATTCATGTATATTTGTCTATGTCACGGTGTGACTGATAAAAAAATTGAGCAAACAATTGACGATGGTGCAACGACCATGCGTGAATTAACTAAAGAGCTTAAAGTAGGCAGCCAATGCGGTAAGTGTTGTGGTTGTACTAAAAAGATCCTTAATCGCAGACTTATCCAGATTGCGGATGTAACGGATCAAGTTGCTTAATTACATATAAAATTTAGATATAAAAAAAGCAGCTTTTTAGCTGCTTTTTTTATGCTTGTTACTATTTACAGTTGAGACTGCAAGTAGTTTTTAATACCCGTATTTTTAATAAGCAATTGTTGAGTTTCTAACCAGTCAATTTGCTCTTCTTGCTCATTTAAAATGTGATCAAGGGCTTCGCGGGTAATGTAATCTTTTTTGCTTTCAGCCAGTTTTACTGCGCTTTGCAACTCGCCAATAGTATCAAGTTCAAAACTCATATTAGCTGCAATCATTTCTTCGCTGTTTTCACCAATACGTAATCGGCCTAAGTCTTGAAGATTTGGTAAGCCTTCTAAAAACAAAATACGTTCGATTAAACGATCGGCGTTTTTCATTTTTTGAATTGATACTTTGTAATCTGCTTTGTCTAGTTGAGTGAAACCAAAATCTTTAAACATGCGTGCATGTAAAAAGTATTGGTTAATACCAACAAGCTCATTAGCGAGTACTTTATTAAGCGCTGCAATAACGTCTTTATCGCCTTTCATAATATGCTCCTACTAAGCCATTTGTGCTTGATGATAGTTTTCAGAACCAATCTTATCAATTAAGCCAAGTTGCTGCTCTAACCAGTAAACATGGTCTTCTTCGGTATCAAATAACAGTTTTTCTAAAATGCTACGAGATTGATAATCTTGTTGTTCTTCACATATTGCGATTACATCTTTAACACACGCAACTACTTCAAGCTCTAGTGTTAAATCGTTTTGCATCATGCTTTTTACATCGTTACCGATAAGTAAATCACGGCGCTTAGTCATATTTGGTACACCTTCTAAAAACAAGATGCGCTTAATAAGCCAGTCTGCGTGATCTTTTTCTTCTTCCATTTCGTGGTTAAGGCGCTCGTATAGCTTGTTTAAACCCCAGTCGTCATACATGCGCGAGTGTATAAAATACTGATCGATTGCTGCTAATTCGTTAGCTAACAATGTATTAAACGCATCGATTACTTTTTGATTACCTTTCATGATAAATCGCCTTAACTATTTCAATTGCATGCAGTGTAGTACAAATAGCCTATATTGCAAGTTTTCTCTATAAAAATCATTGCGTTACTATTGGTTTTGATTCTTATTTAAGTTTGCGTTACTGCTTGGTTTATGGACAGTTTTTTATTTGTATTAGCATCTTATATAAGGTCATGATTGATAGGTAAAAGCGAGACGTTTATTTATGTGGTTTTGTTAATTAACCTGAACTCTGAATAATAAATCTATCTCCAGCAGTTATTATCAGTGCTAACTGCGTTGAATTTACTTGCAATAGGCTAGCTATTGACGCGTAAAGTCGCCTTGTTTTCACTGAGAATCTCTGGCTAGAGAAAATCAATTTAAATATCTCCATGATTCAATAGGTCAGTAAATCTCTTAACCAGAGCTCAGGTTAAGTATATAGGCATGCAGGGCATGCCTATAGTGTTTATTCATTCATTAAAATTGATATTTAGCCCCCAGCGTTGCCGTTGTGCCTAATCCTTTAATGTTATATCCACCGTAGGTGTAAGCCTGTGCGCGGGCAGGGTAGTAATCACTATTGAACAGGTTTTCTATCCCAAAATACCCACTCCACCTGGCGTTAACATTGTATTGGCCACTTAAGTTAAATGTGTTGTAGCTACTAACGGGGCCCTGATCGCCAGAGTATTGGCCTTGCGCATTTTTATCAAAACGCTTTCTGTCGCCTACATATAAAAAGCTCATTGCAAGTGATAGTTCGTCATTTGTTTGCCACGTTAAATTAGCAGTGGCTTTAGGTGGACTAATTTGAGCTGCCCCTAAGTACTCATCAGCTTCAGTGTTTTTACCTTCAACATAGCTATAAGTTGCGCTTAATTTAAGGTCTTCGGTAATAGTGTAGTTAACTAACCCTTCGTAACCCCATATTTCTTGTGGTGCGCGTACAGGTTCGTAAACACCCGTTGTTTCATTATACTCATTACTTGTACCAAGCTCTGAGGTACTTCTGTAAAGAGCAAATTCAAAACGCACGTTTTCAAACTGTGAAGTAAAACCAACTTCGTAATTATCGATTATTGAAGCTTGGGTTTGAATTAGCGCAATATCGTCAACGGTCGCTGCGCGAAGTAAGCGACCAATATCAGAAATATCAGAGCCCTGTGAGTAACTAAAGAACGGGCTAAATGCATCTGTTAAGTTATATTTAATACCGGCATTATAGGTTGTTGCATCGTAATTAATGGTGTCGCCACGCACATTTAATGGTACTGAACATTGCGATGCGGTTTTGCAAAGTTTTAGCGTTTGGTAGTCACTTACGCTCAAATCAATGCTTTCGTTTCTTACACCCGCTTTTACAATAATGTCGTCGTTTATTACCCATTTGGTTTGTAAAAAGCCAGCCACACTTTCCATGTCCATTTCTGGCACCCACACACGGCCATCTACTAAAGGTTGCGATGTTTTATCGTTTAAGGCATCAATACCGTAGATTAGGGTGGCTGTTACGTTTTCAAAATCAAACTGGCTATTAAATGTAGCTCTTGCACCTTGCTTATCTGATTTAATAACCGATTGACCACCGCTATAACCTTCATCAAGATTGGCTAAAGCGGTTGAGAAAAAGAATACGTTTTCTATATTTTGTTTATACAGATCGAGGGTCATTTGTGTGTTTTCAAACAACGCGTAATCAACATATTTTAGGGTTATATTTTCGTTGCCTTCTGGGCCTTGCGGTTTACCTTGTTTTTGAAGCGCTAAGGGGACGTGTATAGCGTATGTTTTTTCCCCTATATTGCCATCGCCAGTCACATCGCCTAAGTCTGTTTTTTGTTGTGAGCTGTAAAAGTTGTAGCTAAACTGAAGTTGTTTTTCGTCGTCAAAATCATAAGTTAGTTTGGTAAAATAGTTTTGAGTTTCAGAGTCGGATAAACCATATTGTAAGCCTAAAATATCGCCTTCGGCGTCGCGTTGTACGCCGTTTTCTTCATAGCTTGCTGTTAACAGATAGCTTAGCTTATCGAGCTTATCGAGCTTACCGTTTACCGCAGCCGATATTCTGCCACCGCCGCTCTCTGCTAATTTAACAGCGCTAAAGCGACTTGAAATACTAATCTCCCCTTCAGGCTTACCATCACTGCGAGCCTGTTTTGTTATGTAGTTAATAATGCCACCTGAGGCACCATTACCATAAATAGACGTTGCGCCTTTTATGACTTCAATGCGCGCTATGGCACTTGCATCAAGCGTTTTTACGCCTAAAGAGCCATTACGAAGAGGGGTTGATTGCGGTACGCCATCAATCATTATTAATGGCGCGCGGCCGCGTAGTGTTTGTCCTGAATTACTTGAACTGCCGGTATCGGGAGCTAGCCCTGGAACCATTTGCGCGAGTAAGCTTCCCAGTTCTGAGCTTACTTTTAAATGCTGTTGTATTTGTTGCTGATTTATAACGGTAATCGAGGCAGGTACTTCGTCTATGCTTTCTGATATGCGGCTGCCAGATACAATGACATGCTCTAACTGATCAGAAGTGTATTCATTTTTATTATTTTCATTTGCTAACGTGTTAGTACTTATTGCAACAGCAATAAGGCAAAGCGAAGTTTTTAACATAGGGTGTCTTAGTTGATAATAGTTCCCGTAATGGTAATTATTATCAACTAATGAGGCAAGTGTTAATGAGATTTATTTCCATTTATGGCGTTTTAACCAAAAATACACACCGCTTACAATAAAAAATGCGAGTGAAAGGGCTATTAATAACCATAAAAACTGCACAATAGGGCCTGCAAAATCACCAATGTGAAACTTATACTTAAAGTTCCATGTTTGTGTTGTGAAGTTGGTTTTACTGGCGTCAAATGAGTTTAATACTTTACCAGTAAATGGGTTAGTCCAAACCCAGCTGTAAGCGTGGCTTTCGCCAGGGTTTTGCATTCTCAGTGCTATTGCTTCGTCGGCTTTTTTAGGTAAATAAATTCTATATACTTTGCCATCTGGAAATACGTTCTCTGCATTTTTAATTGCTTTGTTATAGTCTAAAGTAGCCTGAGAGGGCTGTATTATTTTCGGTGCTTTAGGCCTTTGTTCTACTTTATTAAACGTTACAAATTCTAATACCGATTGAGTTTGTGTTTTCCAATTAAATGCCATGCCAGTGAAGGCAATAAGTACCAGCGGTATAAAAAAGTAAACACCCAGTACGGTATGTAATTGATACATGAGCACTCTAAATTTGGCTTTTGGTTTTATAGCTAAACGCTTAATTCTGTTTTTAGGTTTTACCCATAAATAAAAGCCGAGTAATACATTTATTAAAAGTAGCAATGCACACACCGACATCCAATTTCTAAAGGTTTTTTCACCCTCACTGTCTTCAAACAACAGCCAACGATGTAATCCCATAGCAAACCCATAAATCGTATCGGTTGATTCATAGACGTTTAGCACTCTCCCTGAGTAGGGATCAACACTGGCGTAGTATTTATTAGCTAACCTAAATTGCCATGCGGCGTTTGGCGCTTGTTCGGGCATAAAAAAGGTGATTTTTTGCTTAGTTTGAGCTTGTACATTTTGTATAAGCTCATCGTAAGGCATTAAATTTGCTTGTGGTGTTACTTGCCATTTTGCGGGTTCTATTAAGTGCTGTATGTCTTTTGCATAAATCATAACAGCACCGGTTAAGCTCACTATTAATAAAAATAGTCCGCTAATAAGGGCAAGGCCTAAATGAATTCTACGTAACCAAAGTTTCAAAAACGGTATCTCATTATGAGTTAATGGCAATATTGTAAATGATAATACGAGCTGTTTTCAATTAAATAGTTGTGTATTTGGTTGGATTTCTATTATGCAGTTTTCGATATTAAAATTGTCGTGTAAAAAGCTTTTTACGGCTGGCAAATCAATTGCTTGCTGAGTGCTAATAACAAGCTCGCAGTAGTTTTCTTTATCGTCTAGTTGCCAAAGCTTAATACTGGTTACAGATTCGATATTAAATTCACTACCAATAGCATGTGATATAGCATGTGTGTCGATGTTATTGGGTGCTGCTTGCATTAAAATTTTGCAGCTTTGCTTTAATAGTAAAATGCCATGATAAATTACATAGATAGAAATAAGTACAGTGGCAATTAAATCGACAATGTACCATTGGTATAAAATAATTAAGGTGCCCGCAATAATTACCACAATAGACGCCATTGCATCAGATACGTTATGGATAAAAGCCGCCTTTATATTTATGCTGTGATTTGCACCTGCTCGGTAGGTTAAAAATGCGGTTGCTAAATCGATTACCAATGCTATTGCTGCCACCCACACAACTATCCAGCCATTAATTGGTTGAGGGTTTAAATAGCTCGAAATGGCTTCAAAAATTAAATACACGCCAATTAATATTAATGTACTGCTATTAAAAAGTGTGGCGAGTATTTCTGCGCGTTTATAGCCAAAGTGATGAGTGCCGTCAGCAGGTTTATTACCAACTTTACGTGCAACCAAGGCTATAAATATAGCGGCAGCATCACTTAAATTATGAAGGGCATCGGCTATAAGTGACAAACTGCCCGAAAATATCCCGCCAATAACTTGGGCTACGGTTAGCAATACATTAATAACCACAGCAACGGTGAGTTGTTTATTGCTTTGGTTTTCGTCTACATGACTATGTGAGTGATCGTGCGCCATAATGCTCTCAAATGCTTTGATTGAATATTGCTTATATCATGGGTGATTTAAAACAGCTACAGGAGTTATAGTGTAAATGAACGCAATTGTAAGTTAGTAATAAAGACGTACTTTTTTTGAATGCGCGAATTTAAGATTGTAACGCTAAATGTCGATTTTTTAAGGAGTTTACAGCTCAAAACTTGCGTCTTTATATATTTAGTGCATTAATGTAAGTAATATTAAATGATTAAAAGCTGCTGGGTATTAAGCATGGACAAAGGTTTAAACTTTGGTGAATTAACAGGTAAAGGACAATCTGTTCGAAGTAAGTTAATTATAACCTTTATAATTATAGCCTTAGGGCCACTTTGTATACTTACTTGGTTTAGTCTTGAACACGTAAATCGCACCCTTAAACAAAATGCAGACACTGAACTAAACGAGCTTAATAATATAGGCAAGCAATTTGCTGATATTTGGTTTGCGGACCATGTTAAAGACTTATATTTGCTTAGGACACAGCTTGATATTAGCCCTGCTAAAAAGCAAAAATTAATCAGTCAATTTGTTGAGCAGTACGACTTTGTTAATAATGTAGAGCTTATTGATGTAGACCTCGTTAATTCACTCCCCAAATCCCCCTTTTTTAATGTTATTAAAGACCAACGTTTTAACGACATTCGTTCTGGTATTAAAAATACAGGAGAAATTCAATTTCAGTCAATGACTGTCTCAGGGCGTGAGTATCATATTATTGGTTTACCGGTATTAAATGGCGAAAATAAGTTACAAACCATATTGCTCGCAGATATAAATTTAAACGGCTTATTGAATAATCTAAGTAAAATACACACAGCTAATAAAGACATAACATTTTATGTTATGCACAATAATAAAATTCAAAAAAGTAATAATACAGACGATGCCCAACCACTATTTTTCTCTCAGAATGGCTCACCAATACAACGTGTTTTTTCTTATAGTAATAAAGATGAAGCCACTTTATATGGGTATATTAATTCTTTAGAGTTTTTAAATGAATCTGGTTGGCAATTACTTGTATCAAAACCAAAAGACGTTGCATTGCAAGGATCTAATTATTATAAGCAGCTCGCTATATTAACAAATATGGGGGCATTACTACTTATATTAACGTCGTCGTGGTGGTTTGGTCGTCGGCTTTCTCGTCCTTTAATTAACTTAGCTAAAATTGTTGAAAACATTACCAAAGGTGATGTGGTTAAAGTGCCAATAATAAACGACAGCATAGAGTTTAATCAGCTTTCATTAGGCCTGCGTAAGTTAGTGGCCGTAAAAGCAGAACAGCAAAGCATACTGCAAAAACAACGCTCTGCACTTCAAATTGCATTAAAACAATTAGCTGAGCAAAAAAGCGCATTAGATGAACATGCCATTGTTGCAGTAACTGATCTGCATGGCACCATTACTTTTGTAAATAAGAAATTTTGCGAAATTAGTGGCTATGATGAATATGAATTAATAGGTCAAAACCATCGTATTTTAAATTCAGGAAAGCACGAAAAAGAATTTTTTAAAAATATGTATAAAACCCTCAAACGCGGAGATGTATGGAACGGGCAAATATGCAATAAAGCGAAGCATGGTGGTTTTTATTGGGTAGATACGACCATTGCGCCATTTTTAGATGAAAGCGGTAAACCGCAAAGCTATATTGCTATTCGTACCGATATGACATTTCTTAAACTGCAAGAACTAGAACTTGAGCAGCATAAAACACAGTTGCAGTTAGTGATAGATACAACTGCTGTAGGTATTTGGGATTGGTATATTGATACTAACGTAGCTGTTTTAAATAACCGTTGGGCTGAAATTATAGGGTATAAACTGAGTGAAATAGAGCCTTGTACAATACAAACTTGGTATAAATTTATTCACCCAGAGGATTTAATTGAATCAGACTTAAAGCTAAAAGCGCACTTTGCTGGTGAAACAGATTACTACGAAAGTGAAGCGCGTATGAAGCATAAAAATGGCCACTGGGTGTGGGTGCTTGATACAGCTAAAGTGGTTGAATGGAATAGTGATGGTTCGCCTAAGCGAATGATAGGTACTCACTTAGATATCTCAGATAAAAAAGCAACTGAACTTGAACTGCAAGGAAGCCGAGATAGATTTGCATCTTTGGTATCAAATATACCGGGTATTATTTATCGGTGTAAATTTGATGATAAATTAAGCACACTTTATATGAGTGAGCAAGCAAGTGAGATAACAGGCTATTCACCTGATGAGTTGATAGGCAATGATGCTCTAAGCTTTTTTGATTTAATATGCGAAGACGATTCTAAAAAAATAAAAGCTGAAATTTTACGCTGTGCCAGTGCTAAGCAGTCATGGTCTGTTGAGTATAGAATTACAGCTCGCGATGGCTCTTTGCATTGGGTAAATGAAAAAGGCCAAGCAATTTACGATGAAACTGGTAACGTTTTGTATTTAGATGGATTTATTTTAGATATTACAGAGCGATACAATACGCAATTAAAAATAAATCGTCAGCAAAGCTTGCTAGAGTCAATGAGTAAGCAAGGGCAGATTGGTGCATGGGAAATTGACTTAGAAGCACATACTCTTTATTGGTCTGATGAAGTTAAAGTTATCCACGAAGTACCAGAGGGATTTGAGCCGAGGATAGATACCGCAATTGATTTTTATAAACCAGGAGTGCACCGAGATACTATAAATACTTTGTTTGAATGCGCAGTAACATTAGGTGAAAGCTGGAGTGTTGAACTTATTATTTTAACCTATGCTGGGCAAGAACGCTGGGTTAAATCGATGGGGCAAACAGAGTTTAAAGATGGTAAATGTGTGCGTGTTTTTGGCTCATTTCAAAGTATTGACGCACATAAACGCCTTGAACTCGAAAGCGAAAAAGCAAACCGCTATAACAAAAATTTAGCCGCGCTTACAGTCGCACCTGAAGTGCAAAATAGTGATGTAGAGCAAGTTAAAAAGCTAGCGGTTAAATCTATGTGTGAAGTGCTAAATATTGCACGTGCGTCGGTATGGATTTTTAACGAACAACGAGACGTGATGGCGTGTCATAGCTTATATATAGATGGGCTAGGGTTTGTAGATACAGATGCTGTTTTAACTGCTAAAGACTATCCTGCATATTATAACGCCATTTATGAGCAAAACTTAGTGGCTATTGATGATGTTTATACTCATCCGGCAACTGTTGATTTTATAGAAGCGTATGCAAAACCACTCAATATTAAATCAATACTTGATGCAGTTATAGCAACAGGCGATGGTAATTTAGGTATTTTATGTGCTGAAACTGTTGGCGAGCACCACTATTGGACGCAAAGTGAAGAAACGTATCTTCGATCATTAGCTACTTTAGTGGGAAGTACTTTAATTTCTCAGCAACGTAAAGTAATCAGTGAGGAGCTTAAAGTAGCGCTTGTAAAAGCAGAAGATGCAGCCATTGCCAAGAGCCAATTTTTAGCAACCATGAGTCACGAAATAAGAACGCCAATGAATGGTGTACTCGGTATGCTAGAGCTTGTTCAATTAGAGTCATTACCTAAACCAATAGAAACTAAAGTCGATATAGCCAAAACAAGTGCACATTCTTTATTGGGTGTCATTAACGATATTTTAGATTTCTCTAAAGCTGAAGCGGGTAAAATTGAGCTTGAAGAAATTAACTTTAATGCCCGCGATTTAATTGGTGAAGTTGCTGCCGCGCAAGCATTTACAGCTCAAGACAAAGGGATTGAAATAATTTTAGATTTGGTTGCACTTGAACCTTCGCAGTTATGCGGTGATCCTGGGCGAATTCGCCAAGTACTTACTAATTTACTAAGTAACGCCGTTAAGTTTACGAGTAAAGGCGAGGTTGTTGTAAGTGCGAAAGTTAATAAAGTGGCTCAAGGCTTAGAATTTATTGTCAGTATAAAAGACTCAGGTATAGGGATCAGTTTAGAAAAACAGCAGCAATTATTTACTCCGTTTTCTCAAGTAGATGCATCAACAACGCGTGAATACGGGGGCAGTGGCTTAGGGCTGGCTATTTGTAAGCAGCTTTGTGAGCTAATGGGTGGGGCAATTTCTCTTAGTAGTGAAGCCGGCGAAGGAAGTACCTTTACTGCCACTATAATGCTGACCCCTGGCGATCAAAAAGAGCGTTATATTCCTAATATTAATATGAAAGAGTTAACGGTTTTAGTTGTTGATGATAACGAAACAAATCGGATAGTAATTTTACAACAGCTTGAGCATTGGGGCGCTAAGGTTGCGCTTGCATGCGATGCACATCAAGCACTTGATATGTGCGCGCAGCAATATGAAAGCAAAAATTGTATGTACGATATTGCAGTGCTTGATATGCAAATGCCAGGAATGGACGGCATAGAGCTTTGTAAAGCACTAAAAGCACATGCACATTATAAATCAATGCCACTTGTAATGATGACTAGTATTGCTGGTATGGAAGGCGCTCAGCGTTATTCTGACGCTGGCTTTCAGGCATATTTTCCTAAACCTGTGACCACTGCCGATTTAATTTCTGCACTGTCGGTTATAACGAGTAATGATGCAGGCGAGACACTTCCACTTGTTACGTCAGGCTATATTTCGTCACTTAAAAAAGAAAAGGTGCAGGAATCTGCCCAAATACTACTTGTAGAAGATAATCCCATTAACCAACAGGTGGCTAAATTAATGCTCAAAAAGCTTAATTGTGACGTTACGATTGCCGGGAATGGTCAATTGGCAATTGATATATTAAAAGCGCATGATTCAGGATTCTTTAAGCTTGTACTTATGGATTGCCAAATGCCAGTTTTGGATGGCTTTGGGGCAACTGCAGCTATACGCGAAGGGGTCGCGGGTGAGCAGCACAAAAATATAAAAATTATTGCCATCACTGCTAATGCAATGGACTCCGATAAAGAGCGCTGTATAACTGCTGGAATGGATGATTACTTGAGTAAACCTATTCAATTAGATATTTTAAAAGATAAATTAGAGCTGTATATTTAAGGTCAAAATACAATGAGTAAACCCGTTATAATACGTGATGCAAAACCAAGTGACGCAAAAACAATTTTGCACTTTATTACCGAACTTGCCACATACGAAAAAGAACCTGATGCGGTAAAAACAGATGAACAAGCAATTCTAGATACTTTGTTTAGCGAAGGATCAACCGCGCACAGCATAATTTGTTTAGAAGGCGATGAGCCAATTGGTTTTGCAGTATATTTTTATAATTACTCTACCTGGTTAGGTAAAAATGGCCTGTACCTAGAAGATTTATATGTAAGCCCTGATAGTCGTGGCAATGGTGCAGGCAAAGCCATTATGAAGCACTTAGCTAATAATGCGATTAGTAATAACTGTGGCCGTTTTGAATGGGTGGTCCTTGATTGGAATAAACCCGCTATCGATTTTTACAATAGCATTGGTGCAAAGCCACAAAACGAATGGATTATATATCGCTTAACAGGGCAGGAATTATTAGATTTCGCTAAATAGTTAATGAAAATCATTTGCATTTGCGTTGTTGGGTGTGTAAGTTAAATACACACTCAATAATTAAATGTGCAGATGATTATATGATCTCAAGTCAAAAACAGCCCCAGCCAGATCTACTCTATCTTGAACAAGCATTAAGCCCTTGGCAGTCGAACATAATGCAAGGTAATTATGCATTTGAACAAGGTGCTTTACTCGAAGCACGCGATAAATACTTATTAGCCCAAACACTCGCAGATCATCTCCTTCAGCAGTTTTTATACGCTCAGATTAATAATAATGCCATTCATGCTATTGAGCATTGTATACCCGCACTTGTTGTTGCTTCACATAATTTAGCTGATACCTATATTGCTATGCAACAGCCTGAAAATGCATGTAAATGGTTATGCGAAGTACACTTAACACTCTCTTCATTAATTAAGCATACTCATTACGATATACAAAAAGTGAGTAAGCATCATTACATTAAAACTTCCTCTGAACTTGTATCATTTGCAAGACGCTATCATTTTTTACCTGAGCTAATAGAGCAAGTGAATTTTTGCTTATGCTCTAAAGACTCAACAAACAGCCTGCTACATTAAAATAAGGAGTATTTATGGCGTTTACATTGCCAGCACTTGATTATGAATATGATGCGCTTGAGCCTCATTTAGACAGTAAAACGATGCATATTCACCACACATTGCATCATCAAACGTATATCAATAAAGCCAATGCTGCTTTAGCAGATACTGTATATGCAAACGCAAATGCTGAAAAATTACTTAAGGGAATAAACAGCCTGCCTAGTAATTTGCAAAAAGCAGTACAAGAGCATGTAGGAGGGCATTTTAATCACAGCTTATTTTGGCAAATAATGAGCCCACAAGGAGGAGGTCAACCTGAAGGTATTGTGGCTCAGGTTATTAATGAGCAACTAGGCAGTTTTGATAGATTTAAAGACCAATTTACAGCCGCGGCAATTAGCCAATTTGGTAGTGGTTGGGCGTGGTTATGTGTAACGCCGGATGAAAAGTTGATTGTAGAAAATAGTGCTAATCAAGATTGCCCTTTAATGCAGGGAAATATCCCTATTTTGGGACTTGATGTATGGGAGCATGCCTATTATTTGAAGTATCAAAATAAACGTCCTGATTATATTGCTGCATTTTATAATGTAATTAATTGGCAAGAAGTACAAAGGCGTTATTTATTGGCTATTGGTTGAGTGCCGAATATGGCTAGTAATACAGTTTTTTTTGTATAAGCTAGGCTCTATAAGGTTTAATTTATAGAGCCGTTTATGGACACTTCACATTGGCAAAAAGCACGTCAGAGCCGCGATCCACGTTTTGACGGGCTTTTTTATGTTGCTGTTAAAAGTACGGGCATATATTGCAGACCAATATGCCCAGCTCCTACCGCACACGAAAAAAACGTCACGTATTATCAGTTTGCACATAATGCAGCCCAAGCTGGGTTTAGGCCATGTATACGATGCAGACCCGATAGCGCACCAGGCAGCGCTGCTTGGCAGGGTACAAAAACCACAGCTCTGAGAGCTAAGCAATTAATTGATCAGCACGATGAGCACGACTGCGAAAAATTAGCAGCTCGTTTAGGTATAAGCAGTCGTTATTTAAGACAGTTGTTTAAGCAGTATTTTGGCGTGTCGATTACGCAATACCGATTATTTAACCAGTGTCACTTTGCTAAAAAGCTGATTCAAGAAACACATTTACCTCTTACCGAAATAGCATTTGCCGCTGGCTTTAAAAGCATTAGGCGCTTTAATGATGCATTTTTACAGCAGTTAAATATAGCTCCCTCGAAGCTGCGCAGTGGCGATAAAAAACCAACGTCAAAACTCACTTTAACCCTGCCATTTAGGCCGCCTTATAATTGGCCTGCTTTGCAGGGCTTTTTACAACGGCGCTTGATAAAACCAATGGAGTGGATAACACAAACGAGCTACGGACGTACTTTTGCAAGTGAGGAATATAAAGGAAGCTTTACCGCTGAATTTATAGCGAGTAAAAACCACTTTAGTGTATCTATCAATATAGACAATACGGTGTACTTACAACCCGTTATAAATAATATACGCCGTGTGCTTGATTTAGATGCCGATATTAATTTAATTGAAACGCATTTAAGCGCCAATATTAACAATGCGTTTACAGTGTGTGAAGGGCTCAGACTTCCAGGGATTTGGTCAAGTTTTGAAGCCGGTATAAGGGCGGTACTCGGACAACAAGTGAGTGTTACTGCGGCGCATAATTTAGTAACAAAGTTAGTTGATGAATTAGGCGAAAAAGAGGGCGGTGTTATTTACTTCCCTACGGCTAAAATTGTCGCTAATAGTGATTTTGCATTTTTTAAAATGCCACAAGCACGCAAAAATGCGCTACACAACTTAGCCCAGTTTTGTGCACTAAATCCTGAAAATGACGATTTAGACGAATGGCTTAATTTAAAGGGAATTGGTCCTTGGACAGTAAATTATGCAAAGTTGCGAGGGCAAAGCCAGCCCGATATATTACTTGATGGCGACTTAGGTGTTAAAAAAGCTCAAGCGGCGGCAAACCCTTTCGTACCTGCTAACAGCGCTCCTTTTCGCTCTTACTTAACTTTTCAACTTTGGCAGCAATTATAATGATCATTCAAACATCCATTTCGAGCCCTATAGACGACATAATTATTCAAGCGACCGAGAAAGGCGTGAGTTACGTTGGGTTTTATCCACCAGTTGAACACCCTCATACGCCATTTGAACAAGTCGCTAACAAGGCGGTGCTTATTTGTGCTGCGCAGTTAAATGAGTACTTTGCAAAAAAACGCACTACTTTTGATGTACCACTTGATACAAACGGTACAGCATTTCAACAAAGCGTATGGCAAGCACTATTAACGGTGCCTTTTGGGCAATCACAAACATACGGCTATATTGCAAACCAACTCAATAACCCAAAAGCAGTGAGGGCAGTAGGTGCTGCGAATGGTAAAAATCCGATTAGCATTATAGTGCCTTGCCACCGAATTATTGGCGCAAATGCAAAGTTAACGGGCTATGCTGGTGGGCTTGATAGGAAACTTTGGTTGCTGAAACACGAAGGATTAATGTAAATTAATTTAACGAATATTTTGTATGTTTAGTTCTACATACTACACTGTAGATTTAGTTTATAAATAAAAATCACTATGAAAATTAGAACGTTACTTTATATTTTTGTTTTGAAGTGTATTGTTTTTTGCGATGGAGTTACGGCCAAAGAATTACTTTTTTGTTATGAAGATAAAAATGCAGCACCACTATTTTTAGGTGTTGATAAGGCTATACCTATTGATCAACCTGATGCCTCAGTTGAGGTTTTAAGTTTATTAGATAAAGCGATTGATGGTGTTGAGATTAAGTTTGTTAGAAAACCATGGCGTAGATGCTTAAGCGATTTAGAATTTAATCGAGTTAATGCTGTTATTGCCAGTTACCGCAAAGGACGAGAAAACCTTGCTGTTTACCCTGTTGATCAGCAAGGTAAGTTACAAGATGACTATGCAGTAAGTGAATTTAGTAGCTGCCTTATAGGGCGTTATAAATTTCATAAAGAATGGGAGACTCGCGAAGTATTTCAAAATAAAGCATTTACGATAGCTATTCCTAATGGCTATGGACTAAATAGCGCGTTGAAAGAAGAACCATTTTTTATTCATAATACGTTTTCTAAAAGCAAAGCTTTTGAGTTGCTAGATAAGGGCGTGGTGCAGGCGAGCGTTGATATATGCCAAGTTGATGGTTTAAAAGTGTCGAGTTATCCGTATAAAGGTAATAACGTTAAACCGATTTACCCACCGTACGAAACAAGCCATGGTTATCTTATTTTTTCAAAACAATTCTACGAAGAAAATAACGCTCTAAGCTTGCAAATGTGGCAGTGGTTATCAAAATTTGAAAGTGCACCTATCTATATTAAATATTTACAAACACTTAGGGCCTGTTTATCTTTCGAGGTTGAATTTGCAGCAGACTGTTTGGTATTTAGGTAAGGCAGAGCCTATATATGTGGTTATTCCCCATAAATAGGCGATAACGCAGCATAAATGCCAAACATGCGCTGCCCGAAGGGTTCTGCCTAGGGGCAATTTACTCTTTGTTGCCTACATGGATGTAGGTAAGGGGCGTGAGCAGGACGCGGAAGCTTTGCTCGGTTTTTACTTAGCCCGCTAGGTTACAAACCTCACGCCGCGATTAAATAGCCCCTAGGTTGAACAAATTTTAATCCTGAAAGGTCAGCAGGCCCTAATAACCTCGTTAAATTCGCGTTTGTAAATTGGTATTAATTTAATATTAAGGTAGCATAAGCGCACTTTTTATAAAATGGCACTGCAATGGCTCAATTATACTTTTACTACTCTGCAATGAATGCAGGTAAATCAACCACGTTATTACAATCTGCATTTAATTATAAAGAACGTGGCATGGAACCTGTGATCCTTACTGCTGCCATTGATGATAGACAAGGCGTGGGTAAAGTATCGTCTCGTATTGGCTTGCAAGCAGATGCGCATGTATTTGATGCTAGCAAAGATGTTTTTGATCTTATTCAATCACTCAACAATGATAAAAAACGCCATTGTGTATTAGTTGACGAGTGCCAATTTTTATCAAAAGAACAAGTAATGCAATTAACCGATGTGGTTGATGAATTAGGTATACCGGTATTGTGTTATGGCTTGCGTAACGACTTTAGAGGCGAGCTATTTATAGGGTCGCAATATTTGCTTGCGTGGGCTGATAAGTTAGTTGAGCTTAAAACTGTATGCCACTGTGGACGTAAAGCAAACCATGTACTGCGTACCGATGAAAATGGTGAAGCAATAGCCGATGGTAACCAAGTAGAAATTGGCGGCAATGACCGATACGTTTCGGTATGCCGCAAACATTATAAAGCCGCGTTAAATATGGGCCGACAAAGCATTTAAAAATGTATCAATATCTTCGCGCGTAATATCTAAATGCGTCACTAGCCTAAGCTGCTTGCTTGGGCTAAATAGTATACCTTGTTGTTTAAGTGCCTCAGCAATCTCTTCAATGTTTATACTGCTAGTGTATGTTGCGTAAACCATATTAGTGGTGTTACTCATATCTACAGTAAAGCCACTGATTTCACTTAATTGTTGAGCCAAATAACGTGCATTTGCATGATCGTCTTTTAAGCGCTCTACATTGTGCTCAAGTGCAAACTGCCCGGCAGCTGCAAGCATTCCGGCTTGGCGCATACCGCCACCAAGTACTTTTCTCCATCGTCTTGCTTTATTAATAAGTGCTGGTGAGCCTAATAATAAAGAGCCTACGGGCGCCCCCAAACCTTTAGATAAACAAATAGAAATTGAGTCAAAGTGCTTTGTGATTTCAGTGATATCAATATTTAGCTCAACAGCGGCATTAAAAGCACGTGCGCCGTCTAAGTGCAGCGCTAAATTATGCGTATTAACAAAGTCACGAGCTTGGGCTAAGTACTCAAGCGGGAGCACTTTTCCGCCTATGGTATTTTCTAAGCTAAGTAATCGCGTGTTTGCAAAATGGCAATCGTCTGGTTTTATTGCTGCAGCTATTTTACTGAAGGGGATGCTACCATCGGCTTCATTTTCAATAGGCTGTGGTTGCACAGACCCTAAAACAGCTGCGCCGCCGCCCTCAAACTTATAATTGTGAGCATTTTGGCCACATATGTATTCGTCACCTCGCTCACAATGCGCCATTATTGCAAGTAAGTTGGCTTGTGTACCTGAGCTACAATAAAGAGCAGCTTCAAAGTTAAAACGCTCATACGCATAAGCTTCTAGCTGGTTAACGCTTTCATCATCACCGTATACATCGTCACCAACCGGTGCGCTGTACATAATATCGCGCATTTCTTTTGTTGGTTTTGTAACTGTATCAGAGCGAAAATCTATCATGATTGCCTTATCCTTTTTATTGTTTTTAATAAAATTGGTACTAAGCCAGCTCGCTACAAATTTGTTCACGAGTTTCTTTATCAAAGTAGCTCCATGCAATAAAGCGGCTAATTTTTTGACCTTGTGCCATATCAACTATTTTATATTGTGCTATTGGGTGGGCTTTTAATACTTCTTCAAGGGCTGCAATATTATCTTTTTTAGAGACTAACGACGTAAACCACAGTACTTGCTCTGCAAAGTCTTCGCTCTCTTTAATCATGTTAGAGATAAACTGTACTTCACCGCCTTCACACCATAATTCATTATTATGACCACCAAAATTAAGCGTGCTACTGGGTGTTTTTCCTAGGTTTTTCCATTTACGTTCACTGCCTTTACTTGCCTCTTCTTCACTTGCATGAAACGGAGGGTTGCAGAGCGTTAAATGGTATAAATCTTTTTGATTTACAACGCCTTTAAAAATATGTGATGCGTTTTTTTGTTGTTTTAGGGTTATTTTTAAACTATTAAACTGAGCAATTTGCTTTGCTATTTTTACCGAAGCTGCATCAATATCAGTCCCTGTAAAATGCCACTTATATTCACTTGTACCAGTAAGCGGATAAACTAAGTTAGCGCCAGTGCCAATATCAAGCACTTTAATTTGCTTACCTAAAGGTATTTGTTGTTGATTATCATCACTTAATAAGTCAGCTAAGTAATGAATGTAGTCAACACGCCCAGGTATAGGTGGACATAAATTGTGCTCAGGAATATCCCAAAAATCAATATTATAATGTGCTTTTAAAAGAGCTTGATTGAGTGTTTTAACGGCTTTGTTATCACTAAAATCAATACTTTTAGTACCTGCAGGTGTGGTTATAACAAAAGGCAGTAGAGCAGGGTGCTCTGTTGTTAATAAATCGAAGTCGTACCCATTTTTATGTAGGTTACGAGGGTGTAATTTTGAACGTGCTTTATTTTCTTTCATGGCTTCATTTTAACAACAGATATGATGTGGTGATTGTAACAAATGCTGATGAGTAAAGTGCAGACATTTCCTTTGGTATATTTAATATTGCTGGTAGGATGAGTTGAAAATAATAAAAAGGAATAACTGTGGCGATTTCTCAGCAATCAATAATTATCAATTTAGACGCTCACCAAACACTTCATTTACGTCGAATCAGCGATGATAATCAGCAAGGGCCTGTCGTATTTTTTATGCATGGAGCTGTAGAAAACGGTAAAATTTTTTACACCCATTCTAATAAAGGGCTTGCCCCTTTTTTGGCTGAGCATGGGTACCGATGCTATGTGGCTGATTTACGTGGACGAGGTGATAGTAAGCCAATTATTTCGAGCGAGTCCGAATATGGACAAACTGAGTCTATCCTAGAAGACATCCCTACCTTTATTAAGCAAATAGAGTTGATTGAAGGCAAGAAGCCTGACTACTGGGTCGCTCACTCTTGGGGCGGGGTATTGATGAACAGCGCGTTTGCACGTTTTCCAGAGTATATTAATGATGTAAAAGCGTGTGTGTATTTTGGCTCTAAGCGTTCTTTATTTAATAACCATCCTCAAAAATTATTACAAGCCAATTTAATTTGGTATTTTATGGCACCTTTACTTGCTAAAAAACACGGCTATTTAAATGCTAAAGGTTATAAGTGGGGAAGCGATAACGAAACTCAAAAGTCGCATTATCAAAGTATGCAATGGGCTAAAAAGAAGCCATGGATAGATTCTGATGATAATTTTGATTATGCAAAAGCTCTAAACAACCTGCATTTACCGCCAACGCTTCATATTGCTGCGGTAAAAGATAAAGCATTAGCGCAACCAATCGATATTCAAAAGTTTATGGACGAATCAGGGCCTGGCATTCAACAAATGCGAATTTACGGTCGTAAACACGGGCATAATTTTGATTACGATCATATTAATATGCTTACCCACCCAAGTGCGCGTGATGATCAATTTAAAGATTTACTTAATTGGTTTAAAGCACA
The DNA here is from genome assembly GCF_015864295.1 of Pseudoalteromonas sp. NZS127_1. Taxonomy (NCBI): domain Bacteria; kingdom Pseudomonadati; phylum Pseudomonadota; class Gammaproteobacteria; order Alteromonadales; family Pseudoalteromonadaceae; genus Pseudoalteromonas; species Pseudoalteromonas sp. NZS127_1. Next base: position 108,917 of record NZ_JADYXO010000008.1, on the reverse strand, counting down.
TCTGTAGGACCTGTTGACCTTTCAGGGTTGAACCCAAAAGGCAGCGCATGTTTGGTCTTTATGCTACGTTATCGCCTATTTATGGGGAACAACCACACTACATAGGCTCTGCCTTGCCTAAATACCAAACAGCCTACTGCAAATTTAACCTCGAAAGATAAACAGGCCCTAATTAATTCTCATCAAGTAACTTTAAAAGCGGTGTTTTGTAACGCTCCCACTTAGCGATTGCGGCGTTATTAATAGGTTGGCGAATAGCATGTTTACTCAACGTGGTTACCGGTGTTTTTTGTTTATAAAACGCTAAGCAACGCTGTTCAAAATGACAGTTTAAAAAACCAAGTAACTGCGTTAGCTGCTCTTTTGGGTTGCTCACTAAATCTTCGTAACTGACATCATAAATTGGCATACTTTTAAAGGAGTACCAATGGCTCATCAGTTTTTCATACACACTATGGTAAAGCTTAAACTCAGGTAGTGAGCAAAAATAAGGCTCGTTTTCGGCAAAGTAATTAGTGAAAATAGAAAACGCAGTAGCATTAAAGTTGCGGCTTAAGTTTATAAATTTGGCATTTGGAAATAGGATATATATTAGTCCGAGCGACTGATAATTACTCGGCAGTTTATTTATTATAAAAGGTCTGATGGGCGATGCTGTTTTTAATGTTGCGATATAAAGCTCGCGGGCTTTTTTGATTAAGTCAGGCGTTAAATGCGCTAAACATTGCGGGTAAGCAACTCCCGTTTTTTGCTCGATAAAAGCAACCGCGTTATTACTAATACTCGTACTTTCTCCTAGGCTCGAAAACTGACTATGGCTTGCCAACATTTGCTCCAAAAGGGTAGAGCCACTACGAGGCATACCAATAATAAATACAGGTGTAATATTACCTGTAAATTTTTTATCGGCAGAGGCAATAAATTCCTCGGTGTTGTATTTTATTATTTCATCGTAAAAAGGGATTAAATCTTTAGTGTTAAATTCACTTAATTTTCTTTGTAATTTATTTGCCAATATAAAATAATTAAATGCTTGCTCGGTATCTTCAAGTGCATCGTAACTGTTTGCTAATGCGTAGTAACACACCATTTTTAAACGTAAATTGCTCGTTTGAGTTAGTAAGTGGTGCAAATTACTTACATAATTATGCTCTTTATCAAACCGGCCTAACTGCACAAGTTCAAATAAAATATAAGCTGTTACAGGGTATACCCCAATACTGAGTGCATGAGCAAAGGTTGTATGGGCTTTATCTAACTCGCCATGTGTTAAATAGTGCTGTGCTAAGTAATAATGAGGCTCTGGGTTATGACTTGCTAATTTTTTTGCGTATTCGAGCACCGTTAACGCATCGTTTGGCGAATTAACACCGTTAAATGCATCAGCAAGGGCATGTAATGGTTCAAGCATATGAGGCATGCGCTCACACGCTTTTTGGAGTAAGTACACGGCAGCGTCATAACGCTCTAATCGTAGGGCAATTCTGCCTAAGCCAAATAAAGCTTCACCATTTTCGGGATTACTATTTAATAGCGTTTTAAAATGAAACTCAGCTTCTTTGAGTTTATTTTGTTGAAATAATTGGTTGGCTTTATTAAGTAACATAGTTAGACATTATTATTATTTTTATTAACTATAAAATTAAAAAGGCGAAATGTCTTTAACATTTCGCCTTTGGTTCTTCATGAAAATAGTTTAAAAAGTATATGTTGCTTTAGCGTAGTAAAAGCCACCGTTAATACCAAACGGAGATGTTTCGTAGAACTGACCACCCCAGTTGTTATTAGGGATACCCGTTGCATCTGCAAAATCAAGTTTTTCAGCATCTTGGTCGAATAAGTTTTGAGCGCCTACAGAGAAGCTAACTGATTCATTTAAGAAGTAAGTTACTTCAGCATCAATAGTGACTGCAGCATCTGCTGTTTTAGCTGTTGCATCATAATCAACGTGAACACCTTGGTATTCGCCGTAGTAGTTTGCACGAGCAAATGCAGAAACTGATTCCCATTGTTGAGACAATGTGAACGTTGCACGATGGTTAGGTAAATCTTCTTCTAAGCGTTTAACTTTAAACGCACCTGTAATCTCACTAAATTGAGTTACTTCAGTATCATTCCAGTTATAAGCAAGGCTAAATGTAGAGCTACCGCCCATTAGTTCAGCAGTATAGTTTGCAACTAAATCGATACCTTGAGTTGTTGTATCAAAGTCATTTGTAAAAAAGCTTACTTGAGCAAGACCTTGTACATTAGGCACGCCAGCCGCTGTAAGCGTATCTTTATCTGCTTGGCTTAAGTTGATTTTATCTGATTGGCTAATACGGTCATCTACTTGAATGTTGTAGTAATCAAGCGTTAAAAATAACTCGCCGATTGTGTATACAGCACCAAGCGTATAGCTTTGTGATTCTTCTGGTTCAAGCTCTGTACCACCTAATTGCACTGCAATAGGGTTTGTTGGTGGAAGAAGCGCTGAATCTTGTAATACACCGCTGTCTAAGCTTGTTTGTACGTTACTTACGTTAGCTTGACCAACTGTAGGTGCACGGAAACCGCTACTTACAGAACCACGAATATTTAAATCTTCAGTTAAATGGTATTGAGCCATTACTTTGTAGTTAGTTGTAGTACCAAAGCTGTCGTAGTCTTCAAAGCGAAGCGCTACGCCCATTAAAAAGTCTTCAGTAAAGGGTGCTTCAACATCAACATACGCTGCATAGTTACGACGAGAAAACTCACCTGCTTGTGATGGTTTAAAACCAGGGAAGCCGTTAGAGCCAATACCAAAACCTTGTGCTGTTAAAGGGCCTGCTGTGTAAGATTCTTCATCACCAGAAATGATAGTGAATGTTTCTTCATGCCATTCAAAACCACCGGCAATGTTTACATCATAAGCTAAACCAAAGTCGACACCCTTTGATAAATCAAAGTTAAAGTTTTTCTCTAGCTGTTCATATTTACCCGGACTGAAGTCACGTGGCGTATCCGCACCTAAAGAAGCATTAACCGTGTCATAGATGAAGTAACGTGATTCATTTAAACCCACAGTACCGCTTAAGTCATAGTAAGTATCTTTTAAGAAACCACCAGTGAATCGCCCTTTAGTACCAATAGTTAAAGAAGTATCAGTAATGTTGCCGCCAAAGTTAGGTGTAAAGCCACCTGGAAGCGTTTCGTTAAAGGCAAAACAATCTGGGTTGTTCGCTACACCATTTATATAAGCAGGATCATCTAATACGTTGCCATCTGTTATTGCAATAGTAGGACAGTTAGCGCTCATATCAGGTGTTAAATCTGCAACAAGTAGTGTTTCGCCACCATCATTTGAGTAAACGCCAGAACGTGTTTGCGGGTTACGGTAGTAAAAGCCACCACGTACATCACGTTCAGAGTAATTACCAAACATGTAAAATTCAGAATCGTTTGTTAGCTCTAAACCTACGTTACCAAAAATTGTAATATCGTCGTTTACTTCTGGTGCGCCCCATACTTGTGCAAGAGAAGATACATCAGGAACACCGGCAGCTGAAAGTGCTGCGGCATCGGCACGTTGAACTGAGCGGCTTGTTGCATCAGCTGTTTTATATTGAAAGCTTAAATTAGCAAAGCCATTGTCGGTAAACGGTAAACCCACGTTACCCGACACTTGTGTTGTATCGCCGTCACCTTCATAAAATTGACCATGGCGGATTTCTAATTTGCCACCTTCAGAAGCGTCTTTTAGTTGGAAGTTCATTACACCCGCGATTGCATCAGAACCATATTGTGCAGCTGCGCCATCACGAAGTACTTCTACTTGTTTAATAGCAATGCTTGGAATAACTGAAATATCTGCGCCTTGCGCGCCATCGTTAATACCACCGCCTAAAAATGCAATTACAGAAGCACGATGACGACGTTTGCCGTTTAAAAGAACCAATGTGCTGTCTGATGGTAAACCACGTAAGTTAGCTGGGCGAACAAGAGAGGCCGCATCACTAATAGGATTTTGATGTACGTTAAAAGATGGCACGGCACCTTTTAAAAGCTCAAGCATGTCGGTATTGCCTGATCTTTCTAATTCTTCGCCGCCAATAATATCGATTGGAACTGGTGAGTCACCGATTGAACGTGGAGCTGAGCGCGTACCTACTACGGCAATTTTCTCTACGTTTTTATTTACTTTAGTTTGCTGTTGCTCGTCTGCTGCAATAGCAGAACCCGAAAAAAACAACCCTGCAGTGGTTGTAGCTAAAGCAAATTTGATTGCTTGGTTTAGCGCATTATTTTTTAATTTCATTCTAATTTTCCCCAGTTAGAATAATTCTTATTTTTGATGCTAATTTCACATCATTTATTTTTAACTTAATTTTTTGTTTCACATAAGTTTGAGGGTTTAGCTCAAAAGCCTAATCAATTAAGCTTACTTTTTGTGAAGTCCTATTTACAGACTATAGGTAAAAAACGGGAAGGGCAATTACTAATTAACCATTTGATAACAAAAAGATTCAATTTAAGAAAAAATGCAACAATGGTGCAAAGTAAAGCTAAAATGAACTAAATAAGTGCAAATAGGGTTGTTGAGAGGAAAATTAATGCGTTATCAGTATTTAAATGTTATTTATTTGTTTCTTTTTGGTGGGGTTTTCAATGTTTTGTGCACATCGCCAAGTTGCTAATTTTTCTTTATATTCATCCCACACGCAGGGGCAGCAACTGCCACCACCACAACATTCATCAGATTTTGGTTTTTCAGGTTTTTGCGGTAGTTGGTTTGTCATATTCAGTGTTGTTGTATGTATTTAATACTAATTTGGTGCAAAGGATAAGTTAAAGGATGTTGTAAGTAAATTATTCTTTGTGAACCCGTGCTGCTGTGTAAAAATAAAAGTTATGCGATTATATAAAGTTATTCACCGTGCACCTTGGCGGGTAGTTAAAATTAGTAAAAAACGCCAACAGCTGCGTTTTCGCCGTGCTATGGTGGCGCTTAAAATTGCACTTGCGCAAGAAAAACAAGAAACCAAAGAAATGCTCTCTATTTATAGGCGCTACACTCAAGGCCAAACAAGTAAAGAGGAGTTAAAACGCGCCAATGAACAGTTTGTTGATATTTTAAAAGGGTTAGGGCTCGGTGTGTTTGCAGTATTACCTTTTGCCCCGCTTACAATTCCTTTAGTTGTTAAATTAGGGAGTTTAGTGGGAGTTGATGTACTGCCAAGTTCGTTTAATATGAACAAATCTATTAAAGAACTTGATGCTAAAATAGATCAAGAAAATCAAAAGCAAGAATCCAAAAATAGCTTAAAAAAGTAGCTAAAATCCCTTCAAATTAGCGATACCTTTTAGGTGCGCTTATTGATATGCTCTTAAGTACCATTTTTATATTATATGAGCTTTTTAATGAGTGCATTACTACGTCATACATCTTCTGGTATTCCTTTATCTTTTATTCTTAAAAACGAATTATCTGACTGGCAAGCACAGCAGCCTGCATTTATACAAAATTGGTTAACTAATACAGGTTTCGAAAAGCAAGGTGTTGCTTTAATCCCTGATGCTAAAACGGGCGAGTTAAGCCAGGTATTTTGTTTAATGCAAAGTAGCGATGATTTTTGGGCTGCGGGTAATTTAGCAAATACACTTCCTACTGGTACTTATCAAATTCAAGGCGAGAGCGCTTTTGTAGAGCAAGTTGCTTTAGGATTTGTGCTTGGTGGTTACGAATTTAGTGAATATAAAGAAAAACCAACAGCAAAAGCGCAATTAGCCATTAGCGATAAAGCGTTGTTTGAGCGTATTAGCCAACAAGCTGATGCCATTACACTTGCACGTGATTTAGTTAATACTCCAGCGGTAGACATGATGCCGCAACATTTATCGCAAGTAATGGAAGATTTAGCTGTGACTTACAATGGCGAATTTTCACAGTGGATTGGCGATGAGTTACTAGAGCAAAACTACCCGACTATTCACATGGTGGGTCGTGCAAGTGAAAACAAACCGCGTTTACTCGATTTAAAATGGGGTGCAACAGATGCTCCATTAATTACACTAGTAGGTAAGGGCGTATGTTTTGACTCAGGTGGACTTGATTTAAAACCAAGCTCTGGCATGCGTAACATGAAAAAAGACATGGGCGGCGCAGCACATGTTATTGCACTAGCACAGCTTATTATGGCCGCTAACTTACCAATTAGATTACGAGTGCTTGTACCCGCTGTTGAAAATGCAGTATCGCGCAATGCATTTCGCCCTGGCGATGTTGTTAAAACACGCAAAGGCATTATGGTCGAAATTGATAATACAGACGCAGAAGGGCGCTTAGTATTGTGTGATGCATTAAGCGAAGCACAAAACGATAATCCTGAGCTAATTATTGATTTTGCCACCCTTACTGGCGCATGTCGTGTTGCATTGGGTACTGAGCTTCCGGGCTTTTTCTCAACAGAGCGCGATGTAGCAAATGGTATTATTGATGCAGGTTTAAGTGTACATGACCCTGTTTGGCAACTTCCGTTGTTTGAGCAATACAAAAACTTACTAAAAAGTGATGTAGCCGATATGGCAAACTGTGCAAGTACACCGTTTGGTGGTGCTATTACAGCGGCGCTTTACTTAAAAGAATTTGTTGAGCCAACAACACCATGGGTACATTTTGATGTAATGGCGTGGAACTTACGTGCATTACCGGGTCGTCCAACGGGTGGTGAAGCATTAGGTATTCGTGCTGTATTTAACTACTTACAAAATCGTTTTAATAAGTAGTTTTTGATTCAATAGTAAGAACTTGAGCTTATGAGTTTTAAACCTCATAAAGCTCAAGTGGCAAGTTATCTGGATCGGCAAAAAAGGTAAACTTTTTGCCGGTTATTTCATCCACTCTAATATCCTCAACGTTTACTTCGCACGACTCTAAATACGTTTTTGCAATCTGTACATCCGCTACCTTAAAAGCTAAATGTCTTAAGCCTTGTGCTTCGGGATAGCTTGGTCTTGCGGGCGCTCCATCAAACGAAAATAGCTCTATTTGGCTATCATCTGGCATGGCTAAATCTAACTTATATGAATTACGATCAGCTCTAAAGTGCTCATTAATAACGTTAAGTTTAAGTACATTGCTATAAAAGTGTTTAGAACGTGCATAGTCACTACAAATAATAGCAGCGTGGTGAATACCTAAAAGTTTCAAATTTAATTCCTTAAAAAGCAAAAACGCACTTAATTAAGTGCGTTTTATATGTGACTTATTACATGTTGTGTTAGCTTGGCTGTGCTTCTTTACATGCTTTAACGGCCGGTGCTACAAGTTCTAAACCGGTTTTATTACATGGCGGTAAAGCGGCATCGCTTACACTAATAGGCGTTACGCGTTCGCCCCATTTTATGTAACTTGCAGCCCAGGTAAGGCCTGCACCAAATGCAGCAGACATAATGTTCGAATGCGGTTTAATTAACCCTTGCTCAACGGCTTCACATAACGCAATAGCAATCGTAGCAGCAGAGGTATTACCATACTCACCAATGTTAACCATTACTTTTTCGTCAGGTACTTTTAAACGATGCTGAATAGCCTGAATAATACGTAAGTTAGCTTGGTGTGGAACGAGTACATTAATGTCATCAAGGCTCAAATCGGCTTGTTTAAGTACATCGTCGCACGCTTCGCTCATGCCTTTAACAGCACGTTTGAAAATTTCACGACCTTCAAATAATAAATCAGATGGACCAATTGGCTCATATTTATTTAAATCACTACCAAAGTTAGTGATGTGTAAAATATCGCGGTCTTCACTGTCACAACCAGTTTTGGTTGCTAGTAAACCAGCTGGCGTATCTGCCGCTTCAAGTACTACTGCACCTGCGCCATCGCCAAATAAAACAGCGCTATCGCGACGTGCCCAGTTTACGTACCAGGTCATACGCTCAGCGGCAATGACCACTGCTTTTTTGATCATACCCGCTTGAATTTGTGCTGTAGCGGCTTGCAATGCATATAAAAAGCCCGAACATGCCGCGTTTGTATCCATTGCGGCAGCGCCGGTTGCACCAATATTTTTTTGCACTTGTGAGGCGGTATTTGCCACAACAGTAGAAGGTGTACAGGTTGCTAATATCACTAAATCAATATCTTTAGGATCAACGCCTGCGCACGCAATAGCATGCTTAGCAGCAACGGTTGCCAGCTCGGCGGTACTTACATGGCTCACTCGGCGAGATTTAATGCCTGTACGCGAGGTTATCCACTCGTCGGTGGTATCAACTATTTCACTAATTTCATCGTTGCTAATGCTTGCTGGTGGAATGCATTTACCCCAACCTGTGATATGTGCGTAAGGCATAGTATGTTCTCTTAAGGTGGTCTGACATGTGTTACTAATGAAGACGTTATATCAAAAATTGCCTTTCAAGACCAGTTTATAGGTGTTTTGGCTTGTAATTACTGATAATTAAAAGAGAATTATATATAAGTTGATTTAAAAAAGAACAAGCAGGAGTACAATAGTAATATGTGGGTTATTAACGATGCTTACAATAAAAAGTAGCCGATTAAGTGTTCTCAGGCAAACAGATATTATTAATTTTACTAGCGTATTGTCGAAATGTTAGCTTATTTTTATGGTGTCATAGGTTGTAAAAACAAAGTCAGTTTATAAACAATAGGGAAGGTTATGAGCAGCAAAATAAAAGTGTCGTTGTTTAATCATTTGATTGACGCTGAGCGCCAGTTATTAGACCCAGAAATTCGCCAGTCTGAGCGCGCATTAGATGCTTTACTCGATGATGAATTTATCGAAATTGCAGCCAACGGCACTACATTTAATAAATACCAAGTACTTACCCGCTTACCTACCGAGGTTGTGCCACAGTTTTATAATCAGCATTTTAAGGGCCGAATGCTAAGTGGTGATGTAGTGCAACTTAGCTACCAAGCTGCTTATAGGCGCTCTGCTCGGGCGGAGTTTAATTACTCGTTACGTATGTCGCTTTGGCGTAAACAAGGCGAGCAATGGCAAATGGTGTTTCACCAAGGAACGCCTTGTGCGCCGTTTTCAATTTCGATGGATGATGATTAAAAGCCATATACCCGTTAAAATACCTTTATTAAACATTTGATTGGGCAATTACCTCTTGTTAATGCGTACCGACCCTACTATTAGTCGACTATTAATGCTGCGAAGCGGCGCAATTGCCGTGCAATTAATTGCTGTGCTTAGCGTTTATTTTTTACTAGAACATCAAATTGCATTACTGCCTTTACTGATTGTTATTGCCGTTGAGGCTGTGTTTCAGCTTATTAGCCTGTTTGCTTATCGTAATGTAAGCCAAGCTAAACCTGTAGGTATGTTGATGCAGCTAACTGCAGACGTATTATTTTTAACGGTTTTGCTTTCGCTAAGCGGCGGTGCAACTAATGCATTTGTATCACTGTTATTGCTCCCGATAATGATAGCTGCTGTAACGCTACGAGAAAAAGGATTAGCTTATATTGCAGTACTAGCGATTGCTGCATACAGTTTTTTGCTGATAAAGATGCCCGATCACAGTATGCATCAAATGAATATGAGTGGTCACTTTATTGGGATGTGGGTTAATTTTGTTTTAAGTGCTAGTGTAATTGCACTTGTTATTGGCGCAATGAACAGGGCGCTTAAAGAGCGAGAGCGTATTATTGCAAATGTGCGTGAAAAACAATTACGTAACGAACAGCTTGTTACCTTAGATGGCGCTGCTGCACAAATAACCCATCAACTAGCGACTCCAATTGCAAACTTACAGTTACTGTTTGAAGAGTTATTAGAAGATCAACCAAACAACCCTATTGTTAAGCACATGCAAGCGCCGCTTACTCAGTGCAGTACGCAACTTAACAGCTTTAGAAAACTCTCAGAGCAATTACGCCTTAAAAATTCGCAAGAGCATACAACGGTAAAGCAGCTGCAAACACAAATTACAGATACACTTTTACTGCAATACCCTGATCAGCACATTAAATGGATTACGGCACCTATTGCGGCAACGCTATTGAGTGATGCGATGTTATTGCCTGCTATTTTGAATTTATTGCAAAACGCCGCGCTCGCCAATCAAAATCAAAGCCAAACTCAATTAGAGCTGAGTTGGCAGCAAGATAACATACATAGTGAATGTGTTTACTTGTTAATTCGTGATTTTGGCCCAGGCTTTTCATCATCGCAATTAGCAGAGCTGGGCGGGCAACTTATGCCAAGCGATCAAGGAATGGGGCTTGCTGTGCTTTTATCAAATGTTACTTTTGAGCGTTTAAATGGCTCACTTACCTTATTTAACCATGCAGATGGCGGCGCTGTTGCCAAAGTGAAACTCGCTATTGTAAACACTGAGAATAACGCCTCATGAAGTTACTTATTATTGAAGACGACATTAATTTAGCCAATACACTTGCAAGGCGCTTAACTAAGCAGGGCTTTATTTGTGAAGTGGCGCATAACCAAAGTGATGCCTTACTTGCTGCACGTAAACTGCTACCTAACTTTGTTTTATTAGACATGAAACTCGGTGACGATAATGGGCTTGCACTCATAAACCCATTGCGTAGTTTACTTGCACAAGCACATATTGTTTTACTAACTGGGTTTGCAAGTATTGCAACCGCAGTAGAGGCAATGCGTTTAGGCGCAAACGATTACCTTACCAAGCCAGTTGATATGGCAACATTATTAAAAGCGCTTAACACCGAGCCTGTGGCACCTACATCCAGTGCTATTGATGATGCGGTTATGTCGCCAGAGCGCTTAGAGTGGGAGCATATTCAACAAGTATTACGCAGTAATAATGGCAATGTGTCGGTTACCGCAAGGCAACTTAATATGCATAGGCGTACGTTACAGCGTAAACTACAAAAAAAGCCGGTGCAGCAGTAAAGTACTTAATTTAAGGAAAGTGTTATGAGTGATGATGCAGCTAAATTAATGCTTAATCAAAAAATTATATTATTCGACGCGCAATGTAAGCTATGCAGCGCGTGGTGTAATTTTATTATTACTCACGATACAAATACCATTTTTAAATTATGCAGTGTGCAATCTCCAAAAGGGGAATTGTTGTTAACACACTTTGGTTTTTCAACAATTGAATACGCCTCAATGGTGTTTGTTGAAAATGGTAAAGCATTTACACAAAGCCATGCTTTTTTTAACGTTGTTAAGCAGCTAGGTTACCCATACAAGCTAGCAAACGTATTTAGTATTTTGCCAAATAGGTTTAATAATTGGTTATACGATAGGGTTGCTTTAAACCGCTATACCTTATTTGGAAAATATCAGTACTGCAGAATTCCCAACCCAGATGATGCTAAACATTATTTATAAGTTAGGCATTAATACACTGCAGTATAAGTAGATGCTAGGTTTATGGGGTTGTGTTAAAATCGCCGCGTTTAATTTTAGCTAACGGTATAAAAGGCTTTTTTCATGGCAAACACAGCACATGCACTTCACATTTTGGTTAAGCACAAAGAGATTGCAGAAGATATTATTAAGCAATTAGGTAAAGGTGCAAAGTTTCAAACCTTAGCTAAAAAATACTCATCATGCCCATCGGGTAAAAAAGGCGGTGACTTAGGTGAATTTGGACGCGGACAAATGGTCCCACAGTTTGATAAAATTGCATTTAAAGGTGCAATTTTAGAACCCCACCTAGTTAAAACAAAATTCGGCTGGCATGTAATCAAAGTACTTTATCGTACTTAATTTACTTAAGCAATTTGGCAATTGACGCGTCTTAACAAGCGTCCACCTCAGCACCTATCCAAAACTTTACACTTTGACGAACTAAGAATTAGGATGGGTGTCATCTTAATTTGGCGATGTTTTTTGGGAAGATATGAGTAGATTCAAACAAATAAAAAAACTCAAAAGAAGAGTTAACTTTTTGAATAAAAAGATAAAAAATAGGGTTAGAAGTAAAGATGATGAAAGTTCAGCTACAGTAGAACATAAAGAATCGACATCTGAAGCTTACTATAAATATATGAACCAAAGTACTTTAAGGTTATTACTAAGATACAAAACAATAAAGTTCACAGATCCATTAAAGTTCAATGATCCTATGGACTCGACAGTTCCTGAGCTAGAATTAAATGTCATACGTCTACAGGACACAATGATAAGTGCAGTCGCGAAATATTATCCGGAGTTTAATGGCTTTCAGTCTGAGTTTAAAAACCACTTAAGTGCTGAAGAAAGAAATTGGAAGAAAGAATTTAAAGTAATTAGTAACGAATTATTAAATAGTTGGTCGGATATTATTAGCCATTTCAGAATCCTATCATTAACGACTAAGCCAGATAACTTGCTCATGTGGTCACATTATGCAGACGAACATCGAGGTATTGTTGTTAAGTTCAAGAAAAATCCATCATTTGGCTCTCCACAAAAAGTAAATTATAAAAATGGTCATCAAAGCTTAAACAATGCCTTCAACGTTATGGCTTCAGTTGTTGTGAAAATGGAAGCAAAAGGTGGTTTCAATGACAAACACTCAGATATATTTTCTGATATTACTCTAAATATTATGCAGAAGTACTTCTTTATGAAAATGTCGGAATGGAGTTATGAAAATGAATATAGAATTGTTTGCTCTGAATCGAATGCTAAAGTAAGGAACATCAATAGTAATCTAGATGTAGTTAAAGTAAATGAGAATGATATTGAAAGTATTATCATTGGTTCTTCCGTGTCGCCTTTGAGAGCAAGTCGCCTTACTAAGTTAATAAAAAGGAGGCTGCCTAATGAAAAAGTGGTGGTTCACCAATATAAAAGAGTTGGGTGGCAACTAAAAATATAACAAACAATTTAGAGTGATTCACTAAAATTTAAATAACACTGACCCCCATCCCAATTTTTTAGCGAAAAATGGAAAAAGATGAACTCTAAGTTTAGAAAGTAAATTTAGTAGCACAGTTTTGTTAGTCCAATTAAAGTGGCAGTCTACTTTAATTTTTGAAGCTGCTATTAAACAACTAATAATTAGGATGGATGATGAGATGGACGCTCCCAAAAACGGCGTCAATGCGCCAAACTGGTTATAACTCAAAAGCAAATTAACGTGACACCCATCTTAATTGGGATAGCTTAGCTTGTTCAATTAAGGTGCCTGTCTTGCTTTTTTTTGCTATATAAATTAGCTATTTATGTGCGCCGACACTCAAATAAGTTACTGTGTCGGATGGCGCTTTGCTTATCCGACCACCGTTTTCAAATATGTTTGAAAACGGTGGTTACCCTCTCTGCCAAGCTAGTTGTCTAATATTGAATATTCGTTGGGTTTCGCTACGCTCTACACAACCTACGTGTTTAACTTAAATTTTTACGCAGACGAAAATAGCGTTGCCTGAGCGTTGTGCCCATCAGCCGAAATTAGTTGAGCACTACAAATACCCATCCTGATTTTTATACAGAGAAGTTCATTTACGAGAATCTTAGAGGCTGTGTTAGAGATAAATCGCTTGTGGTGTTACGAATAACCACACGTATGTCAGTGCTGTATGTTGACGATAAAATATCAAATAAGTTTATAGTAAGGTGATTATTGTTCGCTTACTTATACGCAATAAAAAAGCTGCAATGTGCAGCCTTTTTAAGTGTTAAACAACTATTTAACTCGTTAAGCGTCTTGCTTGGCTTCTTCTTCACTAATTTGTTTTAGTGCTTGAATGAATGAGTCGCTTGGTTGTCCGCCAGTAAGTGCATATTTATCGTTTATGATAAATGTAGGGACGGAAGTAATACCCATCTGTTTAAAGTTGTCTTGCTCTTGGCGTACGTCTTGTACGTATTTGTCTGAATGTAGAATACCGCGCGCAGTTTCTTTATCAAGACCCACTTTTTCAACAACGTCGAGCAACGCTTCTTCTTGATTTAAGTATTTTAAATCTGTGAAGTGCGCTTCAAAAAAGGCGAGTTTTAACTCTGTTTGCTTACCTTCTTCACGTGCCCACATTAATAAACGATGCAAATCAAAGCTGTTGATCATGATTCGTTTGCCATCAAAGTTAAAGGTAAACCCAGCACGTTGACCTGCTTCGAACATGTTTTTACGATTTTCGTCGCCTTGCTCTTCTGTTAGGTTGTACTTTTGCATTAAATGTTCGTTTAAGTCTTGACCTTCAATTGGCATATCTGGATTTAGTTCAAAAGGATGCCACGTAATATCTGCACTCATTTCGTCTTTGAGTTGCTCTAGTGCAGTTTCTAGGTTTTTGTAACCCACTACGCACCAAGGGCACATTACGTCTGAAACGATATCAATTTTAAAGTTTTTCATATTTATCCTTTTGAGGATTGCTTATAACTAAGTATAAAAAAGGATATTGGGACGAAGTATGCATTATCAATCCTCAAACTAAAAAGAGCAGCTAAACAGCTGCTCTTGAAGGTAATCAGTTTTAGGCGTTAAGCCCAAATGGGTCGTCAATGCTATAGCTAGGTTGTGTAAACCAATGAGGGCCGTTGTCGGTCATGTAAAAATGATCTTCTAAACGCACACCAAATTCATCGGGTATAACTAACATTGGCTCGTTACTAAAGCACATGCCTGGGGCAAGTGGGGTTTTATCACCGCCAACTAAGTATGGCCATTCGTGAATATCTAGCCCAATGCCGTGGCCCGTTCTATGCGGGCAACCCGGTGTTTGATACTGCGGCCCGAGCCCTTGCGCTGCTAAATAAGTACGTGCGCCAGCGTCTACGTCTTCGCAGGTAGCACCGATTTTAGCTGCATTAAACGCCGCCATTTGCGCTGATTTTTCATGATCCCAAAACATGCGTTGGCGCATTGTTGGTTCGCCAAATACATAAGTACGGGTTATATCAGATAGGTAATCGTGCACTTTACAGCCGGTATCTATTAATACCATATCGCCTTTTTTAAGTACTTGAGCGTCTTTAACACCATGCGGAAAAGACGTTGCAACACCAAATAAAACAATACAAAAATAGTTACCTGGCGCGCCTACTTTTTGGTGTGCTTGTTTAATAAAGGCTTCTACTTCGGTGGTAGTTATTCCCTCATAAAGCATGCTTGCTGTGGCTTGATGCACGGCTAAGGTCATATCCATAGCGCGCTGCATTAAGCTAAGCTCGTGAACTGATTTATGCATACGGCAATGCGCAGTGACAGGTTGTGCGTTTATGAGTGTTAAACCCGTTTGCGCTTTATTAATACCGTCGAATATAAAAAATTGTGCGCTTTCATCAATGCCAATAGTTGCGTTTTCATTAATGTTTAGTTCTTTTAGCTCTTCTACAAAAAGTGCATAAGGGTTCTCGTGCTCTTGCCACCCGTGAATAGGCCCATCTATCACTTTAAACCCGTTTAACGAGCCAATCTCAAAGTACGGTGCTATATATTGAACGTCACCAAGGGCGGGTAATATTGCGCCAACCATACGCTCGCTCGCGTACCATTTCATGCCTGTAAAGTAGGTTAGATTGGTGCCAGCGTTTAAATAAATTGCATCTATGTTGTTTGCTAGCATATAAGCTTGCGCCTTGGCTATGCGCTCTAAATGTTCGTCAGCAGCAATAGGGGTTAGCGTTTGTGTCATATTACTTAAGCTTGCCAGCGCTTGCTCGCTTGATTGTGTACCTATACCTATGGTGGTCATGTTTTTCTCCTTGGTTTTTAGGCATTGTGCGCAATGTGAAAAGGGAATTCAATTTTATGAGATAACATGCATGCTAAGGTTTTTTTGCATAAGGCAGGCGCATTAATTTATTACTGGTGTGGTAGCTATCAAGCCCGGTTACTGCCACTGTTTCTATTGCTTGTAAATCTAAAAAGCCATCACTTTGTAGTGCTGCTTTATCTACATATACATCCATAATTTCGCCAATAACAAGCTCGGTACCATTGATGGCTAAATGTTGGTTTTCTACAAATTTCACCGAGTACTTTAAACGGCTTTCTTGTACAAAAGGCGCTGCAAAGTCGTTTAGGTACTCAGGTGTTAAGCCTGTAGCGTCAAACTCAGACTCGTCTTTATCGTAACGGGCTGAAGTTTGATGAGCTTGCTTATAAATTGACTTATTCACTTGGTTTATGGTGTAATTGCCCGTTTGTAATATGTTTTCAAACGTATGACGCGGCACACTGTGAGGGCGCATTATCATGGCGACTAACGGTGGATTTGCACCTAAGTGAATAACGGAGCTGACAATAGATAGGTTGGTATTGCCAAGTAAGTCTTGCGTACCAATTAAATTAGCGCTTTTAAAACCCGAAAGAGAATTAATTAAATGTGTACGGGTATGTTTTTCAAGTGCGTCTATTTGCGCTTTAGTAAAATGCATTAAAAGTCCTTACCACGGTATTGTAGAGCCTTGCCAATCTAAATAAGCAGGTTCACCGTTTAGTTTTAAATCAGGGTTGTTGTTTGTTAATTCAAAAAGTTGCTTAGCTACAAATTCAGGCGTAAATAATTTACCTGCAGGTACGTTTTTTTGAAAAGGCTTAGAGAGTTCTGTATCGGTGGTGCCTGGATGAAACAAAATGAGTTTGGTGTTTTTAGCACGACGAGCAAGCTCTATAGCGGCAGTTTTAAATAGCATGTTAAGCGCGGCTTTAGACGCTCTGTAAGTATACCAACCACCTAATTTGTTATCGTTTATGCTGCCTACGCGCGCACTTAATGCAGTAATAGTACACTGCGTTTTGTGGGTTAACAGCGGCAAAATACTCTGCAAGCAAAGTAGGGGAGTTAGGGTGTTTGAATTTAGAAGTTGGCTAAAATACTCAGCGTCTAAATCCTCCATCTTTTTTTCAGGCATATGGGTTTCGTTGTGCAGTGTACCATTGAATATAATAACTTGTTGTATATCGGCATTTTGCTCTTTTAGGTAATTAGTAACGCGCGCTAAACTTTGTTTTGTGTAGTCAGTATGCAGGTGGACAACACTTGAGCCAGATTCAATACTTTTTGAACTAATACAAACGATCTGATGAGTAGGCGTGTTTATTTGTAGATGTTCTATATATGCATTTGCTATGGCACTGCTTGCGCCGAATAAAACAATAGTTTTCATTTATCACCTTTTGCTTTTAGTCCACATTGGCCATTACTGCACTGAGTATTTGGCATTAAAAAGCGACTGATGGGGTGCCGATACTTAGCAAATAATAGGTATCCGCAGTCAGCGAAAAAGCGAATTATTGGCAAGCGAAAAATTTTCAACCAGCCGTGTTTACCCACTATTTTCCATGCTTCGTAAGTTACATCAAGCCCATAAATCATTTCACCTGATTGCTTTTGAGCTTGAAGGTAGTTCATTGCTTTGTCTTTATCAATATACGGGTAGCGCTCGCTGAAGTCGCTCGCGTTAAGATCTTCAAGCGTAATTAAGTTTTTGTTATCAGCGTGTTTTAGTTGCTGCATTTCGGTGCTACAAAGAGGGCAGTTACCATCGTAAAAAATGATCATGTGAATGCTTTGTGATTATTTTACATATACTTTTTTACGACAAGACATTGCAAATGGATCTATTAAATATCTCTTCATGATGATATTAATAGTGTCCTACGAAAAAATGGAGACTGATAAATGAGTGAACAATACGCCGCCTTGCGAGGTAATGTAAATTTACTAGGGCAACTACTAGGACAAACAATCAAAGATGCCCAAGGTCAAGCGATTTTAGATAAAGTGGAAGAAATTCGTGCTTTATCAAAATCATCTCGCAGTGGTAACGAAGACGACAGACAAGCGCTAATAGATGTTTTACATGCGCTTAGTGATGAAGAGCTTTTACCGGTTGCCCGTTCATTTAATCATTTTTTAAACCTTGCTAATGTAGCAGAGCAATTTCATACCGTTTCGCGTTTTAATGACGTTGGCCTTGGTCAACAAAACCCTCTCACTCAAACATTAAAAACGTTAGCTACAAAAGCAGAACAAGGCCAGTTAGACAGTAATCATTTGGCCGAAACACTCTCAAAACTCCACATAAACTTAGTACTGACCGCTCACCCAACCGAGGTTACGCGCCGTACTATTATTAACAAACACGTTGAACTAAGTGATTGCTTAGCGTCATTAGAGCGAAAAGATAACTTAGTGCAAGAGCGAGACAATATTTTAAATCGTATTGAACAGCTGATTAGCCAAGCTTGGCATACCGACGATATTCGTCGCTCTCGCCCAACGCCAGTTGATGAAGCCAAATGGGGCTATGCAGTAATAGAAAATAGCCTGTGGCATGCGGTTCCGCGCTTTTTACGTGAATTTTCAGCGAATGTTAAAGACCAGTTGAGCTTAGAGTTACCAATAGATTACAGCCCAATTGAGTTTACATCGTGGATGGGTGGAGACCGTGATGGTAATCCGTTTGTAACATCGCAGGTAACAAAAGAAGTGCTTGATCATGGTCGTTGGATGGCACTTAACTTATACATTCAAGACTTAAAAACGTTGTGCGCTGAACTCTCTATGTCAGATGCCAGTGATGAGCTTGTTGAGCTTGCAGGGCAGGAATTTGAACCATATAGAGCAGTAATCAAAAAGCTTAAAAATCAGGTTGCAGAAACAGTGGCGCACTTAGGTGCTAAAATTAAGAATAAGCGCAGCGATTCACAAGATTTAATTACTAATATTAATCAGCTTAAGCACCCAGTTGAAGTGTGCTATCGCTCGTTATTAAAGTGTAATATGAAAGTAGTTGCGGATGGCTTATTACTTGATTTACTGCACCGTATAAATAGCTTTGGTTTGCGTTTAGCCAAACTTGATGTGCGCCAAGATTCATCTCGCCACGGCGATGTGTTTTCAGAACTGACTCGTTATTTAGGTTTAGGCGACTACAACCAATGGCAAGAGCAAGACAAACAAGCATTTTTACTTGCAGAGCTTAACTCGCGCAGACCGCTTATTCCAAAACATTGGCAACCAAGCCCTGATGTACAAGAAGTACTTGATACCTTTGATGTAATTGCCAAGCAAGACGAAGCAACATTTGGTTTGTATATTATTTCGATGGCACGAACAGCGTCAGACATTTTAGCAGTACAACTGTTGCTAAAAGAAAGCGGCTGTAGCTTTGATTTACCAGTAGCACCGTTGTTTGAAACACTCGACGATTTAAACGCAGGCAGTGATGTAATTACCACATTGCTTGATAATGTTTGGTATCGCGGGCACATTAAAAACACCCAAAACGTAATGATTGGTTACTCTGATTCAGCTAAAGATGCTGGCATGATGGCAGCAGGTTGGGCGCAGTACGAAGCAATGGATAAGCTAGTACAGCTTGCTGATGCACGTGGTATTGAGCTTGTTTTATTCCACGGACG
The DNA here is from genome assembly GCF_015864295.1 of Pseudoalteromonas sp. NZS127_1. Classification (NCBI taxonomy): domain Bacteria; kingdom Pseudomonadati; phylum Pseudomonadota; class Gammaproteobacteria; order Alteromonadales; family Pseudoalteromonadaceae; genus Pseudoalteromonas; species Pseudoalteromonas sp. NZS127_1. The sequence goes on along the minus strand of NZ_JADYXO010000008.1, from coordinate 89,612 downwards.
TGGTGGTACAGTAGGACGTGGTGGTGCACCCGCTGCACAAGCGCTGCATTCACAACCGCCTGGCTCATTAAAAGGTGGCTTGCGTGTAACCGAGCAAGGCGAGATGATTCGCTTTAAATTTGGTTTACCCGATGTAGCACTGCAAAGCTTAAATATTTACGCAGGCGCAGTTCTGCAAAGTAACTTATTACCGCCGCCGGAGCCAAAACCGCAGTGGCGCGAAGTAATGAAGCTAATAAGTGAGGAGTCGTGTGAGCATTACCGTAATGTAGTTCGCCATGATGAAAACTTTGTACCTTACTTTAGAATGGCAACACCTGAGCTTGAACTGTCTAAGTTACCGCTTGGCTCGCGTCCTGCAAAACGTAATCCTAATGGTGGCGTTGAAAGTCTACGTGCTATTCCATGGATTTTTGCGTGGAGCCAAAACCGTTTAATGCTTCCTGCATGGCTAGGTGCGTTAACAGGCTTAAAAGCTGCGCTTGATAAATACGGCGCCGAAACACTAAATGAAATGAGCTTACAGTGGCCGTTTTTTAGATCGCGCCTAGAAATGCTAGAAATGGTATTTAGTAAAGCCGATTGTTGGTTGAGTGAGCATTACGATAATGCGCTGGTGGAAGATATGTACAAACCACTGGGTGTAACACTTCGTAAAGAGCTTCAAGAAGCCATTAGCTTGGTACAATCACTTAGCCCGCAAAAAAGCCTACTAGCCGAACAACCTTGGATTAAGGAGTCGATTAGTTTACGTAACCCGTACACCGATCCACTTAACTTACTACAGGTTGAGCTTTTACGTCGTGCTCGCTCAGAGGAAAAACGCAACGAAGGTGACATTGATAATGCATTAATGATCACGATGACAGGTATTGCAGCAGGTATGCGTAATACCGGCTAACATGTTATTTTGTTAGGTATACCAATTAATTATTTTGTTGGGTATATCAGTTAAAATTAAAGGGAGCACGCGATGTGCTCCCTTTTTTGCGTTTAATAACCTAGCAATTAGCGGCTTAACCTTTTAAACTACTTAGCCATTGAATAATTAAAAAATGTTATGGCTTCAGCAACTTTTACTGTACAGCAAGATACAGCACTTACAAATTCTCACATCACATTAAACTTAGCGCAAACAGCGTCATTACGTAGTCAATTAAAATCACAACATGGCATATTAAATTCTAATAATATTAAAGCGTTATGCGCACAATTCAATGTGTCTGATGATGCATTATTACAAGGTTTAGTACCTTTGGCTTCTGAGTATGCTGTTGCGCCGATATCAGATTTTCATGTAGGCGCAATTGTTAAAGCACTTGATGAAAACGATGAGGTAAACTTTTACTTTGGTGCAAATGTAGAGTTTGATCATCAAGCATTGAGTTTAGTGGTTCATGCAGAGCAATCGGCTATAAATAACGCATGGTTAAACGGCGCTAAAAAAATAGTTAAAATAGCGATTAGCGATGCACCGTGTGGATACTGCCGCCAGTTTATGAACGAACTCGCTGATGCGAAAGAGTTTGATATTTTATTGCCAGAGCAACACTTTAAATTGGCAGAATTACTGCCGCACTCGTTTGGGCCGACTGATTTAGGTAACGCGTTTAGCTTGTTTAATCCAGAGCCTCACCAGCAAGTATTTGCAAATGATCAACTAGATGAAAAACTAGCAAGTACAGCATTAAACGCATACGTACCCTATAGTAAAAACTTTAGTGCAGTAAAAATTAGTACATTTGAAAATGGTGATTTTTACGGAAGTTACGCAGAAAACGCAGCGTACAGCCCAAGCTTGTCGCCACTACAAAGTGCACTTAGCCAATTATTTATCGCAGGGCTTAGCTTTAACGAAAGTACAGTAAAATCAATTACACTTTTAGAAACCGCAGGCCATGAAAACCAAGAGGGTGTAGCACGTGCTGTACTTGCAAGTTTTAAAAATCTACCGGCAATAGAAGTAATTAGCGCTCAGCTAAAATAACCTCTTAAAAACAATAAAGCACAGGCAAAGCTGTGCTTTATTAAAATGCGCCATTCTATCGAATTAAATAACTCACTAACTGCGTTAAAAATTATTCATATAAGACAACTATACTTCATAATTTTTGCCTTGTTACTGAGCCATTTTCTTATCGTTATAATAGCCCATTAATAATAGAATCCGTATTAATCAAGTAATACTTTAGCCGCTTCTAATACTACCGCTACAGATTTACGCTCAATTTCACCATGGTCAACATTTGGTATTTCTTGGCGAGTACGATTAACAAGTACGCCTGCTACACATGCTGCTTGTAAACCAAGGGCTGCACACATAGTGAATAATGTTGCTGATTCCATTTCGTAGTTCATCACGCCCAGTTTTTGCCACTCTTCGCAGCTACCTTGTAGTGATTTAGGAACGTAACCAGAATGCGTATCGTAACGCTCTTGTCCTGGATAAAATGTATCGCTTGATGCAGTAATACCAATATGAAAATCGATATTTAAGTTTTCACATGCTTGTACCATAGCTTGTGTTGCATAAAAGTCAGACACAGCAGGGTAGCTAAGAGGAGCAAAATGCTGGCTTGCACCGTCTAAACGTACAGACGCTTGGCTAATTAAAATTTCGCCTTCGTTGATATGTGGCTGAATCGCACCTGTTGTACCAATACGTAAAAATTTACGCACGCCAAGTTGTGCTAATTCTTCTACTGCAATCGACGTAGATGGACCACCAATACCCGTAGAACAAACAACCACCGAATGGCCGTTTAGTTGACCTAAGTAAACATGAAACTCACGAGTTTGAGCAAGGCAGGTTGGGTTGTCTAGGAATTGTGAAATGCGTGCAGCACGATCTGGATCGCCCGGTACAATCGCAAGTTTTGCACCTTTAAGATCGTCAATACATAGTCCTAAGTGAAATACCTTTTCCATAGCTAAGCCTTTTTATAATAAATTGTGTCAATCTAGCATCATTGCTAGAAACGTTTATCAAGTACAGGACGATTGTCCGTTTTATCTTAACTCCTCCAATTAAACCTTAATAATTTTAAGTACTCATTTGATTTATTCACCAACTATGAATATTCAATCAAACACTTATATTCGCAGCTCCGTTACGGTGTTGACTTGTTCAAGCAGACATAATAAGTATCACTCAAGCGCGTAACTACAATTTAAAAGTTGATTGCCGAATCATTTAAATACCATTTAAATTCATTTGCTTATGGCTTTGTTGATTGCATGAAAGTAAACGTATTTATTTACATTAGGCACTCACTTATTTAGAAAAACGAAATTTATTTGAAGTTTAGGCATTTTTAGTAATTTTGCATAACTAATCAAAAGTAATCGAAACTAATTAGCTGCGTACAGAACAAAAACCGAAGGAGTTTACTATGAGCACACAATTTGAAGCATTTAAAAACAAAGTTGAACACTATTTATGTTCACCAGGCGATGGTGTATTTACAGTAAACACTGCTAAAGAGCGCAAAGCCGCACTACGTAATAAGCTTTATGGGCAAACCGAAAACGTAGATTCACTTTGGCGCGACTCTTTAAATGAGCTACCAAATTCTCCACATAAAGCCGTAATGTTAGGTATTAGCTCAGACTGTGGCGGTGGTATTTTACGCGGCGCAAATTGGGGGCCGTTATTTGTGCGCTCAGCATTAATTGATCAGCAGCCGCAGTGTCATTCGTTTGATTTAGGCGATGTACGTGTAATCCCACATTTACTTCACGATAAATACTTAAACGATGCAACTATTTCTAATTGCCAAAAAGCCCTATACGGTAATGAAGATAACGACTATTACGTAAGTCCGTTATCAATCACAGAGGATGTATGCGACAGCTTTTACGCAACATTTAAAGATAAAGGCATATTTGGTATTGGTGGCGATCACTCAATTAGTTACCCACTTACTAAAGCGTATTTAAAGGCAAAACGTGAGCAAGGTAAGCGTACCGCTATTATTCACTTTGACGCGCATACCGACTTACTTGTTGAGCGCTTAGGCATAGATTTATGTTTTGGCTCGTGGTGTACACATATTTTAGAATTTTTACCGGCACCGCATCATTTAATTCAGTTTGGTATACGCTCAAGTGGTAAGCCAAAAGCGCATTGGGAAAGTACATTTGGTGTTAAGCAGCACTGGGCACATGAAATTATTGAGCGCGGTGCAGCGGCCGTTGCTGCTGATGCAATTGCACAGCTAAAAGCCGATAACGTTGATGAAGTTTACGTAAGCTTTGATATTGATGCGCTTGATGCCGAGTTTGCATCAGCCACAGGTACGCCAGAACATAATGGTTTAACACCACAGCATGCGCTTGATATTTTATCAGCTATTGCGGATGAGTTTCCGATTACGGGTGCTGATATGATGGAAATAGCCCCCTTTACCGACAGCTCTTTAGTGGGTCAATCAAGCTCTGAAACAACACTTAGAGAAGGCGCCAAAATTTCAGCATTTTTAATTAGTGCGATGAACAAGTAAGCTGTAGGTGCTATAAATACTAGCACTATCAGCGTATAAGTGTGCATTACATGACTAAAAACTAGCAGTTCATAAAGCCTCAGCTATATTTATTAAACACATATAATGAGTTGGTTGAGGCCTCACTGAATGAAATTATTGATCTTTTTATTGCTCATTAGCTGTATTAAAGTTGATGCAACTGAAATTACAATAGTAACGGAAGTATTTCCGGACTTTCAGTATCTCAATGAAGATAATAAACTCGTTGGCCGTTCTGTCGATAAAGTTCATAAAGCGCTAGAAGGCACTGGTATAAAATACACTATGTTGGCGCATAGTTGGGCCATATCTTACAATGCAGCGCTACGCGATAAAAACACCTGTATATTTTCAATTGTTCGACTACCTAATAGAGAAAGTAAGTTTAACTGGGTAGGCGAACTGGAAAGCTTTGATTCTGCTATTTATGGTCTAAAATCTAGAGGTATAAAGTTAAATACTCTCAATGATGCTAAAAAATATAAAATAGCAGTACTGCGTGATAACTTTAGTCATCACTATTTGCTTGAAAGGGGCTTTAGTGAAAGCAAGCATTTATTACTCATCGATAGCCTAGATAAAATAGATAAACTTATAAGCACTCGTCACGATATTCTTGATTTTGTTGTTCTTAGCAAAAAGCAATTTAGCTATCGAATAAAAACTGAGCCAAGGCTTGAGCTACTCGAGCCATTACTAAATCTAAATACAGCTCAATCTCCATTATTTTTTGCTTGTAATATAAATATGGATCCGGCCTTAGTTGTTCAATTAAAAGTCGCCTTTAAAGGCAATTAAACAGTTTAAAAAAAACAGTTTGATCAATGTAACCTCATGAAATTAAATTACTTTAATATATTTTATAAATATAAATTGCCGCATTTTAAAAACCGATTATAATCCAGCTGCTTTTTGTTTAAAAAAGCACTAACTTTTTGGAGCGTTAAATGGGTGATTTAATCGGGATTAGCTTATTGATCTTGATCAGTGCGTTGTTTGCTATGTCAGAAATAGCAATTGCAGCGTCGCGTAAAATAAAACTGCGAGTAATGGCAGATGAAGGGAATATAAAGGCAGCAGCGGTACTAAAGCTACAAGAAAATCCAGGGGCTTTTTTTGCCATGATCCAAATAGCACTCAACGCGATAGCGATATTGGGCGGTATTGTGGGCGAGCAGGCGCTATCTCCTTATGTTGAAAGTGTGTTGGTATTGTTTTATCAAGGTGTGCATTTAGAAAAGATTAGCTTTTTACTTTCATTTTTTACTATTACATCTTTGTTTATATTGTTTGCCGATTTAATGCCGAAGCGTTTAGCGATGATCATGCCAGAAGCCGTTGCAGTTCGTGTAGTAACCATTATGCGCTGGGTTACCTTTGCATTAACCCCGCTGGTGATGTTTTTTAATGGTGTTACTAACTTTGTACTGCGCTTATTTAAGGTGCCGGCTGAGCGAGAAGACAATGTAACAACAGAGGACATTGTTGCCATGATGGATGCAGGTGCTGCATATGGCAGTTTGCAAAAGCAAGAGTATGAACTCATTGGCAATGTGTTTGACCTAGAAGCACGGTTTTTATCAAGCGTGATGACGCCACGTGACCAAATTGTGTATTTTGATTTAAACGAATCTAGCCATGATATTGCCACTAAAATTATAGATCATCCTCATAATCACTTTTTAGTGGTGTCAGGAAATTTAGATAAGTTGCATGGCTCTGTTGAATCTAAAGATATTTTACGACAAGTCCTAAAAGGCGAAGCCGCCAATATAAACGACGACCTAATTGATAAAGATGTTTTTTACTTACCCGAAACATTAAGCCTATCAGAAGCTTTAAATGCGTTTAAAAGTGCAGCAAAACCATTTGCGGTAGTAGTAAACGAATATGCGCTTTCTGTGGGTATTGTTACGGTAAAAGATTTAATGAAAGGGTTTATGGGTGATTTAATCACTCATCAAGGCGACGAATTAATCATAGAACGCGATAAAAATTCATGGCTTGTAGATGGCTTAACCCCAATTACCGATTTAGCAAAAGTACTTGATATAGAAGAATTTCCTGACCAGATGCACTATGAAACGGTCGCTGGCTTTTTAATTTACAATATGAAGCGAATACCTAAACGCGCGGAGCATTTAACTTTTTCAGGTTTTAAGTTTGAAGTTGTTGATGTAGAAGGAATTAGGGTAGAGCAGTTGTTAGTTTCAAGGGTTATTAACCCGCAGAGTGCTAATATCCTTTAAAATAAGGTGTGCGCTTTAGTTTTTATATAAATAGCCAAGCTGTATTTGCTTGGCTTTTTTGTGTCTGTTAAAAGCTTTGTTTCTAAAATGAGATATTATTTCAATATGTTAAGTTGTTTTATTTTCATACAGTCTTGATTCTATTTTCATCTAATTAACATTAAATGCAACCTAAGACGTATATTGTACTGAGGAGTGTAAGTTTGTGTAAATTTCTTCTAATTAAGATTCATTATCAGCGCGTTTTAATTTAGAATGATCGTTCACTCTAAACTAAAAGGTATTTAACATGCAGCGTTCCCGCATCGCTTTATTTGTATTGTCAGCCCTCGTCGGTTCTGTTGCTTTAACTGGTTGCGATCAGGCTGCTGAGCAGTCACAAGCTTCAGCTCCTAAAGCTGTACCAGTGGGTGTACTTACATTAAAAAGCCAAGCGCTTACTCTCAAAAAAGAACTTCCTGGTCGTATCAGTGCATTTCAAATTGCTGAAATTCGCCCACAAGTAAGTGGTATTGTGCAATCTCGTTTATTTGTTGAAGGTAAAGAGGTTAAACAAGGCCAGGCTCTGTATCAAATAGACCCTGCGACATTTGAAGCAGACTTAGCAGCAAGTGAAGCAAGTGTTGCACGTGCTCAGGCGAGTATTTCAAGTAGTAAAGCTAAAGCATCTCGTTTTAGCGAGCTTTTAAAAATAAAAGCGGTAAGTCAGCAAGACTTTGATGAAGCAGATGCCGCATACAAACAAGCAAAAGCAGAATTATTAACGGCTAAAGCGCAGTTAAAATCGGCGCAAATTAACCTTGATTACAGCCATGTGTCGTCACCAATTAGTGGTCAAATTAGTAAATCAAGCGTAACTGTAGGTGCACTAGTTAGTGCTAACCAAAGTACTGCACTTGCTACAGTGACTCAGTTAGATCCAATTTATATCGATTTAACACAATCAAGTAATGAGCTTACCAAACTTAAAAAAGCAATATCATCAGGTGCTCTAAGTGTTGATTCGACTAGCCAAACTGACGTTGAACTTATTATGGAAGATGGCTCTGTTTATCCTCATAAAGGCACATTGCAGTTTTCTGAAGTGACAGTTGATCCAAGTACTGGCTCAGTAATACTACGTGCTAAATTTTCAAACCCAGAAAAATTATTACTGCCAGGCATGTATGCCCGAGCTTCTATTGTGGAAGGTGTTAAGGCGGGTGCTATTTTAGCTCCGCAACGTGGTGTTAGCCGTAATTCAAAAGGCGAACCAACAGCAATGGTTGTCAGCAAAGATAACACAGTAGAAAGCCGCGTATTAAAAGTAGATAGAACGATTGGTTCTGATTGGCTTGTTACTGATGGCTTAATGGATGGCGATAAATTAATAGTTGAAGGTTTACAAAAAATCCGCCCTGGTGCACCAGTGAATCCATCTGAAATTCAATCGTCTGCTAAAGCCGATCAAGCGCAATAACGGAGAGTTTTAATGTCACGATTTTTTATCGATAGACCGATATTTGCTTGGGTACTCGCTATTGTAGTGATGCTTGCAGGTATTTTGGCGATTAGGAGTTTACCTATTTCGCAGTATCCTTCAATTGCACCACCTGCAGTGAGTATTACTGCAACGTACCCTGGTGCATCTGCACGTACACTTGAAGATACGGTAACGCAAGTTATTGAGCAAAAAATGAAAGGACTTGATGGCCTGCTTTATATGTCATCTACGTCTGAGTCGAGTGGTTCTGCTACGCTTACACTTTCGTTTAGCGCTGAAACTGACCCTGATATTGCACAAGTTCAAGTGCAAAATAAACTAGCGACAGCGACTCCACTATTACCAGAAGCCGTTCAAAGGCAAGGTGTTGTAGTTGCAAAGTCAGCGCGTAACTTTTTAATGGTTTATGCTTTTGTGTCTAAAGATGGCAGCATGACCAATATTGATATTGGCGATTATGTTTCATCAAACGTGCAAGATATTGTCTCGCGTGTTGAAGGCGTAGGTGAAGTGCAGCTGTTTGGTTCTCAGTACGCGATGCGTATTTGGTTAGACCCTTCAAAGTTACAAAATTATAAGCTGACACCTGCTGATATTAGTGCATCAATTAGTGCGCAAAATGCACAAGTATCTGCTGGTCAACTTGGCGGTATGCCTGCCGTTGATGGTCAGCAACTTAATGCAACAGTAACGGCTCAAAGTCGATTACAAACGCCAGAGCAATTTGAACAAATATTGGTTAAAACCAATCCAGATGGCTCTTTTGTACGTCTAGAGGACGTTGCTAGAGTAGAGCTTGGCGGTGAAAGCTACCGCGTTGTTGCTCGTTACGATGGGCAACCTGCATCAGGATTAGGTATTAAATTAGCCAGTGGTGCTAACGCACTTGATACTGCCGCTGGAGTTAAAAAAGCAATTGAAGAGCTAAAACCGTTTTTCCCTGAAGGGTTAGATGCTGTTATACCTTACGACACAACGCCGTTTGTATCGTTATCTATTGAAAAAGTTATTCACACCTTAATTGAAGCCGTTGTACTTGTTTTTGTAGTTATGTATTTGTTCCTACAAAACTTTAGGGCAACACTTATACCAACAATAGCAGTGCCAGTGGTTTTACTCGGTACGTTTGGTATTTTATACACCTTTGGTTATTCAATAAATACGCTAACGATGTTTGCAATGGTACTTGCCATAGGCTTATTGGTAGATGACGCAATCGTTGTTGTAGAAAACGTTGAGCGCTTAATGACCGAGGAAAAGCTCTCGGCACTTGAAGCTACGCGTAAATCGATGGATGAAATTAAAGGCGCGCTGGTAGGTATTGCCATGGTGCTTTCTGCGGTATTTATCCCAATGGCATTCTTTAGTGGCTCTACCGGTATTATTTATCGTCAGTTTTCTATAACACTGGTATCGGCGATGGGGTTATCTGTTTTAGTTGCTCTTATTTTAACGCCTGCATTGTGTGCAACGCTTTTAAAACCAAGCCATGTACATAACAATGAGACGTTATTTGGCCGATTTTTTACAGGCTTTAACCGTGGTTTTGATAAAACAAATTCAGGTGCACAAAGCTTTGTAGGCCGTATGCTTACGCACTCTAAACGCTACTTACTTATTTATGGCGTGATTGTGGGCGGTATGGTTTATGTATTCTCAAGCTTGCCAACGGCATTTTTACCTGACGAAGACCAAGGTATTTTGTTTAACCAAGTATCATTACCGGCAGGCTCTACAACACAGCAAACGCTTGAGGTTGTTAAAAAGGTAGAAAATCACTTTTTAAACGATCAATCTGAAGCCGTAAACGGTATTTTTACCGTTACTGGTTTTAGTTTTGCAGGCTCTGGCCAAAACTCAGCAATTGCCTTTGTTAACCTTAAACATTGGGATGAGCGTCAGCGTGACGAGTTATCTGTTCAAGGTGTTGCAGGTAAAGCGATGGGCTACTTTTCAACGATAAAAGAAGCATTTGTGTTTGCATTCCCGCCACCTGCAATTGTTGAACTGGGAACTGCTAATGGCTTCAATATTTTCTTACAAGACCGTGTAGGCCTTGGCCATGACGCACTTTTAGCTGCACGAAATCAGTTATTAGGTTTAGCAAGCCAAAGTCCAATTTTAGCGGGCGTGCGTCCAAACGGACAAGAAGATATGCCAGAACTACAACTTGATACAGATTTGGCAAAAGCCGAAGCGCTTGGCGTGTCGCAAAACGATATTAACAGTACACTTTCGACAGCATGGGGTAGTAGTTATGTGAATGACTTTATTGACCGTGGTCGAGTTAAAAAAGTGTATATGCAAGGTGATGCACAATCGCGCATGGTGCCTGAGGATCTAAATAAGTGGTATGTGCGCAATGATAATGGCGATATGGTGCCGTTTTCAGCGTTTGCTAGTGCCTACTGGACGTATGGTTCGCCACGTTTAGAGCGTTACAATGGTTTTTCAGCAATGGAAATTCAAGGTAGTGCAGCGCCGGGTTACAGTACAGGCCAAGCAATGGATGAAATGGAGCGTTTAGTTAAACAGCTGCCTAATGGTATTTCGTCTGAATGGACCGGTATTTCATTCCAAGAGCGCTCTAGTAGTGGCCAAGCGCCATTATTATATGGCTTATCGCTGTTGTTTGTATTTTTATGTTTAGCTGCACTTTATGAAAGTTGGTCGGTACCATTTGCGGTAATGATGATTGTGCCACTGGGTATATTTGGTGCAATTATGGCGGCGCTTGGTGGTGGCTTATCTAACGATATTTACTTGCAGGTAGGCTTGTTGACCACCATTGGTTTAGCCTCTAAAAATGCGATATTAATTGTTGAATTTGCTATTCATAAAATGGATGAAGGACTAGGGCTTGTTGATGCTGCAGTTGCTGCGGTACGCCTTCGTTTACGTCCAATTTTAATGACTTCAATGGCGTTTATTTGTGGTGTAATCCCACTAGCAATCGCCTCAAGTGCAGGTTCTGGTGCGCAAAATGCGCTAGGTATTTCAATTATTGGTGGCACACTTGCATCATCAATATTAGTTGTTGTTTTTGTACCTTTATTCTTTGTTTTAGTTCGCCGTGTATTCCCAGGTAAAGCTAAAGAGACAACGAAGGAGAGTGCAGAATGAGTATTAAAACATTCAGCCTAAGTGCAATTACTTTATTGGTGCTAAGTGGTTGTCAATTAGCGCCAGAGCAAAAAGACCTTGCTCTACCAGTATCTGATGCTTATGCATCAGGTACTGAGCAAAGCGCTGCGCAGCAATTAAATTGGCAGCAGTTTTTTAATGATGAAAAACTACAAACCTTAATTACGCAAAGCCTTGAGCATAATAAAGACATGCAAATTGCAGTGCTTAATGTGCAGCGTGTGCGTGGTTTGTATCAAATTGAAGACTCTGCTTTGTACCCGTCGCTTGATTTAAATGCTTCTGGTACTCGCCAGCGTTTACCGGCTGATTTATCGGGTACTGGCGATGCAGCTATTAGCTCGCAATACAGTGCAACGGTAGGTATTACCTCATACGAGTTAGATATTTGGGGCAAAGTGCGCAATCAATCAGCGCAAGCATTGCAAAATTTATACTCTACAGAGCTTAGCCAATACAGTACGCAGGTGTCTTTAATTTCAGAGCTTGCAAATGCATGGCTTAATTACGCAACAGACTTACAACTGCTAGAGCTTGCAAAAGAAACGTTAACCTCTCAGCAAGAGTCATTATCGCTTACACAAAAAAGCTTTGATTTAGGTGCAACGTCTTCTATTACGCTTGAGCAGCTTAGAAGTACAGTTGCTACAGCAAAAGTAGACATAGCAACGTATAAGCGTTTATTAAAGCGTGATAAAAGCGCTCTAGATTTATTAGTGGGTAAATCTGTTTCGGCTGATTTACTGCCAAATAAAGACCTTACCAACTTGATTACCATGCCAGAAGTACCGGTTGGCTTACCGTCTGATTTGCTATCGCAGCGCCCAGATATTAAAGCCGCTGAGCATTTACTGCTTGCTGCAAATGCCAATATTGGTATTGCACGTGCAGCGTTTTATCCAAGTATTAGCTTAACGGCCAATGCAGGGTCTGCTTCAAGTGATTTGAGTGGCTTGTTTGATTCGGGCTCAGGTACATGGAGTTTTGTACCGTCAATTAGCTTACCTATTTTTAATATGGGACGTAACCAAGCAAATCTTGATGTAGCAAAAGCAGATCAAGAAATTGCAGTGGCAACGTACCAGCAAAAAATTCAAAATGCGTTTCGCGAAGTGGCCGATGCACTCGCCGACAGAGAAGGCTATCAAGAGCAATTAAGTGCGCTTGATATGCTTATAAGTAGCCGACAAACCACGTTTGATTTATCAAAAATGCGTTACGAAAAAGGCGCAGATAGCTACTTACAAGTACTTGATGCTCAGCGTACATGGTATGGCGCGCAGCAACAGTTAATTAGCGGCCAGCAATCATATCTTGCTAGCCAAATTAACTTATACAAAGCGCTTGGTGGCGGATGGAATACGAGCGACAAAACAACTCAGGAAGAGCAGTAATATTAGCAGCTCGCTGGCGAGCTGCATTTTAATGATACAGCGAGGCTATTTATAGTGCTCGCTTTACTGAGTTTAAGACTTAGTAGTGGAGTTGAACATGAAGCCTAAAGCAAAAAGGCAAACAGATCCCGCGATAGCGCAAGCTAGGCGCGAACAAATACTAACAGCTGCTGCAGAGTGTTTTCACCGAAAAGGTTACCACGGTGCAGGCATGGCTGAAATATCTAAAACAGCAGGGATGAGTGCAGGCCATATTTATAATTACTTTGAAAGTAAAGAAGCAATTATAGAAAGCATTATTGAAAAAGACATGGAAGAGATGTTTTCTATCTTCCAACAGTTTGAAGATCATCCTGGTGATGTACTTCAAGCGCTCATTGATGGCTTAAACATTGGTGTGCAAAGGCACATGGACACGGGATCGTGTGTTATTGATTTAGACATGATGGCTGAAGCAGGTCGAAATGTTAAAGTGGCAACACTTTTACGCGAAACTGATGTTCAGGCAAGAGATCGCATGAGACAGCTTTTAACAAGTGAGCGAAGTGCGCTAAAAGATATTGATGAACTTGAACTTGAAAGCCGAATTAATGTTATTTTTTCGATGATGGCAGGGTTATTACTCAGAAAGTTACTCTACCCTGAACTAACCGAAGAAACGGTACTAATAGCACTTCGCCCTGCAATGAAAACATTACTGATGCCATTTGATGAAGCGCAGTAACGCTCAAAATAAATAACCAAAAGTAAGCTAGCCAATATTTTGGCTAGCTTTTTTATTTTAGTCTATTTAAAAGCGCTCGATTGACCACTGAAGTGCAATGATTGCGATAGCAACGGAGCCCATTGGCATTAACCACTTTTTATACCAAGTGTAGTGTCGTACATAAATGAGTATTGGTAAGGCTACTAGTAAGATACTAAGTTGACCGATTTCGACGCCTAAATTAAACGCTAAAATGCTAAGCAGTTGATAGTCGCTCGATAAGCCAAGTTCGCCAAGTACGCTCGCAAATCCCATCCCGTGCAGTAAACCAAAAGCAAAAGTAAGCCAACCTAAACGAAGTACCAACGGCCACACATTATTTAATGCTGCAAATAAAACCGATATAGCAATTCCAAGCTCTACCCAGCGGCTATTTGGTGATACTAAGTTCATAGCGGTGGCGGTAAGCGTAATAGAGTGCGCAAGTGTAAACGCGGTTACTATCCATGCTGTGTGTTTAATAATTTGTTTTTTAGAGCTAATACCTTGCCATGCTTTATCGCTGCGCTTTAAAACACAGGTAAGTAACAGGGCGATTAAAAATAAAATATGATCAATACCAATCCAAATATGTAAAACACCCTGATACACGTATTGATTAAACGTACTTAAATAACTTGTTTGCTCAAAGCTGAACGTTTGTTGTGCCTCGTTGATATTAAATACACGAGATACACCGTTTATATTTACGATGGATTTATGATTGGCATCGGTATTAAAAAAAGCAGAATAGGAAAGGGAGATTGCTTCATTGTCATCACAGCTAAACAGCAACGGAATCACCAAATAAGGCTGGTTAAAATGGTTATCTAGCTGATAGATACCTTCACTTTTTAAAAGGCATGATTGCGCGTTTTGCGTGATATTTAAATTTTCTTCAATGAAGTTATTAATTGAGCTGCGTTTTGCTTTTATTTCTGCCCACGAAATTTGCCCGTTTTTATCTAAATCCAGAGGCACTGCGGGCTCTAAGTCGGCTATATTAATTTGCCAGGTACCCGTGTATTGGTTTTTGTTGGTGTCGTTATTGCTCTCGCTATTTAAGGTTATATAACTTGTACTTAATTGATGGGCAAAGCTGTAAGTTGAAAAAATGCACAGCATTAAAGTGAGTATAAATAGATAAAGCGTTTTCATAGTGTGTCTCGTTGCATCGCTTTTGCTTGAGTAAGTAATTGCTCATCGGTGCTCATTTTAGCCTGTTGCCAATTAATATGAGCCCAGTAAAGTGCTTTTTCGCGATTTGGTTGTACATCAAGGTAATATTTAGCTAAGTCACTTGCATGAAAAGAATCTTTGCGAAGCTCTCGTAGTGCAACTCTTTGCGTCATTGTATTTTGCCATTTTTTATCGCGTTTATTTAGTTTTTTTTCTGCGATTGAAAGTCTTAACAAAATAGCATCCTCTAAATTACTTTTATCAGGAAGCAGTACGCTTAATGTATTTAATACTTGTTGCGGTTGATTTAGAGCAATTTGAATATCGGCCCATAAAACAATAAGGCTCACAGGGGCTTGAACTAAATCTACACTTTGTAAGTGAGACAAAGCTTGTTTGTAGTTGTTTAAACGGTAGCTCATTTCACTTAAAACATGGTTTGTAGCTAGGCTAGTTTGATTATTATTTATAATTTTTACTAATGCTTGGTAGCTGTCTAAAACGCTTTCATGTTGGCTTTGTACATCGAGTACACAGGTGCTAGCAGTAATAGTGCTTACTTGCCCAATTAAGGCTACGCAGTGTTTTTTTGCTTGTGCGAACTTACCTTGAGTCATAAATATATTGGCTAGCAATAAATGGCTATTATTATGTTTTGGCTCTCCAATCAAAACGTTGTTTGCAATATCAATAGCTTCGTCAAAAAGGTGCTCTTTTTGTAAAACGCGAGCATATAAGTAACCAATTTGAGATGAGGGTGTGTGTTTATATAGCTGGGCTAAACGGGTTTTAAGTAGCCCCTGTAAGCGCTCTGTTTGGCCGGCATATTGGCTGTTAGTGACTAATGTATTTATTTCGTCAACAGAGAGGGAAGCACTAAGCGTTGAATTACTTTTAGCAATAACTGCATCATCTTTTGGGGTAAAAGGCGCAGCGCTTAACGCAAGGGGTGTTAGGCATAAAGTAATAAATGCGACGGACTTAAAAATTGATAAATGCATTATAAATATCCTTTGAAAAAAGCCATCCATGGCCTGTCAGCTTAATTACTTGGTTAGTTACCGTTTGTTGAAATCAATCCATCAACATCGGTATCGGTGTTTGTAAACACCCGACCGTTAACAGTTAACGGCTCTGCATTTGGGGCTTGATTAAATGCATCGGTTGCAAATTGAGCAAAGTCGACTTGTAGTGCGTCAATTGTAATGTTCACTGTTGCAGTTACTTGCGAATTAACGCCATCACTTACACCAAACATAAAACTATCTGAACCTGTCACTTCTTTATTCGGTGTGTAGGTAAAGTTACCATCGCTATTAACGGTAACAGTTCCAAGAGTTGGCTCACTTGTTAACGAGTAAGTAAGCGAATCGCCATCATTGTCGGTTGCGCTAAGCATATCGGTAATGCTTACTTCAGTTTGTGTAGTTAGCATTGCATCACTTGGTGTAGGCGCTGTGTTTACAACCGGAGTAGGCTGTTTTTTATCATCATCGCTACTACATGCTCCCAATGTTAATGCACTGAGGAGAACACAAATATGGGTAGTTTTTAAATTACGCATTATTTTACTCCTTATTTAGAGCCAGCAAGCGGTGTTGCAAGGTATGGGAATGTTGAGTCCATCATTGTTGCATCAATAGGTGCGCCATCAGTAAATGGAACTGTACCCGTATTAGCATCCTCTGGTGCACAAAGACCTAAGTCAGTGTCTTCACCATTTACAGGAATAGGATGACATAAACGACCCATCACAACACGAAGTGCAATATCAACCACATCATCACCCGGGCGACGACCATTTGGGAAACCAGCTAAGTCATTGCCAGCTACACCAAATGCAGATTGATCAGCTTGCGCTGTTGCTGCAATGGCTGTGTTTAAACGCAGCATTTCTGAAGGTGTTACCGTTGCTTGTTGATTAACGCCTGCAAAACCCGTTAAAAATGCAGTGATTAAATCAGTACGCGGAAAGTTAGTGGGTGCTAGTGTTTCAAAGCTAGTATCAAGGGTAGAGTTAACAGCATCTTTAAACAAAATGTTTAATAACTCTGGTAGTGCTGGATGAGATACATAATCTAAAAATTGTGCATCATCTTTAGGATGAGCTGTAGAGAATGTATCTTTATCTTTAATACCAATTACAAGCTCGTTTACAAGTGGGCTACCAAGGCGTGAAACCTGAGTTAATGCACCGCCGTTTACCGCATTATTAGCAAATTTAGCATTTGGGTTTAATATACGTGCTTGGGGTAAGCTTGCTGTTGTCCACGAGCCAATTACTTTATTTCCATCACCTACAATACAACTCTTTGGTATTTCGATAGCAATTGATGTGACGTTTTTATCTGCAAGGTCGTCGTTATCTGCCGATTGTGTAATACCACCTGGAAAACCGCCGCCGTCACCAGCACCTGGGGCGCTGTCACCCTCTACAGGTACATAGTTAACTAAATCAAATGTTTTACCTAGGTTAACTACAAACGGGTCTTTACGCTGTCCTACAAAAACTTGTGCCATGCTTTCACAGTTAGGAATTGAAACCTGATACACAAATTGATCCGCATAAGTTTGGTAATCACTCATCGATCCAAATGTCTTATCACCTACATAATCAAGTGGTTTAGAGAATGTGCTTGAGTTTGAGGCTGTGTTGTTTAATACAGTAGCTTCGCCAGTACGCTGTGCGCCGCTAATCATGCTCATTGTGTATGATTCGCTAAAGTTAGCTGCGCTGTCATCACCTGCAGCCACACCGCCTACATTTTTAAGAGGTACAGACACGGTGCGTTGATTACCTTCAGGTCCAACCGTTAATTGCACACCTTGGTTATCATTAGGGAGCATGCTTTTAAAGTTAAACGCAAATGTAATATCTTCAACAGCATCGCCATCGTTATCGATATGAATGCTGTAAGTTGCATCTGGATCCATTGCAAAGTAATTAGGGCCGCCGAATGCGTCTTGTAGCGGAATATAGTTAGCTATTAGTGTTACAAAATCGCCACGACCTTGCTCGTAACTATTAAATACATAAAAATCGGTTGAATCTAAAGTTGGGAAACGGCTTATATTTGGCGCTTCTCTGTGGCTAGATGCTTCACTTGGAGCACTTACAAACGTACTACATATTACTACTGCGAGTATTGATGGAGTTAAAGCTTTCATGACTTTGTCCTTTAGTTTTGATTGAAGTCATAGCTAATAACGGGGCAGGATTTAAATTGGATGCAAAAAAGTTAAATTAAATTTATATTTTGTTGAAAAACTTGAATTGAGGGTTGGCTACTTTATACAAGCAGCCAACATTGGTCATAATAGCAAGGTTATAAAAGTACCAGCTCTGTGGTGTATAACACCTCAGTCGGTAATCCATTTGGCGAGCCACCAATAGGCTCTAAGCTTACTGCAAGCAATGCGATATCACTTGCGTTAAAGCGGTTATCTTTTAATAATATTTTACTGCCTTGCTTGGGAAGTAAACCCAATGAAATAGGTGCATCTTGCCCTTTTAAAATCATCCACAACTCATAATCTTTATTAGTTTGGGCAACCAATTGGCTACTGGCTTTAATTGAGAGCCCTTGCTCGCTTACATCAATAAACCATAATGATTGTTTATCTTGATTTTGAACCAAAGCAATTTGTTGAGTGTGCATAACATTGGTACTAGGTTGAATAACCAAAAAGGCTAAAACAATACACGCAGCAGTTGCCACAAAAGACCATGTACGCCAAATTGAAGGCTTGGTATGTATGACTGTTTTACTTGTTTGTGGCCTGTTTTCAATACGCTGTAGTATATTTACCCATACATCGTCACGTGGTGTTTGCGGTGTAATAGCACTCGCTAAGTTGTTTAGGTTTTGCTCCCATAGACTTGTTGCTTCACGTGCTTGATTTGAGTTAAGTAACAGACGCTGAAAACGCTTACGGGCAAGCCCTCTAAGTGTGCCAAGCACGTACTGCCCAGCAAGCGCGTCTAATAGTTCGGGTTTATTATAATTCATAATGTTAAACACCTTTGTAGCTGCATAAGCCCACGCCTGATCCAGCTTTTAACTGTACCTAATGGCGTTTCTATATGATCCACTAACTCGCTATGACTCAGCCCCTTATAATAAGCTAAGTGAATAGCTTGTTTTTGTTGCGGTTCAAGTTGTTCGATACAATTAACCAGTTTCGTTTCTTCATCGTAATTAACGTCAACACTTTCATTTTCATATTCGTCATCGCCTAACGACTGCTCTTTTCGTACTTTGTGATAGCGCAGTGAGTCAAGACTTCTATACCTAACTATACTTATCATCCAACTAATAACGGTGCCTTTAGAGGCGTTATATTCAGATGCGTTATGCCAAATTTTTATAAAAGCGTCTTGTAGTGCCTCTTCCGCATAAGCTCTGTTAGTGAGCATATTTAAACTAATAGCAAAAAGTTTGCCGCTAGTTTGTTGATATAAACTTGAGAAAGCATTTTTGTCTCCTTGTGCTGTTGCGCACAAAAGAGGGAGTAAATCATCGTTATCCATAGGGGTCCTGTTTTTCTTATTATCATTGAGAAAACGGTTGAGAGTGTGATTTGGATGCAAAAAATTTAATTGATTTTTAGATTAGCTGCTTTATACGTTAGTACAAGCAATAACCGATCAGTGTTTGAAATTTAGACGTGTAAGTATAATTTATTCACATGTTTGTAAAAAATGCACAAAGAGCAGATTGCACTTAAATTTATTTTATTATTAACATTATATATCAATAGCTTATAATTTTAATTTGAATTTAAAATGCCATTTATATGGCGTGATATTTGCAAAAGAGTACATAAAGCCGTTTAAATTAAAATTAGAAAATCGGAATTATTTACACAAAGGAGAAACTATGTGGGCTGCAATTGGTTATTCACTTTTAGCATTACTACTTATTTTTATTGGTTGGGAAGTAAACTCTGTTTACTTTGCTATTGTTTTTTATTGGACTGCACTGTCACTTTTATTAGTGAGTACCGCATATATTTTTAATACAGCAAAAATATTTAGAAAACGTGAAAATGGGGTGATCCCATTTTATATACGTTGGGCGTTTGTGCCATTTTTATTTGGTGTGCAAATTTATAATGCCTGGTCACGTAAGCGCGATAAAGTGCCGCCAATTCAAAAAATAAACGAAAACCTATTTTTAGCTTGCCGATTATTTCCCTCAGACATAGACACATTAAAAGATAACGGAATTACTGCAATTTTAGACGTTACGTGTGAATTTGACGGACTCGAGTGGAGTTCAACACAAGAGAATATAAATTACTTAAACATTCCGGTGCTCGATCATAGTATTCCTACCCATTCTCAGTTAAATCAGGCTATTAATTGGATACATCATCATATTAAAGAAAACCGTCGCGTAGTTGTACATTGTGCTTTAGGCCGTGGGCGGTCAGTTTTTGTAATGGCGGCTTATTTATTGAGTCAAAACAAAAATGCAGATGTACATGAAGTACTTGCACAAATAAAGGAAACCCGCGAAACCGCAAACTTAAATAAGCATCAGCTGCGTCATTTAGCTAAGCGCCATAAAAAAGGCGAGCTGCTGATTAAAAACAAAGCAGTTTTAATTGCAAATCCAGTATCTGGTACACGATTATGGCAAGAAAAAGAGCACTTAATTGTTGCGCGGTTATCGGCCTATTACGATTTAAAAGTACTTACTACTTCACAAGACGTAAACGGTATTGAGCTTGCTAAACAAGCGATTACACAAAAACCAGACATGATAATAGCGTGTGGAGGCGATGGTACAGTGGCCGAAGTTGCAAGCGTACTTGTAAATACACAATGTAAGCTAGGTATTATACCAATGGGGACTGCAAACGCACTTGCGCATGTATTAATGGGGATTAGCTCTAAATTTATTCCTGTTGAACAAGCCTGTGACTTAATTATAGATGGTCAAACAAGCACAATAGATACCGCTTATTGTAATAACGAATTAGTACTTTTATTAGCGGGTATTGGTTTTGAGCAATCTATGATAGAAAAAGCAGATAGAGAGTCGAAAAATAAGTCGGGGCAACTTGCCTATTTAAATGGTTTTTTTGAAGCCTTTGGTGAGCAAAAATCACAGCTACTTAGTGTAAAACTCGATGATAATGAGCCGAAAGAAATATGTACAAATAGCTTTATTGTGGCTAATGCTGCGCCTTTTACAACGTTATTGGCTCAAGGTGGTGGGCAGCCAGATCATAGTGACGGGCTTCTTGATGTAAATTGGCTAACACCAAATAATGAAAATTCTACGACAATATTGAGTATTGCAGAACTGATGTTTAGCAGTTTAACGCAAACACATTTAGCTATAAATTCGCATCATACAAATGCTAAAAGAGTCGAGGTGACAGGCGAAGGAGAGCTTAAGTACGTACTTGATGGGGAAGTTAAAACTGCTCACAGACTCGTTATTACTATTGAGCCGGCCTCATTAAATGTGATTTGCAAAGAGCAATAAATCGCGCTAGTTACAATTAAAAAAGGAGCTAAATTAGCTCCTTTTTTACATCATTTTTTAATTGATGGCCAAACAAACCCTGTTGTATCCGGCGCTTGAGAAGATGTTTCTCTCGGTGCACTTTTTGGTCTACGAATAGGTTTGTTATTTATAGTGTGAATATAAAGTGCTTCCACTTTATCGCGAGCCCAAGGCGTTTTACGCAAAAACTTTAAACTCGATTTAATGCTCGGTTGATCAGTAAAACACTTAATTTTCACTTGCTCGCCAAGGGTTCTCCAGCCAAGTCGCTGTTCTAACTCAACAAGTATTTGTTCTAACGTTACCCCATGTAAAGGGTTTTTAGGTTGATTATCCATAGCCATACTACTTATTTAAACTGCGTGCATTGTAGCTCAAATCAGCTTTTAGCGCTAATTCACAGTGATTGTTTTAGGAGCGGTTGGGTAAATAGCATTACCTTGTTTATCTATTTTAAGCCAAATGAGTTGACTGTTACTGTGTTGAGGGTTTTTAGCACCGCATAAAAGTGTAAAAGAGTGAATTTGTATTAACGCGCCTTCGCTATAGCGTTTGTTGTCGTACCAACAGTTTGATTCTTCATTTACAAACTGGTTTGCATCAATAATTGAATGGGTTTTAAGGGTTGTTGCTTCACTAAATATTGAATACGATAAGCTGCTAAAACAAAAGCATAGAATTAAAAAGTTACGCATTAGAGGCCTTTAAATAGGGAGGGTTAAAAATAATACATTAAGCTAAAAAACGTGCTAGTGTAAAGTACACAAAGTGATTTTAATTATAAACTTAGTTACTCACAGAACAACTTGGATTCAAATAAAAAGGTGCACACAATGCAATTTAATCAAACAATGATCGAAGAATTCACACTATTAGCGAAGTTTCCTCGCGACAGTAAAATGCAGGGTATTAAATTACACTCAGACGCAGAGCCAAGCTTACTTAGTGCAGCGCAACGTTTATTTGAAAAAGGGATTATAGATAGCCCAGATGGCGGATATTTAACTGATCTGGGCTTAGATTTAATTGAGCACATTACGGTTATTCATAGTGCGCTACAAAGCTAGCTAACCTGAACTCTAGTTAGTTACTGAACTAGCTTAATTTGCATCGGGTTGATTTTGCGGTGCAGCATCATTAAATGCAGCTAATTTATTACAGTGTTCGTAAATAGCTGCAATTTTTGGATAAGCGCTCATATTTACGTTAAAACGAATTGCATTAAATACTTGCGGCACTAAACAAATGTCAGCAAGTGTTGGTTGATTACCAAAACAGTAGTCATCATTTTCGTTTAGCATCAGTTCTATTTTTTCAAAACTCACTTCTATCCAATGTCGATACCACTTATTTTTAGCCTCGTCATCAACACCTAATTCGTTCGATAAATACTTCAGCACGCGTAAATTATTAACAGGATGAATATCGCAGGCAATGGCAAAGCTTAAATTTCTTATTTGTGCTTTTTGCCACGCAGTTCCTGTAATTAATGGCGATTGCGGATAAGTTTCATCAAGCCATTCCAGTATTGCAAGCGATTGTGCTAAAACACCATTATCGGTTTCAAGTGCAGGTAGTAACCCTTGCGGATTAGTCGCTAAGTATTCTTCCCCAAGCTGCTCCGATTTTAAAAGGTTAACAATAGCAAGTTCATGATCAATTGCTTTTAAGTTAAGCGCTATACGTACCCTATAGGCCGCTGATGAGCGAAAGTAGCTGTATAATTTCATAATTAATCCTGTGAACCTGTAAATTGTTTTTTAATAGTACGCCAGCAATCGGTATAGTTTGGTTGGCGCTCTTTGCCTTCTAGTGCATATTTTGTTGGTGAAATTATATAGCGCGACTCAAACATAAAGGCCAATGTGTTTTCGTATTTTTGTGGTGTAAGCTCAGCATTTGAGGCTTTTTCAAATACGTCGGCTTCAGGTCCATGTGGCGACATACAATTGTGTAAACTTGCACCACCAGGTACAAAACCATGCTCTTTTGCATCATACACACCCTCAATCAAGCCCATAAATTCACTCATAATATTGCGGTGATAATACGGCGGGCGGAATGTATTTTCGGCTACCATCCAACGTGGTGGAAATATCACAAAATCGACATTTGCCATACCCTCAGTAGCAGAAGGAGAGGTTAGCACGGTAAATATAGACGGGTCGGGGTGATCAAAACTCACTGTATTTATTACATTAAAACGCGATAAGTCGTATTTATAGGGTGAGCTATTACCGGTCCATGCAACCACATCAAAAGGAGAGTGCTTAATTTCACAGCTAAATAAATTACCGTTGAATTTAGATACAAGCTCAAAGTCACCTTTTTTATCTTCAAAGGCAGCAACGGGGTATTGAAAGTCTCTGTCGTTGGCGTAACCGTTTGCACCAACAGGTCCTCGCTCTGCAAGCTCTAACGCATGGCCATAATTTTCACAAATATAACCCCGCGCTGTATCATCAATTAAATCAACAGAGAACTTAATTCCTCTGGGAATTACAGCAATTTCACCTGGTTTAATGCTTAACTTGCCGCACTCGGTGTGAATTAATAACTCACCTTGCTGAGGAACAAACAACATTTCGCCATCGGCATTGCAAAAGTAACGTCCTTGCATTGACTGATTAGCGACATATACATGAATGCCAATACCCGATTGCCCATTAGCACTGCCATTAGCTGCCATCGTTACCAAGCCATCAATAAAGTCAGTAGGCTGTGAAGGCATATCAATAGGATTCCAACGTAGCATTGTTGGTGGTGTTACGGCCTCAGTAATTGGGGCTGTTCTTATTAGGCCGTTATCAATTGCTTGGTAATCACCTTGCACTACCGAAGGACGAAGGCGGTAAAACCAAGTGCGGCGATTTGAAGCGCGAGGAGCCGTAAATGCAGTCGAACTAAATTGCTCAGTGTATAAATCGTATTTAACCTTTTGTGGGCTAAATTGTCCTATTGGCAGTGCACCGGGTAGCGCTTGTGTTTCAAATTCATTACCAAAACCTGTCATATAACTTAATTGTGTCGCCATTACTGACTCCTGTGAGAGGGGGGGTTGGTTTAATATTATTTTTATTTCAGTTAAGATACTCTCAAGTGAGACTAATATCAAATGTGCAACTACGCACCTGCGTAAATATTAATGAACACCAAAGTAAACCTTACAAAGCTGGGATAACTAAAAATGAAAATTGATTTAGCAACGTTTTTACCTTATCAATTAACGAATGTAGCAACACGTGTAAGTAACGACTTTGCCGAGGTTTATCAAACTAAATACGGTTTAAATATTCCTCAGTGGCGAATACTTGCTAATTTAGCGCAGTATGGCCAAAGCAACGCAAAGGATTTATGCGCGCAAGCAAATATGGACAAGTCGACTGTTTCACGCGCGGTAAAAGTTTTAATAGATAAAGGTTTAGTGAGAAGTGAGCTAAATAAGCAAGACAAACGCGCGGCCTTACTTGTACTGAGCAAAGCAGGTCAAAGCTTATATGAACAAATAGCGCCCGATGCACTTAATTGGGAAAAACAATTACTAAGCTCTTTGACTAACAAAGAATACGAAGTGCTAGTGAGTATTATTGATAAGTTAAATAATAAATTAAAGGCATAAAAAAGCCCACCAAAGTGGGCTTTTAAAATAATAGCTAATTTAATAAGCTAAATTAGAAAGTGTAACGAACACCTACACGCATTTCCCATAGAGATGCGTCACGTTGAGTTGTAGTGCTTGCGTTATTTGCGTTAAAGTTTGAATAAACATAACGACCCTGATCATCAATATCAGTTGAAATCATACGAGCGCCAACGAATGGACCTTTCTTAAGCACACCCCAGTCATCATTTAACATGTTAGTTAAGTTATCGATAACAAAGAATGCTTCACCTTTATGGCCATCCATAAAGCCAGGTACTTCTTGAGTTAGTTTAAAGTTAAACTTCACAAACCAATCAGAGTTTTGTGCGTTACGACCTGAAATTTCACCACGTTTTAAGCCTTCAGATGCAATGAAGTCATTAAATTCATTGATATCATCAGCACTCATGTCATAAACAACGTTAGGATCGTTTACTAACGGTACATAAAGAAGTTGACGAGAACGGTTTGAATTGGCATCACCGAAAGCTTCATCACTGCCGTTAAATGTAAAGCTGTAAGGTAAACCTTTGTATGCTTCACCAAATAAATTAAAGCGAGTGTTGTAGCCATCGAAAAACTCATGCGTGTAAGCAAGGTTTAATGTAAAACGATGTGGAATTTCATAATCAGATGATGCAATACCCGGATTAAGCGCATTAGACGTTGCTAAGTTACCGTAGTTAGAGCTAGATGTAGAACTAGTCATCGGATTAACATCATCAGCATCTGTATAAGCATAAGATAGCTGTACTTTAATACCATTATCAAAAGCTTTGCTTACAGCTGCAGAGATGATTGAAGTATCACCATTGTCGCCATTGACGTTAGTTAATAATAAATCACCATCACGACCTTCAATTGATTCTAAAAGAGGACGGCCATCAAATGATGTTTCGTCAGATGATTGCAGAGCAATATCTTTTAGAATTGCAGCATCACGTTTTTTAGAATAAAGGAAATCTAATGCAATTACATACTCGTCTTCAGTTGTATAAGTTGCACCAACTGAATATTTCCATTCTGATGGAATTTCAAAATCTGGGTCAACAGCATTTACAGATGAGTCACCAGAACCTGGAGTAACGGCTGCAATCTCATCAAACATAGATTGAGGTACATCAAAACCTGGACCACCACCATTTACATTTGGTGTATTGAATAGGTCAACATCACGAATTTGTAAACCTATGTTAGTAATACCATCATTTGAATATGAGTTAGATAACCATACATTTGGATTACCGCCTGAGAATAAGCCTAGACCAGCACGAATTTCAAGTGCATCAGTTGCATACCATTCAAAACCGATACGTGGTTGAAATAAATCAATACCGTCAAATGTACCTTGGTTGCTATAACCATATCTGTCAGTAAAGTTTTGGTTTAATGTTGGTTTGTCATCACTGCTATAGCTGTCATAGCGAAGGCCGAACGTTAAAGATGCATCAATGTCTGAGAAGCTATATTCATCTTGTACATAGAAAGTACTTTGTGAGTACGAAAAGCTTGCAGCAGCATCTGCTGGATTGTTTGTACCAGCTGCATTATTGTAATAAATACGAGCTGCTTGGCCTGATTCGAATTTTTCAATATCATCAAAACGCCATTCACCTTGTGTATGCTGTACGAATTGGTTAAATACTTCTAACTCTTCATATTCAAAACCTGCAGTAATTGTGTGTTGATCAAGGTAGTAAGTACCAGCAAGTTTAAAGGTAGTTGTATCGTAATCTAAATCGTTTGATTGACGAGAGTCATCTGGACCTAAATATACAGTGCCGCCATCGCTTGTTTCTATTTGGAATTCGCCAAAGCTACTTGCTGCATCTAAAGACTCAACGCGAGCATCAAGCTCTGATTTTCCTAGACGAATTTCAGTTGAGAAGTCGTCGCTCCAATCTGAATAAACTGAACCGATAATTGAAGTGAATTCTGCACCTTGCTCATAAAAATGGCTATCTAATGAAAGGCGAGTTGAACCCGTATCTGATTGAGATAATGTAAAGCCATCATTGTAGTTGTATATTAAATTAGCACGGTGAGAGTCGTTGATGTTCCAATCTAATTTAATTAAGATTTTTTCATCATCTACTGGTGAACTTGAAGGTGTAGTACCTGCATTATAGCCATACACATCTTGAGAAATCTGTTGGATACGTGCTAAATCACTTGCAGAAACGCTTGAACCTAAAGGGTCATAGTTAAATTGTGCTACGCCTTCTAATTTTTCATATGAAGTGTATAAAAATAATGAATCTTTAATTAGCGGAAGACCAACATTAAAACCGTAGCGTTTTTCGCTGTAACTACCGTTATCAACGTCTTCGCCTTCAATTTTATCACCTTTCATTGAATCATTAGTGTAATCGAAGAACACACCGCCATGTAATTCATTACCGCCAGATTTAGTTACTGCATTGATATTACACGATGTAAAACCACCGTATTGAACATCAAACGGTGCAAGCTCTACTGCTACTTGTTCAATTGAATCGAAAGAGAAAGGGGCACGAATAGTTGGGTAACCATTTGAGCTTAAACCGAAGTTATCGTTCATACGAACGCCATCTAGCGTTAAGCTATTAAAACGTGGATTACCACCACCACAGTTAATAGTGCCACGACTATCATCAATTGCTACACGCGGGTCAACACGAATGATATCTTTCAAATCACGGTTAATAGCAGGCTGGTTCTCTAGATCTGTAAGTGTGAAAGTAGAAGCTGGACCAGTACCGCCAGACATAGAGCTAATCGGCGCGCCAGTAACTACAATTTGTTCCATGCTTGATTGTGACTCAAGAGAAACGTTTACTGGGTAGTCGTTACCAATATTAAGAATAATGTTATTAAATTCTTGGTCTGCATATACATCTGAATCAACAACTACTTTATAAGGGCCGCCAACACGCAGGCCTTTAGCTGTGAAATAACCAGCGTCATTTACTTCAGTTGTTTTTACTGAACCAGAAGGCACGTGTAAAATTGTTACTTTAGTGCCGGCTGCTGGGTTGCCATTAGGGCCCGTTATATGACCTTTAATTGCAGAGGTCGTTTCGTTAGCCATTGCAGCGCCACTTACACCAACACATGCTGCAATAGCAAGTGAAAGAGCTGTTTTGCGAAGTTGAGTTTTCATTTAATTTTCCCGTGTAGTTATTAATTAAATTTTTATATTTTTATTTTAAAATTTTGCAAAATAAACAGTTGAAGTTCATTTATTCAAAATCCGTTACTAGTGTACCTTATTTATTCGTTACAAATAAAATACAACTGCAATATATTTTTAATAAATAGTACTATTTTTGTCTATTTGAGTGTTTTTTCGAGCAATAACTCTATATCGGGGTATATATTACGTGGGCTTTATGACAAACATGTGAAATTGGGGTGTGAAAAACAAAAAACCCATTACAATTTTGCAATGGGTTTTGTTAACAAATAATTTAATGTGTTATTACTTACCTATTAAGACTTAAAACTTGTAGCTAATACCAACTTTAGCCTGCCAAGCTGATGACGATGAACTGATTTGCGAGTAATTACGCACATCCGCACCGCCAAAACTGTTGTCTATTATATATCTGCCTTGATCATCAAGACCACCAAAGTCATAAATAGTTTGGTTAGAGTAACCTAAGCGTTTTTCTACACCCCAATCGCTGTTTAGAAGGTTTGCGAAATTATCAATCATTAGATAAACCTCACCAGTGTGACCTTCAGCAAAGCCAGGTATTTCTTGCTTAATGCTAACGTCCATTGTAGTAACCCAAGGTTGCGTTGCTGTATTTTTACCTAAGATCCCACCACGTTGAGATATACCAGCACGCTCTAATAACGGTTCTAACTCAGCCCAAGTCATTTTAGAATCAGCCCAATTTACATTCGGATCATCAGCACCTGTAGGAATATAAGGTAAGTAAGCACCATTAGTGAATAAAGAGCTAGTATCACCTAAGTCTTCATCTTTATACATATTCATTGTGTAACTAAATGGGCGACCTGAACGACGTTCAAAATAAACATTGAACTTGGTTGCATATCCTTCAAAAAATTCAGTGTTATACGCTAAGTTAATTTTAAAGCTGTGCTCAACTTCGTAAAAGCCACGTGCTGCAATATCTTCATTACGATTTACAGTAATATTGTGCTTATAGTTACCTTCTGCCTGAGAAGCTGAACCTGCTGATGATTCTGTAACATCTTGGTGAGCATAGCTTGCCGATACAAACAGACCATTATCCCATTGTTTAGCAATACCCGTTGAAATAATAATTGAACGACCATCATCCGATGAATTCGTCATTTCTATATCAACATTATCGCCACTGTAAATACTTTGATTGATAACACGTTCGCCGTCAGCTGCTAAGCCCACTGGGTTAATAGACGAATTATGCCATACTGCTTCATTCTCTTTTTTATGGTAAGCAATTTCAGCTTGCCATTTAAAGCCATCACCTAATAATTCAGAGTCAAACTCATATTCAAAACCTATTTGAGTACGAATGCTTGAAGGCAATTTAAAGTCAGGGTCGATATACGCAACACTACCTGCGCCTTGCTCTAATGTATTTTTTATTTCATCAGGTACCTGAGTAATATCAGCTGTGTTATTTGCATAGTAATCATTAATTACATCGTTTTGTGCTGATACTAAGGTAATACCGTCACTTTGGAATGAGTTGTTATACCAAACGTTTGGTATACCACCTTGGAAACGACCAATCCCACCATTAATAGTAAGCGATTCCGTTGCGTAGTATTTAAAACCTACACGAGGAAGTATAATATCTAGACCATCAAGGTTTTCTTGGTTGGTAAAGCCATACGTATTAGCAAAATTCTCGTTTAAAGTTGGCTTATCATCTGATGATAAACGCTCGTAACGAAGACCGGCTGTGACTTCTAAATCATCACCTACATAAAAAGTATCTTCTATATAAAGTGCTAGCTGGTTACGTCTTACGTCGTAAGCTGTGTCAGCCGAATCATTAGTGTAAGCATTTTGATAAGAGAAATCATAAGAACCAATCTGACGATTTTCAAAATTTTCTAAGCTATCAAATTTCCATGAACCAAGCGAGTTTTGAGCAAATAGGTTATATAAACGAAGTGACTCGTACTGAGCTCCAAAGTTTATTTCATGCTCATCCATTAAATACGTAGCGTCTAATGTAAAAGTTAAATTTTGTGTTTCTGAACGGTTTGCATGGCGGTATTGATCGGTACCAAAGCTGTAAGAAGGACCATTTCGACCGTCTTCTTCAACAGTAACACTTCCTAAGTTAGAGCGAGTTGCACTATCAGAGGTAACATCTTTATACGACACACCAATTTCTGTTGAAAAGTTTTCAGTCCAATCAGAGTAAAGTTTAGATGAAAAGTTATTAAACTTAGTTACGTATGCATAAGTGCTTGAAACTAAGGCTATATTGTCACCGCCTGTACTAGAGTTACGCTCATCTTGGTCGTCTTGCCATTGATAAGTAAAATCTAAGCGATGATCGTCGCTTGCGTTCCAGCTTAATTTAACTAACAAGTTTTTATTTGTATCTTCAGGTGCACCGGCTAATGAATCTGTCAATCCGTATTCATTATTTAAGATAGAAATGAAACGATTATAGTTAGCTTCAGAAGTATTAAATTCATTTGAAGCACCAGAGCCATCAAAACCATAGTCTAAATCCTGTTCGCTTGACCATTCTGCATAGTTAACAAAATAAAACAGTTCATCTTTAATAATCGCTCCGCCGACATTAAAACCAAATCTTTCTTCAGTTTTAATCGGCTCTACTTTATTTGTAGAGTAAGTTTTATGACCTAACTCATCAAGATCGTCTTCTTGTACAATACTATCAACATCGCCAGCTATCTCAGGGGTAGAAATTTCGTAAAAGCCAGAGAACTTAAATTCATTTGTACCAGATTTTGTTACCGCATTAATAGTACCGCCACCAAAGTTACCTTTAGAAGCTGAAAACGGAGATACATCAACAGAAACTTGTTCAATAGCATCAAGTGCTACAGGAGGCTGAGAAGTGGGGTAGCCACCAAAGTTCAAGCCAAAGTCATCATTTTGGCCGATGCCATCAACAGTTAAACCATTCGAGCGAGGGTTACTACCGGCAAATGTAAGCTCGCCATTGCCATTAATGCTGGCAAGCGGGTTTAAGCGCGCAATATCTTTAATATCACGATTAAAACTTGGCATGTTTTCAATTGTGTCAGAGCCAAATGTGCTGCTAGAACCACCTGATTGTTGAACAATTTTATAACCAGACACTTCAATCTTTTCGATGTTTAGCGGAGCAAGCTGCGAGCTTAAACGATAAGTTTCACCAAGATTTAAATAGATGTTTTCAACGGTAGTATCGTTAAACGTATCAGAATCGATGATAACCGTGTAAGGGCCACCTACACGTAAACCATTAGCGATAAACGTACCACTTTCGTTTGTAGTTAGTTCGCTAATAGTTCCCGTTGGTTGGTGAACTACTTTGATTTTAACGTTTGCAGCACTGCCACCTGAAGGCGTTGTAATTTTACCACGCATTGCAGATGATGTATCAGCAGCCATTGCGCTTGTAGAAACACCTAGCGCTAAAATTACCGCTCCAGTTAATTTCGAAAGGCGAAGCTTAGTCATAATGTTGATTTCCCGTGTGTAGGTTATATAAATTTAATACAGTTTATTTGTCAGTCGTCATTTTTAGTGCTGTTTCTAACTCTTTTGCAGAAGGGTCAAATAAGGCATTTAATAATCCAGCTAATCGAATACCCGCCTGTTGTAAGCGCGTTTTTACGATAGGCGTATTGTTATAAATGTAGCTGTATCCAACTTCGTCGTTGGTGTACTTATAAATTTTTGTTGCTAAGTTGTGCGATTCTTCAACCCAAGTTTTAGGTGAGCTTTGTAAGTACTGTGCAATCAGTTCGCTGTTATTAGTATCGATAAATTGCGCGTATTCAGTGAACGACAAGTTTTCGTTTTCAACTAGCTTTGTATCCCAAAGGCTATGAAGATTTGTTTCTTCATTAAAAAATGAAACCTTTATACGATTACCACCTCTGTCTTCACCTCTGCCTGCATGAAATGGCTGATGGCTATCACCTACTAAATGCACT
Organism: Pseudoalteromonas sp. NZS127_1; assembly: GCF_015864295.1. Lineage (NCBI taxonomy): Bacteria > Pseudomonadati > Pseudomonadota > Gammaproteobacteria > Alteromonadales > Pseudoalteromonadaceae > Pseudoalteromonas > Pseudoalteromonas sp. NZS127_1. Next base: position 57,600 of record NZ_JADYXO010000008.1, on the reverse strand, counting down.
AAAAAACGTAAACTAAATTGCTTAGCATCTAATGTGCTATTGGTATCTGTAAGTGTCTGCATTGAGTAGTGAATACCTTCAAGGATATTACTTACAGATTCTTTGTTTTTAGTATGTTCGTGGTTGAAGCTGAAAGACTTACCCGGTGCTGCATTTATATAATGCCAACGAGATGATTTCTTTTGCCAAAACTCACCAGGAGCAGAACGCATTTCATCAGGCCACGTTGATATTTGAGCTAGTGACTCACCATCTAAATAAGGCTTAATTGCTGCTTTAGTTGTTTCGCTTATATGAGATTGTGCAATCTGCCCTACAATACGATGGCCATTTTGACCCCAAGCATGTGAGTCGGTGCTTGTGAATATCGCACTAACCAAAAGTGCAGAGGATATCGAGTACTTTATACTGTTATGCATTAGAACTTCCTAAATGAATATTTCATGGGGTTGCTATAAGCTAATGCGGTCAATTGTCCTCACTTTTCGCGTTGATAGGAAGGACTTATTAGAATTCATAGTTTCTTATTTAGATTTTATATAAATCAATGGCTTATGTTTAACAGGTAAAATTACTTGTTGTAATAAGTAAGCGAAATTGTTCAAATGCACTATATAATCTTTTTTTGAGTAGCATTGCTTTGAATTTTAAAAATATCGTGTTGCACAAAATGTTAATTGTTACATTTTTGTTTCTATTATTGGTCGTTACGTGGATTTGCGGTCAAGTTAGTGTATACAACGATGATTTGCATTTTCCAGTTATGATTGAAACCTCAACAGAATGTCAAACAACTGCAACAAGTAATAAAGACCAACTAATTATTTTCACGCAATCGAAAAAAATAGCCAAGTTATTAACACAGAATTTGTGTTCTGATAACGTAGTGGCTAAACAATATGGCTCTGTAAAAGGATATTGGGGGTATAGAACCGCAGAAAGCTTTGAGTTTGTTGGTAAAGGAATTGCTGACTTAATTTTAGCTAAAAATAATATTATGGCCGCCTTCAAAGCTGAGTCGACTTATAACTACCAGCCCGTTGTTGGGTTTTCTGATTACACTGCCTTTTTTATATCGTCTAAAGAAAAACCTCGCATTACAAAACAGTACTTTTTAGATAAGCGTATAGGTTTACTTGATTATCCAACTAGCCGCTCAGGGCACATATTACCAAAGAAGGTATTTAAAGAGCTGGATATTAATTTAGCTAATTTGAAAATTACCTATGCTAGTTCTCATAATGAATTACGTGATTTACTCGCCGACGGAAAAGTCGATATTATTGCTTCATTTTGGAAAGAGAGTGACGAAAAACGCTTTTCAAAAAATTATATTACGCCTTTGAGTAATAATATTTCTGGAACAAGGTGGTATTTAAAAATGCGGCAAAACAATACTGATTTGTTGTGTGCAGTGCAGGAAAATTTGCTTGATATGTCTAAAGATCAAAGGTTGCACTACTATCAAAATGTGCAGCCGTTTTGGAGTTGCGGTACTAGCCCAGTAAACTTAAAAGAGGACGCTGATGATGAGTAAATATAAGCAATTACTTGTTTTTATATGTTTATTTTTAATTCTATCATCTGTTTTTTATATCTCTGTAACCCAAAAAAGCCAGCAAGTAGTTAAACAAAAAATAATTCAGATAGAGAAGCAAATAGCACTAGATTTACCCTTACTTGATTTATCAAATGAGCTGCTTAAACACTCAGGCAATAAAGAAGCGGTTAATAGCTACATTAAAACCTTAAATAGCTATATCGATTCGGATGATCTTAGGGTTGTTACTATTGTGCCCAAAAGCGAGATGGTAACACCTATAAAGCCCAACCAAATAATACGTAGTTTGAGTACAAACAGCGGGTTTGTATTAGTTGTATTTAGCGTTAAGCGCACTCACTTTACGTTGAGTCAGATTATTTATTATTTAATATTTTTTGTTTTAAGTGTGTTGGTTAGTTTTTGGATAAAATTTGCGTTTATTAAGCAAAGTAATAAACAATTGATTAATACAGAGCATCAAACAATTACTGAGCCTACGCCGCTTGTACTTATTGTTGATCTTAACGATAAAACACTATCGAGTAGCTGTAATCCAGAACAAAAAATGAGTTTAGCTAATAAGCCATTATGCTTTTATTTAGCACTTGTAGAGTATTGTACAAATAACGATGATGTAGCGCTTAGTCATAATAAAGATGTACCAGAGGAGCTGCTAGAGCTTGCGAATAAGTATTTTTATAGGTTGATTGAGCTTGGTCACACGGTTAGAAAAAGGCCTAACTTTAATAATAGTCTTGAAAAAACCTTAAGTGAAATACGTGCGGCATTAGATGAAGTGCTTAACGAATGTCCTGAAGAGAAAGAATTATATTATCCCCCAAAAGCATATGGAGAAGGGTCGCGTTCTCGACTGCATAGTTATGGGCTGGCAAATATTAGAAAAGGCAATATTGAAATAATAGGAAAGTAACACAGTTACTTTCCTATTATTATCTTCATTTATTTAGGGGTAAATTCAGCCGCTTTAAGAGGGCTGTTTTTTGATATAAAGTCTTGTAGCGCTTGGGCATCTGTTTCGTCTGTACTAACAAAGCCTTCTTTATTTGTAAGCGTAGGATAACCATCACCGCCTGATGCGTTATAGCTATTTAGACTCATGCGGTACGTTTTATTTTTATTCAAAGGTTGGCCATTAATAACTACATTAACTAGTTGGCCATTTTTACGTTCAAACGATAGCTTATGGTACTGTAAGTAAGCACCTGCATCCGGTGGGAAGCTCGTTACTGTATTTAAGTAATCCCATAAATCACTGCCTTGCCAATCCATATAAGTAATACGGTTTTTAAAAGGATGCACCTTTAAAATATCTTTATAGCTTACTTCACCCGCTTCTATTGAGCTGCGAATACCACCACCACTTATTAGTCCAAAGTCTGCATTTACTACATCCATTTGAGCTTGAATAATTACGCGCGCAAGATTAGTTTGTTGGTAGCGAACTTTGTTTCTGTCGCCTTCTAAGCGAGCATCTACTTCACCAATGGTACCTTCAATTTGTTTAGCGCCTTTAGCTTGGTATACCGCTAAATAAGATTCAAGTTTAGGGTCTGGTTTAATGTACTCGTTTGCTAATACTTCTTTAGTAGAGCCATCAGCTTGTACTTTATCAACATACAAATTAACTGGCATAAGTTTGTAGTCAAGTAACGTTAATTTACCGTTTTCAAGTTTAAACTCAGCTTTACCAACATACTTACCCCATTCATGGGCTTGCATAATGTAAGTACCATTTTGTTGGTCTGGTTTACAGGCTAAGCCTGGTTTAAAGTTGTCGTCATTTACATTTGTATCACTCATACATACAGGTTCTTGAGAGTGACCACCAATGATCATATCAAGCGTGTTTGCTGGCAATGAACGAGCAAGTGTTACATCACCCGGTGCATTAATACCAAAGTTAGCATCAACATAATGACCCATATGGGTTAGTGCGATTGTAATGTCAGGGTTGTACTTAGCTTTTATTTTTTTAGCTAAGCTTGCTGTAACGTCAACAGGGTCTTTAAACTCTAAGTGCCCAATATATTGAGGATTACCAATTTTAGCTGTGTCGGTTGTTGTTAAACCAATAACAGCAATAGTTAATCCATTCTTTTTGAATATTTTGTAGCTATCAAACGCGTGTTCGCCTGATTCTTTTTCAAATATATTGGCTGATAAAAAAGGAAAGTTTACCCATTTTTGCTGTTGCTTTAAAACATCAATAGGGTTGTCGAATTCGTGATTCCCCAATGCCATTGCATCGTAACCAATCAAAGACATACCTTTAAAGTCAGGCTCTGCTTTTTGTAAATCTGACTCAGGAATACCCGTATTAATATCGCCACCAGAGAGAAGTAATACCGCATGACCTTGTTTTTGAGCTTTACTGCGTAAAGAGTCAATCAGCGTTTTACGGGCTGCCATACCATATTCGCCTTTTTCGTTGTGCCAAAAGCGCCCATGATTATCGTTAGTATGAAGTACAGTAAGATATTGAGTTGCAGGAGAGTTACTTACACTTGAGTCGGTTGTAGCCGATGTACACCCAAGTACGCTTAAAAAAACTGAAAATAAAATAATTATTCGCATAAAATACCTGTCTATTAAGGCCCACTTAATTTATTGAGCGGCTAGTTTAAACTAGTTTTATGCGAAAAAAACGTACTTATTTACATTTCATCTTAATTACGGCTTGTCGCAGCAGTTTCTCTGCGTTTTAATTCTTTACTCGCATATTCAGATTTTTCATGGTTTGCTGCAATCATCCACGTTAAAAAGCTGGCAGGTAGCTTTGTGTAAGCTTCGCCTCGGTGTAAACCAAAGTCGCAAATTGTGTGTCGTGTGTTTGACATTATTATTACCAGTGTTTTTTATTTTGGTTGATAGTAGCAAAAGTACACACAGGGGAAAGATGATTTAGCTTTAGCTGTTTTAATTTTTATAACTAAAAAGAATATATAAAATGTAATTTAAATGTTACCGAGGCGGTCTAATTTGTATCAATCACCTCTTTATCATCGATTTTTTAACTGAATAATATTAACTTACTTGTATTAACAATTATTTAAATAAATATAACAACAGGATATAACATGAAAAAACTCTTACTTGGCTCAGCACTCGCCGCAGCAAGCTTTACAAGTACTGCCACTATTATCGAAATGAACACGAGCCAAGGTGTCATAGAAATTAACTTATTTGATCAACAAACACCTAAAACAGTCGCAAATTTTTTAAGTTATGTTCAAGATGATTCATATAACGAAACAGTGATTCACCGTTCTGTGAGTAACTTTGTTATTCAAGGTGGTGGATTTACATACTCTGATTCATTAGATGCGATTACTACAAAGCCAGCCGTAGAAAATGAGCCTGTTTTTTCAAACGTTAAAGGCACCATTGCAATGGCTAAGTTATCAGGCAATGAGAATAGCGCTACAAGCCAGTGGTTTTTTAATATGGCTAATAACAGCGCAGGAAGTGCAGCGCTAGATACACAAAACGGTGGTTTTACTGTGTTTGGGCAAATAACAGCTGCGAGTCAGTCTACTTTAGATAAAATCGCCGCATTGGTGCATTGTGGTGATACACCGGTGGTTGGTATTACCACTGAGCAATGCTCAAGCAATGATGTAGCCATTAGTAGTGCTAATTTGGTAACTATTCAAAGTGTAACCGTGATGGATGATGATCCAAATTCTTCTGCTGGCCTTACTGTAACTGAAAACACGTTAATTGACTCAGGTGCACCAATAAACTCAGATAGTAGTTCTGGCGGTGGGCTAGCGTGGGTTTTAGGCGCTTTTTTACTTGTGCTTCCTCGCTTAAGACGTGCTAAATAATTAAATCTAATCGAGTAGTAATGTGGCAGGCGTAAATTGCCTTTCACATTACTACTTATACCAATTCCAATAAATAGCTGATCTATTTTACTTGCTAAAACAACCCATTTCTTTGTTGTAAATTTCGCAAAGGGAACAACCATTTACATCAATTTACGCCTAGAACTGAATTATTTTTTCGGCGTAAAATTTAGAACACATACTTAATGGAATTGGTATTAGCATGAGCTGTTTAAAGCATTACTCGCCAAACCATTGCCAGCCAAATTGTAAACACACAAACACAACCCAATAAAAACACTTTAAAACGTGCTCGTACGTTATTTTCACCTAAATGAATAACACTATGCACAATACGGGTTATTACAAATAAACAGGCCAGTATAGACACAAGTGTACTGGCGCTATTTAGTTGTAGTGCAAGTAAACATCCCGCGTAAAAAAGCACAGGTATTTCGAACTGATTCGAAAAGTTTCTATCTGCAACCCTAATAGTGTCGCCAGCCTTATCTAACTGCATTGTTTTAAAATCGCTTAAATCTAGCTGTTTGTTTTTAGCTGCTGCAAAGCGTCTTTTACCCATAATGAGCATAACAACCAGTGAAAGCCTAACGTGTGCAAACATGGCAAGTATGATGATTTTTTCCATCGTTTTTCCTTATTATTATTTAGGGTTTGTGTATATTTTGATATTGAGTGAATTTTAATCACGGAAGGTTGGTAGACTCGCAACTAATATCCGATTATGAAGACATTTTTCACAATGTGTTACACAAAATAGCGTTATTTTGTAGAAAGTTATTAATTGAAAATGTTAGTTTAGCTTAACTATATTGCTTTGAATTGGCGCATGCTATTTTGCGCAATACTTTTTAATGGAAAACAAAAATGAAAAAGATTATTGGTTTTAGTGCTATTGCACTTGCAGTTTTAAGTGGTTGTTCAAATACGGCTTCGGTTTCAGTGGCGCCTCAGGCCTCTTTATTATCAGATACGTTGGTCGTAAGCCCTAACGATAACCGCGAATATAAAACACTTAAATTAGCAAACGACATTGAAGTTATTTTAGTGTCTGATCCGAGCGCTGAAAAATCAGCAGCGGCATTAAGCGTAGGTGTTGGTTTACTACACGACCCAATGACGCAACAGGGTATGGCGCATTATTTAGAGCACATGCTGTTTTTAGGCACAGATCGCTACCCAGACACAAAAGGGTATTCTGATTTTATGACCAAAAATGGTGGCGCGCACAATGCGTATACATGGCTCGATATTACCAACTACATGTTTAAAATTAATAACGACGCGTTTGATGAAGGGCTAGACCGTTTTGCCGACTTTTTTAAGGCACCTAAGTTATACCCTGAATACACAGACAAAGAAAAAAATGCAGTAAACGCAGAGTGGTCAATGCGTCGCGAAATGGACTTTTTTGGTCAATTTAAACTAGCGCGTAAAATGATGGGCGATCACCCAGCTAATCGCTTTTTAATTGGTAACCTAGAAACACTTGGTGACAAAGAAAATAGTTCTCTTCACAAAGAAACGGTTGATTTTTATAATAAATATTATTCTTCAAATGTCATGAAAGTAGCGCTTATTTCTAATTTACCTATTGCTGAAATGGAGCAAAAAGCACAAAAATACTTTGCTGATATAAAAAATAAAAACATAGAAAAACCAACAGTAACTGCAAAGCTTGATTTTGATAACGCTGGCGGTAAACGCGTGTTTTATGCACCAAATGAAGATGTAAAACAGCTACAACTTGATTTCACCATTGCTAATAATAATAGCGAGTTCGCGCTTAAACCAAACCGATTTGTAGCGTATTTACTAAGTAATGAAATGCCGGGCAGCCCAGCGCAACTGCTTCGTGACAAAGGGTGGGTATCTCAGTTGTCAGCTTCAGCTGCACCAAATCAATATGGTAATTACGGGTCATTAAACGTAAACGCAGAGCTTACAGATGAAGGCATGAAAAATCGTGACGAAATAGTTGCGACTATTATGCAGTACATCGATTTAATTAAAAAAGAGGGCGTTGATAGCAAGTACTTCAACGAAATTCGTACATCACTAAATAACCAGTTTAAGTTTTTAGAAAAAGGTGATGAGTTTAATTATGTAAGTTCACTTACGCAAAGCATGCAAGACTATCCGTTAAATCACGCTATTAATGCACCTTACTATTATGCAAAATTTGACGCTGATGCTGTAAATAAAGTACTTGAGCAGTTAAATGCCGATACTCTTCGTATTTGGTATGTATCGCAGCAAGAAGAGACTGACTCGCAACTACACTTTTACGACGGCAAATACCGCATTAGTGATATTAGCGATGATGAAATTGCCAGCTGGAAAAAACCAAGCGAATTTAAGTTAGCACTACCAACTGTAAACAATTTATTGCCTGAAAATTTTGCAATAAAAACTCAAGCATTTAAAGAGCAAAAACACCCTGAGCTTGCTTACGATAAAAATGGTGTAAAAGTATGGCGCCAAGCAAGTCAAAAATTTGCAGAGCAGCCAAAAGGGCTTGTTGAAGTTTATATAAATACTCAACCCGGTTTGAACGATATTAAGGCAGAAGTACTTTATTCTGTTTGGGCTGATTTATACAATATTCAACAAAGTCAGTTAAGTACCGAAGCAGCAATCGCTGGTATGAGTGTAAGCCTTGCGCCGAGTAATGGTCTTGTTTTATCTATGAGTGGTTTTACAGATAAACAAGATGTATTGCTTAAACAAGCTTTAACCGGATTAAAAGCCGATGAAACAGCACAAGCATTTAGCCAAGCAGTTGATCGCTTTAAACGTAATTTACTAAACCAACAAAAACAGTTTCCGTATGCACAAGCATTTGGCGAGTATTCAAAACTAACGCGTACAGGTGGTTTTGATACAGACGCGCTTATTAAAGCCGCTGACTCAGTGAGTGTTGCCGACTTAGCACAATTAAAAACAGCTACGTTTGCACAAAACGATTTACGCGTATTTAGTTACGGTAACTACAATCAGCAAGATATAGACGCGATTGCAGACGAATTAAGTGCAACATTACCAAGCAACCATAAACGCAGTGAATTTGCGCGAAGCAAAGCATGGTTGCCACAACCGGGCGAAACGCTGGTACTGCAAAAAGATATTGATGTAGCCGATGTAGCGGTGGTTGATATGACCGTTCACCCTGTTGCGGGTTACAAACAAAAAGCAGAAGCGGCTGTATTACAAAGCCACTTTAGAACAGTTGCGTTTGATAAAATGCGTACTGAGGAGCAGCTTGCATACGCAGTAGGTGCATTAGCTCGCCCAATCGAGGATTACTCAGCAATTGGTTTGTATATTCAAACACCGGTTAAAGGTCCTAAAGAAATACAAGCTCGTTTTGATAAGTTTAAAAAAGAATACGCAGTTGAACTTGATAACATGAGCGAAGAGACTTTTGAGCAGCTTAAAAATTCAACCCTAGTATCGCTTAAAGAGCAGCCTAAAAACTTAAGTGACGAAATGAGCCCACTTATAAACGATTGGTACCGTGAAAATTTTACCTTTGATTCTAAGCAAAAGCTGATTGATGAAGTTGAAAAAGTAACGCTTGCAGATATAAAAGACTACTACAAGCAAACAATGCTTAATCCTAATGCGGCACGTTTAAATGTGCAATTACGTGGTACTAAGTTTATAGAAAGTGACTTTGCCGATTTACCAAATCAAACTAAAATCACAACGCTTGATGCCTATTACAATGGTATTAAACTACAAAAATAAGCTTTATTTATACAGCTAAAAATAAACCCCAATGTATTGCTACATTGGGGTTTTTATTTAAGTAAATTTAAGCCATTATTAAAAAGCCTATAACAGCTAATGCCGCAGCAATTAGCGTGTAAGGCAATTGTGTAACGGCATGGCTCATTAAATTACAACCAGAGCCTTGCGCTGCGAGTACGGTTGAATCTGAGTAAAAACACGCTTGGCTACCAAAAGAAGAAGCCGATAATAGCGCACCAATGACCAGTGGTATGTTTGCATCAACCGCATTTGCCAGTGGCATAACAATCGGAATTGATACAGCAAAAATACCCCAGCTCGACCCTGTTGCAAACGCTAAAATAGCCATTGAAATAAATACCACGGCTGGTAAATATGCAGCAGTCATATAAGGGCTTAAGCTGCCAATAACAAACTGAGGTAAACCAATTAAGTCGCATACATCTTTAAATATAAACGCCGCTATAACAGTACCAATCGCGGGGATCATACTTTTAAAGCCATCAAGCATGCGCTCAATCATTTCACTTACGCTCATTAATTTTTGTAGTGCATAAAATGGGAGAGTGACCGCCATTGTTGCTAATAAGCCTTTGTATACGTCAATTTCAAAGTAAACAGTAAATGCAACCAGTAAAATAATCGGCACCAAAAAGTTACGTAATTTACCTTTAGGATCAGCGTCTTCAAAGTTTTCTTCAGCTGCTTTTACTGCGTATTCATCTGCCGTTTGAACGTTATTGTATTGAGCTGGATCGACTTGAGCTTGCTCAATTTGCGCCATTTGTTCTGCTTTTTTCATTGGACCAATCGCAGGAATAACACCCAACACAACAAGTAAAACAACAAGCACTGCAAACCACGCGTAAAACATGTACGGAATAGCTTGAATATAAACAGCAATACCTTTGCCTTCTTCAGCAATACCGTTATCTACCAATAAGCCACTAAAAAATACCGCCCAGGTAGATAAAGGGACAAGCACACAAATTGGTGCCGCAGTTGAGTCAACAACGTAAGCAAGCATTTCGCGGCTAACTTTAAATTTATCGGTAATGCGTTTCATGGTTTCACCCACGGTAAGCGCATTTAAGTAGTCATCAATAAAAATAACCACACCTAAACAAAAGGTCATGAACAACGATGAACGCTTACCTTTGGTGTACTTAAGAGCTAACTTGCCAAAAGCCGATGCGCCACCTGTACGCACTAATAGTGCGATAAGTGCGCCAAAACCACCACATACAAGTATTAGCCAGCCGATGGTTTCGTCTGTCATCACTTTTAGCGATGTACTCGCAAAGTTAGTAAGTACCTGTGCAGGGTCGGCTATAACTAAACCAACTAAAGCACCAATAAGTAAAGATAAAATAGGGCGGCGTAATACAACAGCCAATACAACCACCACTAACGGTGGTAGTAAACTCAACGCAGAAGGTTCAAGCATTTAAGTATTCACAAAATTAAAAGCATGCATCAAAATTAAATTAATTTTCAAGCTGCTTATACAAAAACAAAGAAGATGATAAGTTTGTTGTTAAATCATTTTCCAAGTCACTGCTTTTGTACGCGTGGGAGGAACACATAAACAGTTATGTTAAATAGCGGCTTAAGTGAAACGCGTTGGCTTTGGCGCCAGACGGTGCAAGGAGTGCAAACCGCTATTGTTGTGCCTGTAAAAACATCGGCGCAAAAATAATCCGCTTTTTAATTTCAGTCAACAAAAATTTACATGTTTGATAAAATTTTATTAGAGGCGGTTTAATAGAGTGCTTTGTAGCGCTAATTCCTTGATGTAAAGAGATGCCATTCATCAACTTAAAAAATTATTGAAGAAGCAGCAAAAAGTAAGATTCGACGGTAATTGATGATAAAACCGCCGTAATTATATTTTCACTTAATGATTAAAGTCTTGCTTGTTCTATTTGTTTTGCAACATTTAGGTTTATATTTAGCCATGTTGCTTCAAGCGTTGAAACTAAACCGTCGTATCCATCATCATCGATAGGCACTAGGTTTGAAAAATTATGAATACTTATAAGACGTCGGCCTGTTTCAGGGTGTGTGTAATATAAACGCCAAAGCCCTGAAATATCAGCGTTACCTTCCATATCGCCATTAAAGTGGTGAATTTCGTATTCAAGCTCATAAAACGTTTGCTGATCGAGTTCAGTAATGACCGGTAAGCCCTTTATTACCATCCAATTTGGCATAGCATTAAAAAGAGTTTGCTGGGCTGTTGCAGTGAGCATTACATCCGGCGATTCGCCCCACAGGTTGTAATTTGCGGCATGAATTTGGTTGCTATCTATTTTCATAGCAATACCTAAATTATTTAAAGCACCTCTAAGTACAACTGTTTGTATTCTTAATTGTGCGTCTGTGTCTGTCACATTTCGAGACGAGGCGCCAATAGGCTGCTCAAACTGGTAATACTGTGTCGCAGTTTGTATTGATGAACTACAACCTGCCAATAGTAATAATAAACTTGCAGTTAAAAATAACGATTTCATTATTGCTTCCTTGGTTTTGGATCTGCTGGTAATGATTTATCAAAAATTAGCATATTAGGTTGCTCGTTTAATCCGCGAGTTAGAGGCTGTAGGCCCTCGCTTAAACGTTTAAACTCTTTTAATGTTTGCTGTATTTGATGATGAAGTTCAGAACCTGCTTGGTAACTGGCCATGGTTTTATCAAATTGGCGCATAGTTACTTCAAACTGCTCCATACTTTTTGTCATCTTTTCGAAATTACGATTAAAGTCGCCTGGTAAGTTTTGTGTATCTTTTTGGCTTAGTAACTCTCGCGTTTCATTAGCAAGCGCTCGGTAATCGGTAAATGTGGCTTGCATTTGTTCTAAGCTATCTTCAACTTTTAAGTTATTTACTTTATTAAGTACGTCAGATACTTGGTCTGCTAATACGGTTATGCCGCTAGAAATACTCGGAAAAACATCATACTGCACAAGTTTACCTAGGTGTGCTTGCGGTGCATCTGGGTATATATCAAAATCAACGTACACTGCACCCGTTAATAAATTACCAGGCTTTAACGAGGCGCGCATACCACTTTCAATCCAGCCTTTTAAACTACCTTGCCAATACTCTTTAGCTGAGGCACTGTCGTGATACAAGCGTCCGTATTCTACTTTTATAAGTACTGGAACCGCCGTATTATGGTTTCTAAAGTGGGCAGGTTTACCGTCAATAATTACATTGGCAGGGGTTTCAACAACAGTACCTACACGCATACCTCTATATTCGACAGGAGCACCTGTGCGTAGTCCTCGAACTGATTGTTCAAATTCAATGAGGTAGTAATCAAAATCGTAAAAGCGCTCTTCTAGCGCTTCTTTATAGCTTTGGCTTAATGAAAAGCTATGCCCATCTTGTGCTATTTCACCCGGGGCCTGTTGTTCAGGTAAGCCAACCGAAATACCGCCTTTTAAAAGTTTACTTAAAGAGCCCGTATTAATATTGATGCCATCGGCAGATAGGTCAATTTCAATCCCTGCGTTCACCCAAAAAATAGAGTTCATGGTGATGAGATTTTGATAAGGTTCTTTAATAAATACGCCGTACTTCATTGCTTGGTTTTCCCAATCAAAAGTGGCGGTTTCTATTTGACCTATTTTGTAATTTTTGAAAAATATACCGGTACTCACATCAAGCACTTCAGCGTTGTAACTCATTAATTTGAAACGGCCACCTTTCACATCTTTACCAATGAGGGCGGGTTCGTCTTGTAATTTAAAACGCTCTTTTAGCTCTTTACTTTCACCGGGTGAAAACTCTAAATATACACCAGACAATAGCGTGCTCATTCCGCTAATACCCGTTTCATCAATGCGTGGTTTTACGACCCAAATTTTGGCATCATCAGTTAATAAGTTATTGTAGTTTTTGTCTATTTGCGCACGGGCAATAACGCTGTCTTGGGTGTCTGATAGTCGAACATGATCAATTTGACCTATTTTTACACTGCGCACTTTTATTTCAGTTTTACCTGCAATAATGCCCTCAGCTTGTGGCATTTCGATAAAAATTGTAGGGCCTTTATTAGCTTGGTATTGGTATAACATCCACATGCCCACTAACAGCGCAATTGCCGGAATGATCCAGATAGCGGAAATTTTCGGTTCTTTTGTTATTTCGGCAGTTTCGGTCATGCTTTGTTCTCTGATTTTTTGTTTTTAGGGGAATCCCACAACAAGCGTGGGTCAAAGGCATGGGCAGCCATCATTTGGCATATTACCATAACTGTAAAAAATACAATGCCTAATCCTGGTGTTACTGACATTAAATTACCCAGTTGAACTAAGGCAACTAAAATAGCAACCACGAATACATCTATCATCGACCATTTTCCAATAAACTCAGTCAGTTGATAAATTCGGGTGTAACTTTTTGTATGTCTATTGGCAGGCCTCGTTACCATAAAGCATAAAAAGCTCAATACAAAAGCTTTAGCAAGTGGCACCACAACGCTGGCTAAAAATATAATAGCGGCAATAGGGTAGGAGCCACTTTTCCAAAGTGTAATTACGCCACCAATTAAAGTTGAAGGGGATTCATCCCCAAGACTAGTGGTATGCATAATAGGCAAAACATTAGCTGGAATATAACAAACAACAGAGGTAATTAGCCAAGCTGCTGCTTTTTGTACGCTGTAAGGGTTTCTGACATGTGTTTTAGTATGGCAACGCTGGCATACATTACCTGTACAAAGTTGATGGCACACATGGCAAGCTTTAATATTTTCATCTATTGCACGTTTAGCATGCTCTGCGCCTTCGAGTACTTTTACAGGCTTTATTTGAGCCCATAAGCGTGGGCGATTTAAGTGAACAAGCGCGGCTATGTATAAAATAACAAACCCCACATAAGCCCAAAAACTCGTGCCAAAGCTAATATCAGCCAGCGACATGATTTTAACCATACTAACAAGTACGCCAATTAAAAATATTTCCGACATAATCCAGGGCTCTAACGCAAGGGTGAACTTTAGTAGTCGCCTTGCTATGCCCTCTGGTAATGTTTTTAAAAGCCCAAGATGCAAAGGAATTAAAATAAGAAGCAAACCCATAGGCAGAGCAATAATGCTCAAATCGATAAATAAGCCAAGCAGTTCACTATCGTAATTAAATAAAATCCGAGCCGCGTCGGGCAGAGTAATAGTTTGAGTAATACCACTACTGCTAAAAGAAATAAAAGGGTAAAACATACTGCTCAGCAGCATTAATAGTGCGCTAAAGCTTAGTGCAACTATACGACTATCGTGATTAACATCGGCTTCGCAAAGTTTATGGTGGCAATGTGGGCATATCGCCATTTGTTTTGCGATTATGCGAGGTATATCTATGATCAGATCGCAGCAGGGGCATACAGTTTGCAATTTAATACCAAGCAAGAAGAATATTTCTTCAATTTTGCTATATTTAATACATTAATACAACGCGTTCTGCTATCAAGCTGTTCGTTATATAAAGGAAGCATGTGAAATATTATTTTTACTACATATTAATGTGGCTCTTTATTTGCTCGCAAAATGCTGTGGCTATTAATAAAGAGCGAGAGGTAATCATCGCTGCGAGCGCATCAATTCACCCCTATGTTTTTGTAAAAACGGACTCGGGTATACACCTAAATTTAATAAAAGCCGCGTTAAATGCCAATGGATTTGCTAATATTAATGTGCAATATATGTCGAATAAACGCGCTGAGCATCAATTACATAATAAAGGAGTAGATATACTTTTAAATTATGCTGGAGGAATTAGTGCGGGTATTTATCCAAGTAAAACGGTACTTAGTTATGAAAATGTGGCCATTACACTCAAGCGAAATAAATATAACATCGATAAAATAGAAGGCATGTTTAATAAAAACGTTCTTGCTTTTCAAAATGCAACGGCATATCTGCCTCCTATATTTAAAAGGAATGTTAAACACTTTAGCTCATATCAAGAGGTTATTAATCAAAAAGCGCAGGTAGATAAGCTGTTAAAAGGTTGGGTTGATGTAATTGTGTTAGATAAGCGTATTTTTTACTATTACTACAATCAACATAAATCCCCCGAAGCTGTGCAAATTTACACTTTATTTCCAAAAGCAGATCGACCTGCTTATTTTAACAACTTCTCTTTAGCTACTGAGTTTGATATTGGTTTGGCGCTCATCAAGCAAAATGGTACTTAT
The DNA here is from genome assembly GCF_015864295.1 of Pseudoalteromonas sp. NZS127_1. Lineage (NCBI taxonomy): Bacteria > Pseudomonadati > Pseudomonadota > Gammaproteobacteria > Alteromonadales > Pseudoalteromonadaceae > Pseudoalteromonas > Pseudoalteromonas sp. NZS127_1. The sequence goes on along the minus strand of NZ_JADYXO010000008.1, from coordinate 42,238 downwards.
AAAAGGATTGTTGATGAAGGCCAAACCCATTCATCAATCAAATAAAGCCACTGTTTGACGTGTAAGCGCTATTAGCTCACCCGACTGCGACCATATACAGCCATCCTCTAAACCGTAACCATCTTTTGAATGATGAGTAATTGCTTCAAAGCCAAGCCATTCTCCAGGTGTTAAGTTTGGCTCTTGCACAAATTCTAAATACCACGACATGCTACTTGCAGGAGCGGGTTGTTTAAACATTTGTAAAAGTGTTGGCGGCCATGCATCGGTAAGTGCAATCACATGGGCTTCAGTTATTTGTTCGGGCGTATGTTTAAAGCGCATCCAGCCACCTAAATGAGAAGTTTCTGCACTACTAAATGGCATAGCACCTTGTTGGGGGCATAAATCAACATGTTGGAAAAATTCAGGCATCTGACCTTTTATAAAAGGTAACGTGTGGCGCTCATCTACTGGCTTTAAACCCAAAGACTTCGAAACAGGCACATTAATACCCGACTCTCTACTTTTAGCAAAACACGCTTGTACAATTACGCACACTTGTTCATTTTGAATCGCTTTGGCGAGTACCTGTGTACTGCTTTTACCTTGGCGCAGTATTTCAACAGACAATGAAAAAGAGGTATCGGCAAGTAATGGCCCTACAAAATTAGTACTGAGTGAAAGTAAGCGACGATCATCCGTTACCTTGCCTCTGATTGCTTGATATAACAGCGCAGCCGAAAGCCCACCAAAAGCAGTTCTGCCCTGACACCAGTTTTCTGGGAATTGCATTGTGCTAGTTGATTGTTCGGTATTGTCTGAATTTCCAATTTTTGAAGCTTGCTGAAGTAATTGTTCAAAATGCATAGAAGATATCCTTTTATAGTGCGATTTAATAAATTTATAACACAATCAAACTAGTCAGACCAGTAATTAAAAGCGACTCCAGCGGTGTAAAAATCATCATTCCTTACAATTATTAGGGTTATTTTGTAAATAAATCATAAAAAATGAATTTTTTTTCATTTTTACAGTTGAAATAAGTTTGGCGCATCCCTATTTACTATGTCATCGAACGTATTAACGAATATTGAAGTTGGAGAAGTTTCATGGGTAAAATTATTGGAATCGATTTAGGTACTACAAACTCTTGTGTTGCAGTACTTGATGGTGGCAAAGCACGTGTTATTGAAAACGCGGAAGGCGATCGCACAACCCCGTCTATTATTGCTTACACGCAAGACGGCGAAACATTAGTAGGTCAATCTGCTAAGCGTCAAGCGGTTACTAACCCGACAAACACATTATTTGCAATTAAGCGTTTAATTGGTCGTCGTTTTGAAGACGAAGAAGTACAACGCGATATCGGCATCATGCCGTTTAAAATTGTTAAAGCTGATAACGGCGATGCATGGGTAGAAGCGGGCGGCGAAAAACGCGCTGCACCACAAATTTCTGCTGAAGTACTGAAAAAAATGAAGAAAACAGCTGAAGACTTCTTAGGTGAAGAAGTAACTGAAGCCGTAATCACAGTACCTGCATACTTTAATGATTCACAACGTCAAGCTACGAAAGATGCTGGTCGTATTGCGGGTCTTGAAGTTAAACGTATTATCAATGAGCCAACTGCTGCGGCACTTGCTTACGGTATGGATAAAAACCGTGGCGAAAACGTAGTTGCAGTATATGACTTAGGTGGCGGTACTTTCGATTTATCAATCATTGAAATTGATGAAGTTGAAGGCGAGCACACTTTTGAAGTACTTGCTACAAACGGCGACACTCACTTAGGTGGTGAAGATTTCGATAACCGCGTAATCAACTACTTAGTAGCTGAATTCAAGAAAGATCAAGGCTTAGACCTTAAAAATGATCCGCTTGCAATGCAACGTGTTAAAGAAGCTGCTGAAAAAGCAAAAATTGAACTTTCATCTGCACAGTCTACAGAAGTAAACCTTCCGTATGTAACCGCTGATGCATCTGGTCCTAAGCACATGAACGTGAAACTAACACGTGCTAAGCTTGAGTCACTAGTTGAAGATTTAGTAACTAAAACAATTGAGCCACTTAAACGTGCACTTGCTGATGCTGATTTATCAGTAAGCGACATCAACGACATTATTCTTGTTGGTGGTCAAACACGTATGCCTTTAGTACAAAAAATCGTTGCAGAGTTCTTCGGTAAAGAACCTCGTAAAGATGTTAACCCTGATGAAGCAGTAGCCGTAGGCGCAGCGATTCAAGGTGGTGTACTTGCTGGTGACGTTAAAGATGTACTATTACTAGACGTTTCTCCATTATCTCTAGGTATTGAGACAATGGGTTCAGTAATGACTGCATTGATTGAGAAAAACACGACGATTCCTACTAAGAAATCGCAAACGTTCTCAACAGCTGAAGATAATCAATCTGCTGTAACAATTCATGTACTTCAAGGCGAGCGTAAACGTTCAAGCGACAATAAATCTCTAGGTCAATTTAACCTAGAAGGTATTCGTCCAGCACAACGTGGTACACCACAAATCGAAGTAACATTTGATGTTGATGCCGATGGTATCTTACATGTATCTGCGAAAGATAAAGATACAGGTAAAGAGCAAAAGATTACGATTCAAGCATCTTCAGGCTTAAGCGATGACGAAATTGAAGCGATGGTTCGTGATGCAGAAGCACATGCTGAAGACGATAAAAAGTTTGAAGAACTTGTAGCTGCTCGTAACCAAGCTGACGCTTTAGTTCACGGTACACGTAAGCAAATTGAAGAAGCTGGCGATGCATTACCAAACGAAGACAAAGAAGCAATTGAAGCTGCTGTTGTAGATTTAGAAGCTGCAATTAAGAGCGACAATAAAGAAGAGATTGAAGCTAAAACTCAAGCTCTTGCTGAAAAGTCTCAAAAACTAATGGAAATTGCTCAAGCGAAAGCACAGCAAGGTTCAGCAGACGCTGGCGAACAACAGTCAACTAAGCAAGACGACGACGTTGTTGATGCAGAGTTCGAAGAAGTGAAAGACGACAAGTAATTGTTGCTACCGCTTCTCGCTAGCCAAAAACACTTAACTCAGTTAGGTGTTTAGGTTAGGATGAACAATTGAGGCGCGCGAGCAATAGCTTGTCGCGCCTTTTGCATGTATTCAAGGTTTAAAAATTCAATGATAAATCGATGCGATTTATCGATTTATCCTGCAGCTTACGCTGTAAACAGAAAAGAGTAGTGTGATAGATATGTCAAAACGCGATTATTACGAAGTCCTCGGCGTAAGCAAAGATGCGAGTGAGCGAGACATAAAAAAAGCGTATAAACGCTTAGCGATGAAATATCATCCAGATCGTACCGCAGGCGATAAAGATCTCGAAATAAAATTTAAAGAAGTTAAAGAAGCGTACGAAATTTTAACCGACGATCAAAAACGTCAAATGTATGACCAACATGGTCACGCAGCCTTTGAACAAGGTGGTGGCGGTGGTCACGGTGGTTTTGGTGGCGGACATGGCGACTTTGGTGATGTATTTGGCGATGTATTTGGCGATATTTTTGGTGGCGGCGGTGGTCGACGTCAATCTCGTCAACAACGTGGATCTGATTTACGTTACAACATGGACTTAAGCTTAGAAGAAGCTGTTCGTGGTAAAGAAGTTGAAATTAAAGTACCTACATGGGTTGGTTGTGAGCCATGTGATGGCAGTGGTGCTAAAGCGGGTTCTAAGCCTAAAACATGTACTACATGTCATGGTGCTGGCCAGGTGCAAATGCGCCAAGGTTTCTTTGCTGTTCAGCAAACGTGTCCAACGTGTCAGGGACAAGGTCAAATTATTTCAGACCCTTGTAACAGTTGTCATGGACAAGGCCGCGTAGAAAAAACTAAAACGCTTTCAGTTAAAATTCCAGCTGGCGTTGATACAGGCGACCGTATTCGCTTAACGGGTGAAGGCGAAGCCGGAATGCATGGCGCGCCGTCGGGCGACTTGTACGTGCAAGTATCGGTTCGTGAACATGAAATATTTGTACGTGAAGCGAATAATTTATATTGTGAAGTACCAATTAGCTTTACTACAGCAGGCCTTGGTGGCGAAATTCAGGTGCCAACACTTGATGGTCGTGCAAAACTTAAAATACCGTCTGAAACTCAAACGGGCAAAATGTTCCGTATGCGTGGCAAAGGTGTTAAGTCTGTACGCAGTGGTGCCCAAGGCGATCTAATTTGTAAAGTGGTAATCGAAACGCCAGTTAATCTTAACGAGCGTCAACGTGAACTACTTCAAGAGTTAGATGAAAGCATGGGCACAGACAGCTCTAAAAACCGTCCTAAAGAGCAAGGCTTTTTTGACGGTGTTAAAAAGTTTTTTGATGATTTAACTAAATAAATTTAAATTATTATGAACAAAAAACGACGCTTTTAGCGTCGTTTTTTTTGCTTTAAACTTAATTTTTGTTACTGTGAATAAAAAAGATGAAACAGCATGACACCAGCAATAGATCTACTTAAAAAGCAAAAAAAAACCTTTGAAGTACTCAGTTATGAGCACGATAAGAATAATAGTCACTACGGGCTTGAAGCCGTTGAAAAGTTAAATTTAGACAGTGCACAAGTATTTAAAACCTTAGTACTTGAAACACATGAAGGGCAACTGATTGTTGCTGTTACGCCTGTATCTCAACAAGTTAATTTAAAACAGTTAGCTAAACTATGTGGTGCTAAAAAAGTAATTATGGCTGCCCCACAAAAAGTACAAGTTAGTACCGGTTATATTTTAGGAGGGGTGAGTCCGCTTGGACAAAAAAAACGTCTAGCTACGTTTATTCATAGCAGTGCTTCTCTCTTTGACACTATTTATGTGAGCGCCGGAAAAAGAGGCTTAGAAATAGCACTCTCGCCAACTGATTTAGCCTTATTGACCAATGCAAAATTTGGCGATTTATAAATTTTATTTTTATAATTATCTTCTATACCAAAAATTAATTTAAGTTAGGCTATTTGCTCAATCCCCTATTTATAACTACATTGGGAGTATCTTTATACCGTTAATATTTAATACCAAACGGTATTACACTTTTTGTATACGGCTGTTTGTATGAACCTTTTAGATGTAGATTATTTTGCGATACTAGTGGCTGCACTGTCTTCTTTTATGCTTGGCGGTATATGGTATTCAAAAGCTCTCTTTAAAAATGCATGGCTAGAAAGTATTGGCTTAACTGATCTGGATTTACAATCGGCTAATCCTAAGTTGATATTTGGCGGCAGCTTTTTCTTAGTGTTTATAGCGGCTTTAATGCTGTCTCTTTTTTTAGGTAAAGACGCAAGCTTAGGTGAAAGTATAGGGACTGGCTTTATTATTGGCTTTTTTTGGATTGGAAGTTCATTAGGATTGAGTTATATATTTGAGCAACGCCCTCTAAAGCTTTTTTTAATTAACGGGGGGTACCATATTTTACAATTTTCGTTAATGGGGCTCATTTTAGGGATATGGCCGTAAGATTTAAATAATCAGCAAATCCAAATTTGATCCTTATCTACGAGTAGAGTAGTTTTATATAATCCCATTTATACAATTTGGTAAAGAAACTAATGAGAATATTAGTTGTTGATGATATGCCACTCATGCGACACGTATTAATTAATATGCTTAGAAAACTAGAGTATAGCAATATCGTTGAAGCAACTGATGGATTGCAAGCTTTGGTATTTCTGCGTAATCAACATTTCGATTTGGTTATTACTGACCTTCATATGCCAAAAATGGATGGCGTTAGTTTACTTACTAACATTCGAAAAGATAAAGAACTCGCTGATATTCCCGTTTTAATGGTTACTTGTGAAGACAGTACAGATAAAGTTAAGCAAGTTATTGCAGCTAAGGTATCAGGGTTTATAGTCAAACCTTTTAATATGAATGTATTGTCATCTCAATTAAACCGCTTCTTTTTTAAAGATTAGGATGTGTTTATTTTATAAAGGTTATATGTAATGGGGCTTTATAGATTAAGTCTGCCGTATCTAAATTCTAAGTCAGAGGTGGTAACCTTTACCCATCTAAACTGATATAATTGCTAATTACTCTTTATATAATACCGCAGGACGTAATGGCAAAACCCAACAAAAAAGGCCCTACTAAAACGGTTGATATTTTTTGCTCTGCTTGTAAAGCCTCTTTATTTAAATATCGAAAAGGGGGAAAAGGAACATTAATTAAGTGCTTTAAAGAGCGTATTAGCCAAGACTTTACAACAGAGGCTTGTATTTGCCCTAACTGTAGCCGGCCATTTGCCCGAGAAGCGATTATTCGCGGTGCGCCGGCCTATAAAATAATTGGCGGCAAAGTAACCTTTAAATAAGGTATATGAAGTAATACTAAACCGCAATAATACTTAATTAAGCGAATAAGTATAAAGCCTTGTGCATGCGGACATATGGCCTTGTTAGAATTTACCATATTGATAGAATCGCCCGGTTTGCTGTTTCAATGAATGAAAAAATACCCTCCCCATGGATCGGGCCAGTTTATTGGGTTATTTAAAAATGGATAAAGGATAGTTTCGTGATAGCACTCTTATTTGACATCATAGGCATGACAGGTACTTTTTTAGTAGTTGGTTCATTTTTTTTACTGCAGCTAGGTAAAACATCTCCAGCTAGCTTAACGTATAATATGATGAATTTAACAGGGGCAATTTTACTGTTAATTAGCCTTTGTTATAACTTTAATTTAGCGAGCTTTGTAATCGAGATATTTTGGATTGCAGCGTCGTTAATTGGCTTATATAAATATGTTAAAAATAGATCAACATTAGCTACAAATTAATTTTTTTTTAATTTAATGCTAAACAGATCGCTGTAAACATAGTTGTTTACGGCGATTTTTGTTTTTAAACACTTTAAAACTGTTGTTAACAAAAAGTTTATATCTCTGCTAGAGATTAGCCGTTACACTAGCGCCCTAAAATTTTCTTGGCTATTTTTTGCGAGTTCTTCATGTTTTCTTTTTCTAAAAAAATCATTACTGTTTGTGTGTTACTCGTACTTATATTAGTTGTTACGTTTTGGCTTGGTCGTTCTCATGATGTTGAGCAAGCAACCTACCAGGCTGAGCGCCAAGTTACGCAATTAAATAACTATATTGATACTGAGCTTGCTCGTTTTTCTGCTATTCCCCAGTTACTTACCTATAACTCGTTAATGATAGACTTTGTAGATGCGCAGCCACAGCACTATAACGCTATTAATAACTACCTTGCTGATATTCAACAAGCCAGTGGTGCCTCAGATATTTTTGTTCTAAATACTCAAGGCGAAGTTATTGCCAGTAGTAATTGGCAAGCCGATTATACTTTTTTAGGTAGCAACTTTGCGTTTAGACCTTATTTCAAACGTGCATTTGCAGGCGAAAAAGTAGCGTACTTTGCATTAGGCATGCGCTCTAAAGAGCGTGGTATTTACTTTTCACAAGCAGTATATCGCGACAATAAAGCCATTGGTGTTGTTGTGTTAAAAGTGAATGTAAGTAAATTTGAGGATGACAGAGAGCTTCTAAATACTTCAAAGGGTAGTCACTTTTTTTTGCAGCTTGCAGATGAGGTAATTGCAATGTCAGATATGCAAACGTGGCGATTAAACAGCTTCACTGAACTTGATATAACTATGCGCAGAGATATTAAATCTCGTCGGGCTTATTTAGATCATCAGCCTTTGTATATTAAGCAGTTTCAATTTTCTAATGAAGGTATTAAACATTTAAAAATAGATAAAAAACTTTACGTAATGTCGCAAAGACCTTTACGATATTTTAATGCCACAATGAACGTACTCGTTGATATAACAAAAGTTAATTCAGCTCAACTGCCTCGCTTATTTTGGGTATTTATTATCTGTAGTTTAGTTATTATTGTTAGTTATATTTTATTAACTCGTTTTGCGGGCTATAAAAAACTGGTGTACTCCAGACATAGCCTTGAACTTGAAGTCCTTGAGCGCACTCAAGCTTTGGAAAAAGTACAAACGGCTTTAGTTCAATCTGCAAAGCTTGCGACAATAGGACAGCTAAGTGCAGGAATCAACCACGAAATAAACCAGCCGCTCAGTGCTATTAATACTTATTTAGCTTCGGCAAAGCGTTTATTAGCTAAAGGAAATACTTCAGCACTTGGTGAAAGCTTAGTAGTGATTGAGGGATTAGTTAATCGAGTGCACCAAATTGTAGGTCAGTTAAAGCATTTTAGTAAACCTTCAAAAATGCAGCTCAGACCTTACCCTCTTGCAGGGCTTGTTAATAACGCATTAATGATTTCTAGCGCGCAGTTAAAGCAAGATAACGTACAAGTAGAGCCACCTCATTTTGATGAAACCGTCGTTGTGTGGGTCGATTCGCTTAAATTTGAACAAGTACTTGTTAATTTAATTACTAATGCTAGCCAAGCTATGAATGGTGCAATTATTCGTAACTTAAGTTTTCAGCTGGAGTGTTTTGAAGAGCGAGTAAAACTGTCGATTTTAGATACTGGCTCTGGTATTGAGCAACATGCATTTGGTAATTTGTTTGAACCTTTTTATAGTACTAAATCAAGTAAAGGTTTAGGCCTTGGTTTATCTATATCAAAACAAATAATAGATTCGTTTAATGGTTGTTTGAGCGCGCACAATCGAGTTGAAGGCGGGGCTGAATTTATAATTAGCCTCTCTAACAGGCAGGAAAATAAAGATGATTGATAGCTCCCCATGTAATCACATAATAGTCATTGATGATGAAGCAATGATCAGAGACTCTTTAAAGCAATTGCTCACTCTCGAAGGATACACCGTTGAGTGTTTTAATGACGCAAGCACCGCTCTTAGCAAACTCAATAGGCGCTTTGCTGGAGTTGTGCTGAGCGATATAAATATGCCGAACATGGATGGCCTAACGCTTTTAGAGCAAATAACGGCTTTTGATAGTGAGCTCCCTGTAATATTTTTAACTGGTTACGCTGATGTATCGATAGCAGTTAAAGCGATGCAATTAGGTGCGTATGATTTATTTGAAAAACCAGTTAACGAACATCTTCTTGATTGCATAGCACGAGCGTGCGACAAACGAAGCCTTGTTATGGAGAACCGCGCATTAAAAGTGGCTGTACAGAAAACCTCAGCCCCAGGTGTACGCATACTAGGTGACACACCTAAAATGCAACACATGATGCACTTATTAAACACAATTATAGATACCCCAACCGATGTAATGATTGAAGGTGAAACTGGCACAGGTAAAGAACTTGTAGCGCGGTATCTACACGATCAGAGTAATCGCTCTAGCTGTAATTTTGTTGCTATTAATTGTGGCGCAGTACCAGAGCAGTTAATAGAAAGCGAATTGTTTGGTGCAGCAAGTGGTGCATATACAGGGGCTACTCAAAGTCGAAAAGGTAAGTTTGAATATGCACAAGGTGGTACGGTCTTTTTAGATGAAATAGAAAGCACTCCAATGGCACTGCAAGTTAAGTTATTACGCGTATTAGAAGAGCGAAAAGTAACACCTGTAGGCGATAACAAAGCAATTGATTTAAACATCAGAATTGTTGCAGCTACAAAAGTAGACTTACTTGCGTTAGTTGAAAAGGGTGATTTTAGAGCTGATTTATACTACAGACTTAGTTTGGTTAACGTTAATATTCCGCCATTACGAGAGCGAAAAGCTGACATATTACTTTTGTTTAAACACTTTAGCTCTATTGCTGCAACTCGCTATCATAAGCCGCCGGCGGCAGTAAATTACGAAATACAACAGCGGTTAGTTGCCTATGACTGGCCGGGCAATGTGAGAGAGCTAAGAAATCAAGCAGAGCGAGCTGTATTACTTGGTGCCGAACTTGCCTTTGCTGAAGTTAAAACACAACAATTAGGTGGCTTATCTCCCGATTTAAGCTTATCTGAAAAAGTCTCTTTTTATGAGCAGTCACTTATTGAGTACGCGCTTGAGCAAAACCACGGCAGTATTAAAAACACTATGGAAACACTGCAAATTGCTCGTAAAACACTTTACGATAAAATGAGTAAATACAATCTTAATAGAGATATGTTTACTGACTAAATGTGTGGGTTTGGTGACAAGACCCACTTTCTTATGTGTGGTAATTCACACGTTTTTATTTAAATCAAACAATTTGTTTTAGTAAGTTATTGAAATATATTGCTTTTATACACTTGGCAGTAAAGTTGCCTTATTAGCGCTACAACAAGTAGATTCTAATAATTAGGGCACACGATGACAAAAACTACACACACCTGTATTTTATTTCTATCCTATGGTTGCTTAGCTACATTTTCACACACATCTTTTGCTGCAGAGTACGCTGTATACGGTAAAGCTGAAGTACAAATTGCCAGTACTGATACGGGCATAATGCGTTATGCCGAAGAGGGTACTCAAATTGAAGCGCCATACTCGCGTATTGGTATTAAGGGCGATCATAAACTTAACGAATATTTAAGTGCTGTTTTTAAATATGAGGTACAAGTTAAAGGTTTTGAAGAAGATGATACGCAAGAACCTTTCACAGCACGTAATACTTACTTAGGTTTAAAAGGCGCGTTTGGTGAAGTTGTTGTAGGTCGTAACGACACTCGTTTTAAATATTCTGAAGGTAAACTCGATAACTTTAACGAAACTCAAGCCGATATGGCACAGGTTATAGCAGGCCAAGATCGCCTCGGTGATACTATAACTTACACCTCAAACTATTGGCATAATACGCAGTTTTCATTTACTTATGCGCCAAAAGATGACAATAAAGACGATAAAGCAGGCTTTGCTGCTACGCTTATTTATGGCGACCGTAATTTAAAAAGTACTTCATATTATGTGTCGTTCAGTCATGTAGATTCACTTAACAATGTAAAAGCAAGCCGCCTTGTTGGTGTTTATAAGTTCGAACAATTACAGTTAGGTGCGCTGTACCAGCATTCAGAATCAGTAGATGGCAGTAAGTCGGGCAATGGTTACGTATTAAGTGCCAGTTATACACTTGATAAGTGGGTGCCAAAAATTCAATTTGCTAAAGATGACTCAACTCTTCGTCAAGCATCTGAGGCAACGCAATGGAGCACAGGCCTTGATTATGTATTTGATAAGCAAACTACAGCTTATCTTTTATATACCGATCTTAATTTAGAAGAACAAGACGACAGCAGTGTTGCTCTTGGCCTTAAATATAAATTTTAGGAAAAGTAATGACTCAACAAATTTTAAAAAACAATTCTCCTAAAAAACAGAGTATGCAATGGTTTTGGCTATTACTGGGCCCAAGCGTTATGTTGCTTACCTGTCTAGTAAACCCACCTGAGGGTATGTCGGTTGCTGCATTTAAAACAGCAGGCTTAGCATTTTGGATGGCATCGTGGTGGGTAAGTGAAGTAGTGCCAATTCCAGCAACAGCTTTGCTCCCTTTGGTAATATCACCACTTGCTGGTATAGAAGCCATAAAAAGTGTGGCTGCACCGTATGCGCACCCGCTAATATTTTTATTTTTAGGCGGATTTTTAATCTCTATCGCTATGGAGCGATGGGGGTTACATAAACGTATAGCGCTTAGCACCATGTTATATGCGGGTAAAAAGCCAAGTTTGCAAATTTTAGCAATGATGCTTGTAACTGCATTTTTGTCGATGTGGATGTCTAATACCGCAACAGCCGTAATGATGCTACCTATTGCACTTTCAATTACCAATTTGGTTAAGCAATCAGACCCAAGTAATGAAGGGTTTGGCAAAGCATTGCTACTATCAATTGCTTATGGTGCAAGCATTGGTGGTATTGCTACTTTAATTGGTACACCGCCTAATGCATTAATGGCTGCATACCTATCTGACAGTTACCAAATTGAAATAGGCTTTGCTCAGTGGATGATTGTAGGCGTACCACTGTCTTTAAGTATGCTTATTATTAGTTGGGTTTGGCTTACCAAATTTGCGTATAAAGTAGATGCTAATGTTAAAAACGATCAAAAAATTGATACAAAAGCGGTGTTTTCAACGCAGCTAAAAAACCTAGGTATAATGCAACGCGCCGAAAAAGGCGTGTTATTTGTGTTTGTTTTAGCAGCACTGTGTTGGATATTTAGACCTATACTTGGCGACATAACAGGGCTTAAAATTTCTGATACGGGTATTGCGATTGCCGCCGCATTATTACTATTTGTTTTGCCTGCAAACAAAGGCAGTGACGAACGTATTCTTGATTGGGAAAGCGCAGCTAAAGTGCCGTGGGGCGTTTTATTATTATTTGGTGGCGGGCTTACACTTGCATCTCAAATTAAGTCATCAGGGCTTGCTGAATTTATTGCTCACCTAATTGAAGGCGCTAGTGCCATTCCACTTGTTATGAGTGTACTTGTTGTAGTGGCATTAATTACATTTTTAACTGAGATCACGAGTAATACAGCGACTGCAGCTGGCTTTCTTCCTTTGTTAGGACCCGTTGCAGAGTCTATAACAGGTTCGCCTTTAGTTTGGGTTATTCCTGCAGCTATAGCGTGTAGTTGTGCGTTTATGATGCCGGTAGCGACACCACCAAACGCTATTGTGTTTGGCTCAGGGCAAATTCAAATGCGCGACATGATAAGAGCCGGCTTTGTGCTAAATATTGTCGCCATTGTATTAATTACGCTAGTGACAATGACTATCGCAGCGCAAGTATTTGGCTTTTAAAGCTGTACTAAATTAGTTCCAACCAGTAGCTTTGTTTATATTTACAGTTTTAAACAAAGCTACTCTTTATACTTATTTATATTGCTCAAGAAGCTCTTTTTTAGATAATTAGTGTTATTGCTCGAAAAACAGAACAAGGTTATAGTCTGCGGTAACTTTAAAAATTGAGTAATCTATTTTGAGCACCGACACATCACAGGCAATGCCTTTAATTCCTCAATTTGATGAATTGCAAAAAAGCTTTCTCGAAACACCTTACTTGCCAATTGATAAACGTCTCGTTTTATTAAAAAAACTCCGTGTACGTATTGTTGAACTTGAGCAAGAGCTAGTGGATGCTGCTTCAAAAGACTTTGGTTACAGAACCGCTTTCGATACTCTACTTGGCGATATATTACCTACGGTTCAAACACTCGCGCACATTATCAAAAAGCTACCAAAATGGGCAAAGCCAAGTAATCGCTCTGTGGGTTTAAGTTTGTGGCCTTCAAAAGTCAGTGTTAATTACCAGCCCAAGGGTGTAGTCGGTATTATTGCACCGTGGAATTACCCAATTCAGCTAGCGTTAGTACCTGTGCTTACCGCCATAGCTGCCGGTAATAGAGTCATGCTCAAATTAAGCGAGTTTACACCTCACACAAACGTCGTTATCGAAAAAATATTTAAAGACGACATGCAAACGCATTGCAAAATAATACAAGGCGGTAGCGACGTAGCCGCGCAGTTTTCATCTCTCCCATTTGCTCATTTATTATTTACGGGCTCAACGGCCGTAGGTAAATTAGTAATGGCTTCGGCTAGTCGTAATTTAACACCCGTAACGCTTGAGCTCGGTGGTAAATCGCCAGTTATTATTACTCAAAATGCCGATATTAAAAAAGCGGCGCAAGCTTTACTATTTGGCAAGATGGCCAACGCAGGGCAAATATGTGTAGCACCCGATTACGTATTTGTACCCAAAGCGCTTGAGCATCAACTTATTCAGCAGTTATGTGAGCTATATAAAAAGCATTTTAAAGAGGGTGTTGAAGGTAAAAACTTAACTTCTATTATTAGCGATGCACACTATAAACGTTTAGCAACCTACTTAGAGCAAGCCCAAGAGCTTGGCGCAAACATTATTAAGCCACTTGAGCAAAACCAGCAAGATGAGCAAAAACATCGTATGGGGCTGCACTTAGTGACTCAAGTTACTGACGAAATGCAGCTTATGCAAGATGAGCTATTTGGCCCAATACTACCAATAATGAGTTATGACAAGCTCGACAGCGCAATTGACTATATTAAAGCCCATCACCACCCGTTAGCGCTTTATATTTTAGGGCAAGATAAGCACGCTCAAGAATATATTATGAAGCAAACAATCAGTGGCACTGTGGCGATAAACGATACGTTAGTGCAAGTAACTGCTGACGATGCCCCTTTCGGTGGTGTAGGGCATTCAGGAATGGGGCATTATCATGGCATAGAAGGGTTTTTAACGTTTAGCCATGCTAAAAACACGTTAGTATCGGGCTCGTTTAATCCTCGTATTGTTATGCTGCTAAAACAAAGCAAACTTCTTATTAAGCTACTAAAGTGGCTTTACATAAAATAAGAGTATGTTGATTTTGTAAAGTTGAATAGATTTTGAACTTGCTAAATCAAGATATTAAAAAGGCTGAATTACGTTATGTAATTCAGCCTTTTTAGATTAGTTTCAAACTAAGGTCTTAAACTCTTAAACTTTAAAATAAGCGACCTTCGCCAGCATAAGTACCCACTTGTATTTTTGCATAAATGGCATCGGCCTTTTCTTTAGCTTCTTCAATTTCTTTAGGCAGCATTTTACGCTCATCAAGTTTGCGGCTATGACTCGCTTGCATATTGCCGTTGTACTCAGCGATAGTATTCCAAATGTATGACTTTTCTAAATCTTTTGGCATACCTAGCCCTTCAAAATACATGAGGGCTAAATTGAATTGTGCTAAAGAGTAATTGTTTGCAGCTGCTTTTTCGTACCAGTTGCGTGCCGCTTCATAATCTCGCGTAACGCCCACGCCATTGGAATACATTACACCTAAATTAAACTGAGCTGCAGGCAGGTTTTTATTGGCTGCTTTTTCAAATAAGGTAACAGCCATTTGGTGATCAAGCTTTACGCCTTTACCTTCGTCGTATAAAACAGCTAACGCAAACATTGAATCCGGATGGTTCTTTTTAACGCCTTGTTGATAAAGCGCAGCTGCTTTGCGGTAATCGCGTGTTACACCGTATCCACCTTCGTATAATTTAGCTAGTTCGTAAATTCCTGGTGCAAAACCTTTATCGGCAAGGTATTGAAACTCTTTTAGGGCGACTGCAAATTCACCTTCGTTAGCTGCTCTTATGCCATCTTCTAATGTTGCATGAGCGAAAGGGCTGGCAAGTAAAACGCCAGCAAGAACGAGTGCTTTCAAATTAAACTGTGACATATTAATGTCTCCAATTAGTAATAGTTACGATAGGTTTTAGGGCCAGTATATCTTGCCGCGATTAAATAGCGATTAAATAGCGATTAAATAGCGATTAAATAGCGATTAAATAGCGCCTAAATAGAACAAGTTTTAATCCCGAAAGGTAAACAGACTTTAGTTAAATGCTAAATTATTAAATTTTTGCACTATTTGCGCATTTTAAACGTTTAATACTCAATGCATTTAAGCAGAGACTAAATCGGTTATTATAAATAGATGCAAAAAAGGGTGTCTACTGTTATGTTTTACGCCAGCTTTAGCGCAAACGCAAGGCGATACCTTATCAGATCGTGCGTATAAAATGTAAATAATAGCGCGGTGGACTTTTAAGGTAAGTAAACGAGTTTAAGAAGTGTAAGATACAGATTTTATAGAAAATTTAAAGAAATAAAAAAAGCCCGTTAGGGCTTTTTTGAGTCATATTAACCGTCACTAATATGAGCAATGTAGCAAGTAAATGTGATATTTGATGTTATTACTTGGGTCGAGTAAGTAATAACACGAAGCGGCACGCTCTTCTTTTAATGTGTCAGCATCCTTGCTGAATATTCTTCCGTAGGCACTGAGGTCGTTACACTGTGTTTGTGCGAACGATTATCAGTTAGATCTAAATGCAAGTCAATGCTTAAATGATAATTATTATCAAATGAGTTTTGAGCTTCGCCACAATATAAATAATAGAGAAAGTTATGCTTAATAATTTCAAAGCAAAAAAACTAAAACAGATATGCCTTGCTGTAAGTATGTTGTTTTTATGTAGTTGTTCGGCATCTTTTACTTACAATAATTTGAGTTGGCTTTCATCGTTTTGGGTTGACGATTATGTTGATTTAAATAAAAAGCAAAATACACAGCTAAAAAACATAATTACAACAACACAAAATTGGCACCGAACTACCCAGTTACCCGCCTACAGACAAGACATACAAAATATAAAAGTATTGTTTAACCAAACATTGGAGGCTAAACAATTAAAAACACAGGTTGTGCTTGCAAAACAACATTGGCAGAACCTACTTGGATACGCAAAGCTGCCTTTAGCTGAGCTTGGGGCAACCTTATCAAGTGAGCAAAGAGGTGAGCTTTTAAACAATATCCAAATAAAAATTAACGACGAGCGCGAAGAGTTTAACGAACAAACCCCGCTTGAGCGAAAAAGTGAGCGTTTAGAAGAGCAATTTGAATACTACGAGCAGTGGATAGGCAAGCTTAATAAACAACAAAAAGCGCTGATTAAATCGACTAATGAGCAACATCAAGACTCAGGAGCGCTGTGGTTAGAGTACAAGCAAAACCGTTTGAATGCAGCCAAACAGGTATTTACAAATGCTGAAATTACAAAAAAAGAATTTATAAATCAGTTAAGTACGGTTATTGAAGAGCGCGAACTTTATATGAGCAACGCGCTATTGAAAAGCAATGAAGTAAACTTAAATTTATATATAAATTTACTCTACAAATTAAACCTAACTCTAAATGATAAACAACGCCAAAGTGTTAATGATCAATTTGATGAGTTAATTGAGACCTTAAACGATATAATAGAAAACTAAATTGTGCGTGAATTATTAAGTTTTAAATTAGCTGTTTAGGCTGGTTTGTTTTTAAACGCAAAAAATGCTTTTTAAAGGGCAATATATGGTTACAGATTTGAAAAGTATCTTAAACACTTGGCATCTCAATAGGGACAACCAAGAATGGGTTTTAGCTACTTTGTACAAAATTGAAGGCTCTAGCTACAGAAAACTAGGGGCTATGATGCTTATTTCGAGCCTAGGCGAGCGCTTGGGGATGCTTTCGGGTGGCTGTTTAGAAGCTGACATACAGCGCCACGCTAAACAAGTAATGAGTACTTTAACCAGTAAAACCATCAGTTATGATGCTACCGACGAAGACGATTTAACATTTCAACTTGGCATTGGTTGTGGGGGCATAGTACACATTTTATTGCAGCCCATCCACAAGGCTAATGACTATTTACAGTTAGAGCTTGTATCTAAAGCACTTAATGAGAATAAACCAGGGCGATACCTTCAACAAGTAAGCCCCATTTTGCCAGCCGGTAGTGGTGTATTTACGCAAAATGATGAGTTACATGGTTTATCAATGAACCGCAAAGCGCAGTTGGTAGAATTACAAGGCGCTACGTGCTTGCAAACTTCTATTTATCCGCCTCCTCATTTATTAATAGTGGGTGGTGGGGCCGATGCAGTTCCGGTTTATACATTTGCCAAACAACTTGGTTGGAGTGTAACTGTATGGGATACACGTGCTGCCAATGCAAAAAGGCAATATTTTAAAAATGCTGATGCTATTTTGCGCATCACACCGAGTGAGTTAAAAGAATATTGCATAACTAATAAAGTAGATGCTGCTATTTTAATGGCTCACAGCGTTGAGCTCGACGCGAATACGTTGGCTCAATTTAAAGATGTTCCGTTTAAATACATAGGGTTATTGGGTCCTAAGCACAGACGTGAACAAGTTTTAGAGCACGCAAATACGCGTGTTTCACAAATAAAGTCTCCTGTTTTTGGCCCTGTCGGTTTAAATTTAGGCGGCGACTCGCCAGAGAGTATTGCACTATCGCTGATCAGTGAAATACATGCAGTGCTGTGTGACAAAAACGCCCAATCGCTAAGCCGTTGGGGGCAAGAGGCGTGCTAATTGCAAAAGTTGTTTTAGCCGCAGGTCAATCATCTCGCTTTAACGGCTGTAAATTAACGGCTGATATCGGGTTTGGCAAAACAATGATTGAGCATGCAGTAAATACACTTCAAGCACTTGATGACACGCCGGTGTATGTAGTTACCGGGGCATGGCATAAAGAAGTATCACAAGCACTGGCAGGTTATAAAAACATAGAGCTCATTGAGAACAAGCAATGGAGCCAAGGTTTAGGTAATTCAATCGCGATAGCTTCTCAAACAGTGTTTAAAAATAAGTCCTTTGATGGGGTTTTATTTATGCTCGCGGATCAGGTTGAGCTAAAAGTAGCGCACTTAAGTGAGCTAGTTACTGGTTTTACACGTAATCCATCGCGCTGGTGCGCAAACTATGGTGAGCGTTTAGGCGTACCCGCTATATTCCCAGCAGTTGATTTATCTCAGCTTACAAGCTTAACTTCAGATAGAGGTGCACAGCAATTACTGCGCTCCAGCAGTGAGGTCGTCAATACAATTAGTTTACATAGTGCGAGTTTAGACATAGATACTCAAAAGCAGCTAAGTAATTTTATAGCTAAAAATGAGTGAAAAAGTAGTAGTAGGGCGAAATAAGTTTTAGCTGCGCTAACGCTTTAGTGCAGTGGTTATGGTATTTAGCTGTTAATGTAGCTGATGCGGTAACTATATGTGTTATGGATTAGTAGTTACAACAATCTTAACTGTTATAACCTGCGTTTAAATTAAATAATTTAAACGCAGGTTATAAAGCTTAATCAAGGGGCAAGCTATGGTGACGTTTACAATTAATGGCAAGGTGGTTGAATCACACGCAAGTGAAGATACACCATTGTTATGGGTTATTCGTGATGAAATTGGATTAAAAGGTACGAAGTTTGGTTGCGGTATTGCAATGTGTGGTGCGTGTACGGTGCATTTAGATGGGCAAGCAACTCGCTCATGTGTTTTACCAATTGGCGCAATTGCAGGAAAAAACATTACCACAATTGAAGGGCTTAATAACGAACACCCACTTCAAAAAGCGTGGGTTGAAGAGCAAGTACCGCAGTGCGGTTACTGTCAATCAGGGCAAATAATGCAAGCTGCTACATTACTTGCAGCTAATCCTAGCCCGTCAGATGAAGAAATAGTGAGCCACATGAATGGCAACTATTGCCGCTGTATGGCTTACAAACGCATTAAAACGGCTATTCAACGCGCTGCAGATGAGTCACAAAGTGTAGTAAATATATTTGATCCAAATGCACAAGACGCTTAACTGGAGCCGATAATGAAAAAATTATTTCAAAAAAATAGCGAAACCGTTAATTTAAATCGTCGCTCGTTTATGATTGGCACTGCTAGCGCGGGCTTGGTTATGGCGTTCGCCCCTGCGTTGTTTTCGGGTTCGCTCAGTGCAAAAGAATCTATTGCACAACAGGCTTTTTCACCGACTATTTGGTGGACTATGAGCACCGATGGCGCCGTAGAAGTGAGTATTGCAAAAGCTGAAATGGGTCAACATATTGGTACTGCACTTGCGCGCATTGTAGCTGATGAACTTGAATGTGATTGGGATAAAGTATCAATTACCTACGTAGATACTCACGAAAAATGGGGCTACATGGTTACCGGCGGTTCGTGGTCTGTATTTCAAAGCTTTAAGCCATTATCTCAAGCCGGCGCTGCGGGTCGAATTGCATTAATAGAAGCTGGAGCTAAAATGCTCGGCGTGTCTGCAGATAAATGTCGTGCTGAAAAGGGCTATATTATTGCAGGCGAAAAATCGGTTAGTTACGCTGACATAGTTAAAAAAGGCGAGTTTAATCGTACATTTACCAGCGATGAAGTTGCAAACCTTCCACTAAAACCTGCTAATAAACGTCATTTAACTGGGCTTAAACAAGACTTTAAAGCGCTTGATATACCAGCCAAAACAAATGGTACCGCAGTATATGGGATAGATGTAGAAGTTGAAGGCATGCTGTACGCGCGCCCAGTAATACCGCCAACCCGTTATGGCAGTACGGTGACAAATGTTGACGATACAGCAGCAAAAGCGATTAAAGGCTACAAAGGTTATGAAGTTTTAAATGATCCAAGCGAAACTGTACAAGGCTGGGTTGTTGTACTTGCGGACAACTACCCAAGTGCCATTAAAGCAGTAGATGCTTTAAAGGTGAGTTATAAAAAGGGTGAGTCGGCAAATATATCTGAAGCTGATATTCAAAACGAAGGTAAACGATTGTGCGAGCAACGCGACTCAGGTACGTTGTTTGTTGATGAAGGCGATATAAAGAAAACCCAAGCAGACGCCAGTGAGTCGTTAGAATCAATGTATACCACAGCGACAGCGAGTCATTATCAGCTAGAGCCACTTAATGCATTAGCCGAATTTAAAGACGGTAATTGGATTATTCATACGGGGAACCAATGGCAATCGCTTACGTTACCTGCTATTGCAAAAGCACTTGAAGTCGCCCAAGAGAAAGTGATTATTCGTCCTTATTATTTAGGCGGTGGTTTTGGTCGCCGACTATTTGGTGATTGGACTGTACCGGCAGCCCTAACTGCAAAAGCAGTGGGTAAACCAGTAAAGCTAGTATTTACACGCGCAGACGATAGTTTATTTGATCAGTCTCGCTCTGCATCTGCTGCAAAAATGACAGCTTCGTTTGATAAAAACGGCACTTTCATAGGAATGGAACATGCATTTGCGGCAGGTTGGCCTACCAAAGCAATGGCACCAGGATTTCTAGCTCCAGGTGTTGATGGTAAAGGTAAATTTGATGCGTTTTCAGCATCGGGCGCAGATCATTGGTATAGCATGAGTAGTCATCGAGCACGTGCTATTAATAACGAAGTTGCACAAAGCACCTTTACTCCAGGCTGGTTACGCTCAGTAGGACCAGGTTGGATTGCATGGAGCCTTGAGTCGTTTATTGACGAAATTGCCCATAAGCAAGGCAAAGATCCCGTTCAATTTAGAATCGAAATGTTAGATGGTAAAGGCAAGCAAGCAGGTAAAGCACCTGAGAGTGTTGGCGGAGCGCTACGTTTACGTAACGTACTTAAAACCGTGTCTGATAAAGTCGCTTCTGTTAAATTAGCGAAAGATGAAGGCATTGGTTTTTCAGTGAGTTCGGGGCAAGAGCGCACAATGCCAGCTTGGCTTGCAACCGCAGCACATGTTCATGTTAACCGTGATAGTGGTAAAATAACGCTTAAAAAGCTTTATGTTGTTGTAGATGCCGGCTTAATTGTTCATCCTGATGGGGCATTAGCGCAAATTGAAGGCTCATTATTATGGGGTAGCAGCCTTGCTTTACACGAGTCAAATACGTATAAAGATGGGCAAGTATCGGCTACTAACTTTAATACTTATTTACCGCTAAGAATGCAAGATGTACCAGATATAGACATTGAGTTTTTACAAAGTGATGAGTTTCCGGTTGGTTTAGGTGAACCTGGGGTTATAGGCGTTGCGCCAGCCATAGGTAATGCCGTATTTAATGCTGTAGGCGTGCGTTTGCGCGACCTACCAATGAAGCCAAGCGCAGTTAAAAAAGGCTTGGATGCGTAAAGCATAGTTAAAATAGTTAAAGGGGCCTAATTTAGAGAGCTCCTTTAGCTATTACACGTATTTTTGTCATTATTATTTTATATCAATAACTAAAGCAGTTTAGGTAGTGATGGCTTATTGATATTAGTTAAGGTTTGTTTATGCTAATCGACCCAACAGGGCGAGAGTTTAGTTACTTGCGTTTGTCTATCACTGACGTATGCAATTTTAAGTGTGTTTATTGTTTACCCGACGGTTATCAAGGCGGTAATGACCGTGGTTTTTTAAGTGTGAATGAAATTAGTAATACGCTTAAAGCATTTGCTCACCATGGTATTGAAAAAGTAAGGATCACTGGCGGAGAACCCACCTTACGTAAAGATTTTATAGATGTTATTCGCGCCGCAAAAGATATTGTAGGTATCAAAAAAATTGCAATGACCACCAATGGCTTTTCTCTTCATAAAAACATTCACAACTGGGTAGATGCCGGCTTAAATGCGATTAATGTAAGCATTGATACCTTAGATCCACGGATGTTTAACACTATTACTGGGCATGACAAATTTACCTCAGTAATGAAAGGTATTGATACCGCGCTTGAAACAGGGATTGATTCGGTAAAAATAAACAGTGTGCTTATGAAGCAATATAACGCGCAAGAGTTTGATACGTTTTTAAATTGGGTTAAGCATCGGCCCGTTACTATTCGCTTTATTGAGTTGATGCAAACAAACGATAACAAAGCCTTTTTTGATGCTAACCATGTCTCTGGTCAAGTGTTAAAAGCTCAGTTATTACAAACGGGTTGGCAGCAAGTTGCGCGTAGTGCATCAGCAGGCCCTGCGCAAGAGTTTGCACATCCTGATTATCAAGGCAGAATTGGTTTGATCATGCCTTACAGTAATGACTTTTGTAGTACCTGTAATAGGCTAAGGGTTACAGCAAAAGGTAATCTGCATTTATGTTTGTTTTCTGAAGAGGGTATTTCGCTAAGAGAATATATGAATGATAATTCCAATAGTGAATTAATGGCATTGCTATCGCGTTATATTAAAACTAAAAAACCAACTCATCTTTTACATCAAGGTAATACAGGCATTACGACTAATCTATCTATGCTAGGTGGCTAGCTTTTGAAACTACCTAGCAAAGTTAAAGTACCAAACGTGTTCCTAAAATGTGTAACATTATCCCTAAAATACCAACAAAATGGTGTGTTTACATGGTTTTAGAGCAACAAGGCTTGTTAAATTGTATTTTCACGTTAAACTTAATTTTTATTTTTTGTTAAGTGATTTGAATGGATATCGCAGCTCTTAATAGCACTAAATCATTAAGAAAGGACGTCCTCAGAGGAATGTGCCTTTGTTTTGGTTTTTTATCGGCTGGGTTTGCGGGGTTTAATTTAACCGTAAATAACTTTCCACTGCTTGGCTATATCGAAATCTGTTTTTCTATTTATTGTATATTTACTTATATTTCACTTACACGTTGTCCACTACAGTTTTGGCAATCCGTTGTGATGTGTGCACTTGTAACGTTTATTGTTATTTTAGCTACAGCTTTAGCATCTCCTCGTAACGGTGTATTCGTATGGTCGTTTGCATTACCTATTTTGTACTACCTGTTGTTAGGTAAACAATATGGTGTGATTTTCTCTGCAAATTTATTAGTTATCCAAGTGTTTATTTTAGGGAGTAAGTCTACATTTGCCCCCTTTGAAACTTTTAACTTATCCCTTAATCTACTCTGTGCTTATTTAAGTATTTGGGCGATTTCTCATGTTTTTGAAGGGAGCCGCTCACATTTTTCAAAGCGCCTTAAAAATTTAGCGTTACTTGATCCATTAACGGGTGCAGGTAATCGCCTTTCAATGAACCACTACTTTGAAGTAGAACTACAAGATAAGTCACAGTTATATTTGTTTTTACTCGATTTAGACTTTTTTAAGCAGATAAATGATGAGCATGGCCATGGTGTGGGTGACCAAGTACTTGTTGAAGTGGCCACTTTACTAAGGGTTGCACTTGGCAGAGGGTACGTATTTAGAGTTGGCGGTGAAGAGTTCGCTTTATTTAGCTCTTTTGCAAATGAAGAGGCTGCACTAGATACCGCAGAACAAATAAGAGCACGTTTTGAAAATACAACATTTGATATTGATGGCCTTGCTATCAATATTACAACGAGTATTGGAATCGCAAAATTTAAAAGTACTAATTCATTGGAAAGCTTTGTAAACCAAGCGGATAAACAGTTATACAAAGCAAAACAATTTGGTCGCAATAAAGTGTATTGTAAGTTTAAAAAAGAACATGACTACGAAACGGTAGTTGCTTAAGCAGGGTAACTTAATACATTTGCTCAAAATTGGGGATCCCGTTTTCCCAAATTGGTTTATCTTTTCCTATATGTTCGCGTACAGCATCAAAAAATAACCGAGTTCTTACCGGTAAATCTCGATGCGGATACACGGCATACATCGCACTAAACTCCATTAGTTTCACATCAGTTAATAAAGGCACTAGTTTACCCTGTGATATTTCATCACCAATAATAAATGCAGGGGCGACAAAATAAGTGGTGCCCGATAATGTTTTCATCAGTAATGACTCTGCATCGTTTGCTCTAAACACACTTTTTATTTTTTGCTCGCAGGGCTCACCTTTACTGTTGTAGTAATCTATTGCATCTATCCGAATAGAGTTACTGGCGTAGCTTGCTGCTGGCAATTGTGCTAAATCTTCCATTGTTTTGGGCATACCATAAGTGTCTATATACTCTGGTGCTGCAACAATGAGTAAGCGATTACGCGCTATTTTACGTGCAATAAGGGATGAATCTTTTGGCTCACCAACACGAAATGCTAAATCAAACCCTTCAGAAACTATATCTACTAATCTATCGTCTAAGCGCAGTTCAACTTCTACTTGCGGAAAGCGTTTTTGGAAATCATTAAGTACAGGTTGCAAATAACGCCTGCCAATCAATGTTGATGACGTGATTTTTAACACCCCGCGTGGCTCTAAATGGTAGTTTTCAGCCATGCGTACTGTTTCGCCGAGCAACTCTCTAAGCTCAGCGGCTTTTTTGATCATTTCGGCGCCCGCCGCTGTGAGCGAAAACGAGCGTGTCGTACGGTTAAGTAACCTAACGCCTAACTCATCCTCTAAACGGCTAATTTGCTTGGATATAACAGAGCGATCTATGTTGCGTAATTCTGCAGCTTTTGCAAAAGAGCCTTGCTCAACCACTTCAAGTAACATTAAAAGCCGACTTGTTGTATCCATTATTACACCTTAACTAATCTATTGATGCCATTTTGGCATTAATGAATTTAAAAATCTATGGTTTTTACACACGGGTTTAATCCGTATTATGCGAGGCTAATTAACAATGGAGCGTCTTCATGAACAAACATCTAATTGCTGCTGCACTTACTGCGGCATCTTTAACTCTTGCAGGTTGTGCCGATGAGAGCACAGCTCAATCAGCACCTGCACAGCAACTTCAACCAATTGATGTAGCACAGGTGCTTGTTAAACCAGTACAAAGCTGGCACACATATACAACTCGTTTAGAGTCTCCACAAGAAGTTGCCTTAATGCCGCGTGTATCAGGAATAATCGATAGCATTGAATTTAAAGAAGGCGATGTGGTTAAAGAAGGCGATGTTTTATTTCAATTAGATGCTCGCCCATTTGCAGCGGTTGTTGCGAGCTTAAAAGCGCAAATCAACAGCGCACAAGCCGCACTTGAACAAGCTAAAAGTGAAGATAAACGTGCTATACGCTTATTAGACCGTAAAGCAATTTCTACTGAGCAAGCTCAAGCGCGTACTTCAACACTACGCCAACGTGAAGCACAACTTTCTGCACTTCAAGCACAACTTACCTCAGCAGAGCTTGATTTAGAATTTACGTCAGTTGTATCACCCATTGACGGCATTATTTCTCGTGCAAATATTACTAAAGGTAATAACATACTTGCGGGTCAAAGCGTATTAACGTCGATTGTTTCAAACCAAGCTATGTACGCTTATTTTGATGTTGATGAACGCACATGGAATAGCTCTTTTAATGATGTTACTGCTGCGAGCCATCAAACTGTTGTAATGCAAAAAGTGGGTCAAAGCGATTTTGCATACAAAGGCTACATTAACTTTATTGATAACCAAATTAATTCATCAACGGGTACATTACGTGTACGTGCGGTATTTAATGAAGACAGTAACCAGTTACGCGCAGGCTCGTTTGCACGTATTAAGCTTGCAGCCAACTCTATTAGTGACGCGATTATTATCCCAGAACGTGCAATTGGTACCGACTTAAAAAATCGTTTTGTATTAACGGTTGGCGAAAACAACGTACTTGAATACAAGCTAATCACTACTGGTGAGCGTTACGGTGCATTACGTGCGGTTACATCGGGCCTTAACGAAGGTGATGTTATTGCTGTAAATGGCCCTGCTCGCGTAGGCCCTGGTATGCCAATCTCTCCGCAAACAGTAACAATTGATACAAGTGGTGTGGCATTTACATTGTTAAACGACAACGCACAATTTGTGGCTAAGCAATAAGGTTTATTGATGAAATTTTCGCATTTCTTTATACAGCGTCCAATATTTGCGGCCATGCTGTCATTGGTTATTTTAATTGCTGGTGGTATATCACTATTCCAACTACCAGTAAGTGAATACCCAGAAGTAGTTCCTCCAACTGTTGTTGTTACCGCTAACTACCCGGGTGCTAACCCTACCGTTATTGCGCAAACAGTGGCAACACCGCTGGAGCAAGAAATTAACGGCACTGAAAACATGTTATATATGTTTTCGCAAGGTACCAGTGATGGCCGCATGACACTAACGGTAACCTTTGCGTTAGGTACCGATTTAGATCGTGCTCAAGTACAAGTACAAAACCGTGTAAACAGCGCACTTCCGCGTTTGCCAGAAGAAGTACAACGTTTAGGTGTTGTGGCTGAAAAGTCATCACCAGATTTAACCATGGTAGTGCATTTATACTCACCTGAAAAAACGCACGACACAGCGTATTTATCTAACTATGCCGATTTAAACATTAAAGATGAAATTGCGCGTTTACCGGGCGTAGGTGATATTCGCATGTTTGGTGCTGGCAAATACTCAATGCGAGTATGGCTAAACCCAGATGCACTTGCTGCACGCGAATTAACAGCAACAGATGTAGTAACAGCGCTTCGCTCGCAAAACCAGCAAGTTGCTGCAGGTAGCTTAGGCGCGCAACCAATTTCAAACGACAGTCAATTTCAAATATTGTTAAACGTTAAAGGTCGTTTAAACAGTATTGAAGAATTTGAACAAGTTATTATTAAAGTAGGCGACGAAGGTCAGTTAACGCGTTTATCTGATATAGCCCGTGTAGATTTAGGTCAAGACACTTACTCACTGCGTGCAGAGCTTGATAATCAGCCAGCACTTGCAATGCCAATATTTCAACGCCCTGGGTCTAATGCTATTGAGCTTTCCGATCAAGTACGCGAAACAATGGCGCGCTTATCTAAAGATTTTCCTACCGGTGTAGAATACGACATTGTGTACGACCCTACGGTATTTGTTCGCGGATCGATTGACGCTGTAATTGCCACTTTGCTTGAAGCAATTGTATTGGTAGTTATTGTTGTTATTGTATTTTTACAAACATGGCGTGCATCAATTATTCCGTTAATTGCCGTGCCTATTTCACTCATTGGTACGTTTGCAGTAATGCAGTGGTTAGGCGTATCAATTAATACCTTATCGTTGTTTGGCTTAGTATTGGCCATAGGTATTGTTGTAGATGATGCCATTGTAGTTGTTGAAAACGTAGAGCGTAATATCGAAAAAGGCTTATCGCCACTTGAAGCAACCCGCGTTGCAATGAGTGAAGTAACAGGCCCTATTATTGCCATTGCGCTAGTACTAAGTGCTGTATTTATTCCTACTGCGTTTATTACCGGTTTATCAGGTCAATTTTATAAGCAATTTGCACTTACAATTACTATTTCGACTATTATCTCAGCGTTTAACTCATTAACGTTATCGCCTGCGCTTGCTGCATTGTTATTAAAATCGCACGATGCAAAACCAGATGCGTTCACGCGTTTACTTAATAAATTGTTTGGTCGTTGGTTATTTAAACCATTTAACCGCGTATTTAATCGTGGTGCTAAAGGTTACGAAAAACTGGTACAAAAACTAATTCGTATGACCGTTGTTGTTATGGTGGCTTACATAGCACTTGTTGGTGGCACAATTAAGTTATTTGATACCGTACCGGGTGGCTTTATTCCACAGCAAGATAAACAGTATTTAGTGGCGATTGCGCAGTTACCTGATGCATCAAGCCTTGATCGTACTGAAGATGTGCTTTCTCAAATGCAGCAAATTGCATTAGAAGTACCAGGCGTTGCACATACAGTTGCTTTTCCTGGCTTATCAGTGAACGGTTTTACTAATAGCCCTAACAGCGGCATTGTATTTACACCACTTGAAAGCTTTGACAAACGTACCGACCCAAGCCAATCAGCGATGGCGATTGCTGCAGAGTTGAATAAACGTTTTGCTGCCATTGATGAAGCATTTGTAGCGGTATTTCCACCGCCGCCAATTCAAGGTTTAGGCACTACCGGCGGTTTTAAACTGCAAATAGAAGACAGAGCAAATAAAGGATTTGAAGCCTTATTTAATAGTCTGCAAGCTGTTATCGGTAAAGCGCAACAAGACCCTGCATTAATGGGCTTGTACTCGAGTTTCCGTATTCAAGTTCCACAAATGGATATTGATATTGACCGTGAGCAAGCGCTAATTCAAGGTATTCCACTTGATGAAGTATTTAATGCACTGCAAATTTACTTAGGCTCTGTGTACGTAAATGACTTTAATATGTTTGGCCGTACCTACCAAGTAAATGCACAGGCTGATGCTGACTACCGCTTAGACCCTGATCAAATTCTTAATTTAAAAGTACGTAACCGCTCAGGTAATATGGTGCCTCTAGGCTCTGTATTAACAGTAACACCAACAATTGGTCCTGACCGTGTTATGCATTACAACGGTTACCCAAGTGCAGAACTAAATGGTAGCCCAGCGCCAGGTTATAGCTCTGACCAAGCACAAGTTGCTATTGAAAAAGTACTCGCAGACACACTACCAACAGGTATTGAGTATGAGTGGACTGAAGTAACGTACCAACAAGTACTTGCCGGTAACACCATGGTTTATGTATTCCCGTTAGTTGTATTACTTGTATTTATGGTACTTGCAGCGCAGTACGAGAGCTTACGTTTACCACTGGCAATTATATTAATTGTACCAATGACTATTTTCTCAGCCTTATTAGGTGTGTGGTTTGTTGGCTCTGACAACAACATATTCACCCAAATAGCGTTAATAGTACTGGTTGCGTTGGCTTCTAAAAATGCGATATTGATGGTTGAGTTTGCAAAAGATAGACACGACTCAGGCTTATCGCACTTAGAGGCAATACTTGAGGCATGTCGTATGCGCTTGCGCCCAATATTAATGACCTCAATTGCATTTACAGCAGGTGTTGTACCGTTAGTTCTTGCTACCGGTGCGGGCGCCGAAATGCGACACGCAATGGGTAACGCAGTATTCTCAGGGATGATAGGTGTAACCGTGTTTGGCCTATTGTTTACGCCGGTATTTTATATGTTAGTGACTAACAAAAAAGAGAAAGCGCAGGAGAATACTCATGACTAAATTAATGCAAAAAAGACTTAAAACAAGTCTGACCGCCAGTGCAGTATTAGTTGCTGCGTTTTTAGCAGGATGTGCGAGTAAAATAGACACCATGAGCGAGCAAAAAGCCGTTAACGAATTTGTTGCTAAAGCTAATATTGCTAGTAACGTTAGCGTTGCTGATGAGACAAACTGGTGGAAAAAGCTTAATTCTGATCAACTAAATGAGCTTGTTACTGGTGCGCTTGCAAATAACTATAATTTGCAAACAAGCCAGTTAACACTTAAAAGTGCATTAGCGCGATTAGGAGAGCAAAAAGCCCAATACCTGCCGCAAGGTGGCGTAAATGTTGGCGCAGCTCGAAGCGATGCACCAAGCGTGTTTGACCGCCAATCAAGTGCAAACGTTGCACTTGATTGGCAACTAGATTTATTTGGTCGCATAACGGCGTTGGTTGATGCAGCAAATGCATCGGCCATGAGCCAAGCAGAGCAAGTACGCTTATTACAAATTGAAGTTGTTTCGTCAGTCGTTAAAGGCTTTGTAAGTTACCAAGGGAATGTTGAAAAACAACACATTGTTACACTTCAAATTGAAGCGCTTGAGCAAAGTATTGACGTTTTACAGGCACGAGTTGATGAAGGTGTAGCTAACGAGCTTGATTTAAACCGTACGATGGCGCAGCTTAGGCAGCAACAAGCATTAATGCCTGCTATTGAGTATGCAAAATACAGCGATTTATCTGCGCTTGCAGTACTAAGCGGTAAGCTAGCGCAAAATATTGCTATTGAAAACGAGCAAGGCGTGCTTGAACGTGACTTTAGCGTAGCACTAAAAAACGCTAATAATGCCATTGCCTTACGTCCAGATATTAGCCGCGCGCTGTTTGACTTTAGCCAAGCAAATAGTTTAAGTGTTGCAGCTAGCAAAGCGTTATTACCCGATATTAGCTTATCTGCATTTGCAGGGGTTGTGAGTATAGATAGCACAGGCTTAAAAAATACCGATCAACAGTGGCAAGTAGCGCCGCAGTTACAGTGGTCTATTTTAAGTTATCCTGCGCTTTTAGCGCAGCGTGACGCGCAACAGTTTTTAAGTGAAGCTGCGTACAGCGATTATCAACAAGTAGTATTAACTGCACTAAGTGAAAGTGAACTTTCACTGCAATTGTTGGTCAATCAAGCACAGCAAAAACGCTTTGCCGATGAACGTTATGACTTTGCTAATAAAGCATTTTTACAAGCACAAGCAATGTACGAAGAAGGTCAAATTCCTTACCTTGAGTTGTTAGATGCGCGCCAGGATGTTTTAATAGCACAAGAAAATGCTGTTGAAACAACAATTTCTTCACTGCTTGCCAAAGTAAATGCTTACCAGTCATTTAATGGGCAATGGAGTTATGCGTTAAACGACACTAATAAGTAGAGTTATATTGATGCCAAATACTGAAAATTTACATGAATACATTATCCCGCAAACTATGCGCGCTATTGTACTGCCAGAACCAAATGAAGCAATTGACTTAGCGGATGCTGAGCTGCCTGTTCCTATTTGTGCAGATAACGAGCTGCTTGTAAAAGTAGAGTACGTTGGTTTAAATCCAGTTGATGGTCAATTTGCTAAAACAGGCTTTTGTAAATGGCAGTATCCACACATTTTAGGCTTAGATGCCGTAGGTGTTGTGGTTAAAGCTAATAAAGGTGTGTTTCCAAATGTTGGCCAGCGCGTTATGTGGCATGCCAACATTGGTGAGCAAGGTGCTTTGAGCGAATACACCAAGGTACCTAACTTTGCAGTGTCGGTTGTGCCAAGCGGTTTAAACCCGGCCATTGCAGCAACACTTCCATGCGCCGGTATGGCAGCACTTATTAGTTTAGATAAAATAGGCATTAGTGAAGGCGATACTATTTTTATTGAAGGCGGAGCCGGAGCGGTAGGGCAGTTTGCTATTCAATATGCAAAACAGCGCGGTGCAGACGTATTTACCACAGCATCAAAGCGTAATCATAAGTTGGTTAAGCAGTTAGGCGCTGATGTGGTTTTTGACTATAGCGATAAAAAGCTATGCGAAAAAATCCGCAGAGAACTTGGCCCGCAAGGCTTTGATGCGGTTATTGATACGATTGGTGGTGAGTGTACTCAGCGTAATATTGAGTTAATGCGTTTTTGTGGACGTATTGCCTGCTTAAATCCGCTCCCTTGTTTTGATCAAGATTTAATGTATCACCGAGCGCCCAATATTAGCGTTGTATCAATTGGTGGTGCATGGCTTGCTAATAGTTTATGTGCACAACAACGCTTGAGTTTTATGGGCAACCTGTTACTTGAAGGAGCTGTTAGTGGCGACATTAAACACCCAGAAATAACGCCCGTAGATTTTAGTGCTGAGTCAGTATCGCAAGCGCTTAATAAACAACTTGCGGGTGGTTTTACCGGCAAGCAAGTTGTTAAAGTTGCTAAGTGAAGCGCTTATACAATTTAAATTTAAGTAGTTTTAGCTAGATTAACTGATAATGTAGCCTCTACAAATTAAATAAAAACGCAGCCTTTTTTTGCTGCGTTTTTTTATGCCCATCAAAAAATAAATGCAGCGCTAGAGGTTTTGCTGTTTTATTCATCATTTTAATCAAAATACTTTTTTTCAGCGTACAACTGTAAGCCTTTGTGTTTCAACAGTTTACGTTCAGGTAAAGAAAATAAATTGAAAAAACTGTTAATTAATTGAATAGAGCAATTGATCTAAACGATTTTTTATGACGTAATGTAGGTATTATTTAGCTGGTCGGATGAGTTCAATCATGAGTTTACGTACAAAACTAAAAAAAGTATTACCAAGTATTTCTATCACAGAACAAGAAGCGCTAGACGCGGGTGATGTATGGCTTGAAGGTTCTATCTACCAAGGTAAACCTGATTTCAGTGCACTTCGCGACGTACCTGCTGCTACATTAAGCGCAGACGAGCAAGCATTCTTAGACGGTCCAGTAAAAGAACTACTGGGCATGATTGACGATTCAGTGATTCAAAACGGAATTCATTTACCAAATGACATCTTAGAGTTTTTGAAAAAAGAGCGTTTTTTCTCGCTTATCATTCCTAAGTCGTTTGGTGGTTTAGAGTTTAGCCCTTATGCAAACTCTACTATTGTTGGCACTATTGCGACTAAAAGCTCAGCGGTAGCGGTAACCGTCATGGTTCCTAACTCGTTAGGCCCAGGTGAATTATTACTTCACTTTGGTACGCAAGAGCAACAAGCACATTACTTACCACGCCTAGCAAATGGTACAGACATTCCATGTTTTGCATTAACAAGCCCAGAAGCGGGTTCTGATGCTGGTGGCATTCCAGACATTGGTACAGTTACTAAAGGCATGTATAACGGCGAAGAAGTACTTGGCCTTGAAATCACATGGGACAAGCGCTACATAACGCTTGCACCTATTGCTACCGTACTTGGTTTAGCTTTTAAAGTAATGGACCCTGATGGTTTATTAGGTGGTAAAGAAAGCTTAGGTATTACCTGTGCACTTATTCCTAAAGAGCACCCAGGTGTAGAGCTTGGTAATCGCCACGACCCAATGGGTATTCGTTTTTACAACGGTACTACGCGTGGTAACAAAGTATTTGTACCAATGGATTTTGTTATTGGTGGACAGAAAAACATCGGCCGTGGTTGGCAAATGCTGGTTAGCTGTTTAGGTGCTGGCCGTGGTATTTCATTACCTGCGCTAGGTGTTAGTACAGCACAAGTTGCATTTAAATCAGCATCTGAATACGCAGCAGTGCGTGAACAGTTTGGTTTAGCCATTGGCCAGTTTGAAGGTATTCAAGAAAAACTAGCCGACATTGCAGGTAAAACATACCTACAAGAAGCAATGCGCGTACTTACAACTGAAGGTTTAGGCATGGGCTTAAAACCATCAGTAGTAACTGCAATCGCTAAATACCACATGACAGAGCTTGGTCGCGACGTGCTTGATTCAGCAATGGATATTCAAGCGGGTAAAGCGATTCAAAACGGTCCACAAAATACATTAGCAAGTGGTTATGTTGCTCAGCCGATTGCCATTACGGTAGAAGGCGCGAATATTCTTACACGTAACCTAATGATCTTTGGTCAAGGTGTTATGCGTTGTCACCCATATTTACAATCTATGGTTGAGTCAATTCACAGCGAAGACAAAGGCGCAGATAAAGAATTTAACGGTATTTTACGTAAAACAATTGGCTACAGCACAGCAAACAGCTTACGTGCTTTCCGCTTAGGTGTTTTACCATTTACAGCAAGTGCTAATTCTGAATTACCAGAAGTACGCGACTACGAAAAAGCAGTACATAAATTATCTGCAAAACTTGCAGTGTACGCAGACTTTTCGTTACTTGTACTTGGCGGTAAGTTAAAACAAGCAGAAATGCTATCGGCACGTTTAGGCGATGTAATGAGCTTCTTATATGCAGCTATGGCATCAATTAAATACTACGAGCAAAAAGTATCAAGTAGTGACCGTGAGCAAGCAGCACCTTATTTCCATTACGCGACTCGTTTTGCACTACAAAGTGCTGAAGAAGCATTGCATAAGTTTTTAGATAACTTCCCTGCAAGTGGTACACGTAAGTTTATTCGTTTTATTACAATGAACTACTCAACTAAAATGCCAAAAATTAGTGACGATTTAATCCGCGAACTAGCTAAGCAAGCTCAGCTAGATACCGCATTTAAAGCGCAAATCACGCATTTAGTTAAACCAGTAGTGGGCGATGGCCATCATATTAATGAGCAAGCTTACAAAGCTAAAATGGCATCACTTGGCGAACTGGCTAAAGTTAAAAAAGCATTACGTGCTAAAGTAATTAAACCAGGTATACGCTTTAACATTACGCTTGATAACGCACTAGCGGCAAACGTAATCACGCAAGCTGAACACGTTCAGTTAATTGATTACAACATCAAACGTGAAAAAGCGATTCGTGTAGATGAGTTCGATTTTGATATGAACCTACTAGACGATAACGCACAGCCGATTAATCCGCTTAAAAGCGTAGTTAATCAGTAAGTTAAAGTAATAAAATTCAATGATGCAAAGCGCCCGCAGTATCGGCGCTTTTATTTTTGAGTAAAAAATTAGTGTGGAGCCCCGCTTGTGTAAAAACAAGCGGGGCTTTTTTGTGTTTTTAAATATCAGTTTTCAATAATATTTATTCAACTTTTGAGATTATTCTTGATATCAACTACGGTGGCTTTTCCTGATTTATGGTTGAATAAGATCAGGAGGAAAATCAATTGTCGAAGACAATAATATAACGAGATATTTTTCTCGTTATCCACAAAGCTGTCTTACCTCAAAGTAGCCCATTAATAAAGTTAGTTGATATAAAATTAACTAAAAACAAGTATTTAATTTTTGTAACTATTCTGAATAAGTGAGCACATTTCATACTAAAAATTTAATTTACTATGTACCTATAAAGGTGCACTATATGTTTAATTATTGTATATAAAAAGAAATTAAAATGAGATTCTTAGTAGCTTTTTTGTTAATGCTTTCTTGTGTATTTGATTCGAAAGGAGCTATTATCGATCCTGCAATACCTGCCCCTTCGTTGGTTCCAACGCCAAGCAACTTTAGGTATGAAGAAAATAATGGTTCGTTGCGCATTATGTGGAATTGGTATCCCAATGATGGCGTAATTACACTACCGCCTAAACTTCCACCACCGGCTGAGTTATTCTCTGTTCCAAGAGAGGGTAACTATAAATATAGTATAGACGTTGAGATTGCAGAGCTTAGCAATAATAATATATACAGTATGCTTAGTAATGACTATAGATTACTAGGCAGTACAATTAGCAATAGTTACTTATACAACATGGCTGTTTTTTCAGCAGTTAAATTTAGGGTGAGAGCTAAAAGAACAGATACCTTTACTGATAGTTCTGTTTATTCCGCTTATTTATATAGCCCTCTAATCAATCGTCAAGTTAAGTTATCCGCTCCTTCTATATCACCGGATGGGGGTAATGTAATTCCAACAGATAACATAATTATTACGAATGCTCAGCAAGCAGTAATGAAATACGCTTTGATACCTCTCGAGTCTGATTGTTCCAGTGTAAATAACTGGCTTACCTATGTTGCACCTCTTTCTATTAACTCTAGTCGCCAGTTATGTGTGTTTGCAACTAAGATCGGCTCATTATCTAGTGATATAAAAGAGGCCGTTTATACGGTTAGTTCACCAGCAAACACAAAACAAATTATATTTATACATACGGATTTACTTGGTAGTCCAGTGGCTGAATCTCAGGGAGAGCAATAATGAAAAATTTTACTTATTATTTATCAACAATGTTATTAGCTCCGCTGTTTACTTTAGCGGCACAGCCTCCGGGTGGAGGTGATGTTGAGTTAATAGCGCCTCCATCTGAGTATAATTTAGAGCGTTTTGCCGTCAAGCGAGAGGTTGAGGCGCTTACAAGTAATTTAGCTGGTGAAAGTATTTCACTGGCTGATGGTTCACTCTCATTTACTGTCACTGACTTAAGTATTAAAACGAACTCACAGATCCCTCTAAATATTACACGGACATATAATCGGCTTACAGGTAAAAATGATAAATCCTCAGCACAGTTCGGTGATTGGGAGCTCGAGTTACCAAAAATAGAAGCTACTTACTTAAAAGGCAGCACTCGCTATAGCAATAATTATTATTCTAGTACAGCTTGTTCAAGTGCTTTATCTCCTGGCCCCATTTCATTTTATGGTGATGTTTATGAGCAGCATGAATATTGGAACGGAGCCGATGTGATTATACCTGGTGCTAGTGGGAAATTATTAGGTGGTTCTGGCCAGCATCGTTACCGAACCAAGCTCAATGCATCAATAAACTGTAGTAGTGAAAATGGTAATGAGTATTTTATTGTAAAAACGAGTGAAGGCTTAATTTATACTTTAGGTCATCGTATCGAAA
Source organism: Pseudoalteromonas sp. NZS127_1 (assembly GCF_015864295.1). Taxonomy (NCBI): domain Bacteria; kingdom Pseudomonadati; phylum Pseudomonadota; class Gammaproteobacteria; order Alteromonadales; family Pseudoalteromonadaceae; genus Pseudoalteromonas; species Pseudoalteromonas sp. NZS127_1. The sequence goes on along the minus strand of NZ_JADYXO010000008.1, from coordinate 6,169 downwards.
AATTGGGGTTACCACTTGTAAAAACAAAACCTGCACAACGTAGTAAACTTGCTTACGTTGCAACAAAAGTTGAAGATAAGTTTGGCAATACGCTGCATTATATATTTGATGGTAGTAAATTGGAAAAAATCACATACCAACCTTCTGGCTCAGCCCATAGCGAAGACCTCGTTTCGTTTTCATATGAATCATCGGGACGCATAAATAAAATAACAAGCCAAGAGCAGGTTTGGGAGTATTTATATGAAGAAAAGTATGCAAATCAAAACCATAACTTAACAGACGTCATACTTCCAACAGGCCAAAGTTGGGAGTATGATTTTCCTGAGTTTATAAACTACGCGAGCAAGATATATGTAAAACCAAATTTTAATGTAGAAAGCTGTATATATAGCCACACTACTCCGCTATATGGCCCAGAAAGCTCCCTTAAAGTAAAACATCCTAACGGCGCCAACATAAGTTTTAACTACAAATTGACCGTACATGGACGAACGGAAGTCCCGGCAAAAAGTCAGCGTCATACTCGTCAAGGCAAGCCTATAAACTATAATGCTTGCTATGCTAATTTAGCAATTTCAAGTAAATCAATAGATATTAATGATGAACAATATGTTTGGACATATGCCTACAGTAATAATTATTCACACTTTAGTTCTGCAGGTTTAAGTAGTTCAGAAGTTAGTAGTTTCAGACGTGGTATTGCAATTATTGGAAACACTAAAGAAGTTACTTGTAATACTAAAAGTGATTGTTCCTCTATCCCAAGTGGTTTGGGGCTATCTGCTTATGACTTAAGGGTACTCAAGGTCACAGCGCCGAATAATAGTTATATTAACAGCTATATTAGTAAACGCTGGGATGAAACTGAAGGGCAGGTTATAGCTCAGGTCGAACATGCCCCAAATGGAGAAATAAATCAAAAAACATTGACTCAATATTGGAAGAGTAGTTTTAAAGGTAACAGTGGTATTGTCGATCCAATTTTAACCACGAATACAGACACTTTATCTTATATCGTAAAGGATAAAAGAGTTACTAAACATGTTAACAGTGACAGCTTTACTAAAAGTTATATCTATAATATTTATGATGCACCTGAGCAAGTTGTTCTAGCAGGGCCATCGGGTACTTTTTATAAAAAGCAGTTTTACCAGCATGACACTTTAAATTGGATTTTAAATTTACCTACCATCACCCAAGTATCAAGCGATGATCAAAACTATATAGAAACTAAACGCATTCAGTACAATGCTTTTTCGAATAGTTACTTTTCAAACCAACAATTACCGTCAAAAGCGTACCTATTTGGTCAACTACAAATTACTTTCACTGATTACACCGCACAAGGCAATGTTGAGCGAATAGAGTTTAATTCAAATCGTTCAGTAGGCACTGGTAAGCGTTTTATTGAATATGCAAACTACAAGCGCGGTTTACCGCAGGTAATAACGGTGCCAAATAGGTCAACCACAGGAAGCATGAGTGCGGGTACGGTAGTTGATAATAACGGGTGGGTAACTCGTACAACCGATTATAATGGCGTATCAACTAATTACACCTATGATGACATGGGTCGTATTAAATCCGTAGATTTAACAAATGATGCGGCTAATGGCAACTGGTACGACACGTTATATACTTGGGATAACGATACCAATACCCGCACTGCGTCAACGTGTACGTTAAATAGTTCACGGACAGCATGTACAGGTAACGCTGTATTTAAAACCACAGAGTACTATGACAACTTACTGCGACTGACAAAAACAAAAAGCCAAGATTTAGTCAATAGCTCTGCAGCAAATAGTACCCGTTATCAGCGTTTCGAATATAACTATTTGAATCAACCAACGTTCCAATCTTATGCAAGCGAAAATGTGAGTGAAAATAAAGGCACTACAACCGTCTATGACTCACTAGGTCGACAGCAAAGTATTACGACAAGTGGATTAGGTACCGTTAATTACGCCTATTTATCAGGTAACCGCATAGAATTAACAAATGCAAAAGGTCACGTAACAACCACAACCTATCAAGCCTTTGGTTCACCAAGTTACTCGCGCGCAATAAAAATAGAATCGCCTGAGAATGTAACCACCACATTAGATATTGATATATTTGGTTTAACACATGCTATAACACAATCTGGTGCTAATCAGTATGGAAATTCAACGAGTGTTACTGAACGTCGTTATTACGACAATAGTAAACAGTTATGTTTAACTACACGACCTGATGTAGGCAATACCCTTTATAAGCACAATGTAATAGGTGAACTCATCTGGAGCCAAAGTGGCGTTGCTAATACGCAGTGTACAAGTACAGCCCCGAGTGGGAGTGCTTTTTATACATATGATAACTTAGGCAGTCTTAAACAAGTTAACTACCCAGATGCTTCAGGCGATGTTAGCTACGAGCGCGATAACAACGGGAACGTTAAAACTCTAACAGCTGGTAATGTGATTCATCGTTATGAATACAACAACCAAAATCGCCTTGAAGAAGAGCAGCTATTTGTGGCTAATGAGTTGCCTCTAATGCTTAATTATAAATACAATGCTTTGCAACAGCGTGAACAGTTAGGTTACCCAGATGGAACTATTGTAAACTTCAAACCCAATGGCTTTGGTGAGCCAACAGAAGCACAGGTGTATAAAAGTGGAAATGTTGATTTAAGTTTTGCGAAAAGTGCAAGCTACTATGCTAATGGTACACTGAGTTCGTTTACGTATGGTAATGGTGTTAAGCATCAAACAACACTATATGCAGATAGCCTACTACCAAAACAACTTAAAGACACAGGCCCCGCTGGCAGTAATATACCTAGTACTGTTATGGCTTTAACATATGATTACGACAATAATGCAAATGTAACGTCGATTATTGATAGCCAAAACAGCGCCTATAGTTTAACTAATTTACAGTATGACGACCTTGACCGCTTAACCAGTACCACTGGGGCGGCAGGTATTGGGTCGAGTGAAATGCACTACGATGGGCTCGGTAACATTACGTACTATAAAAATAAGAATAAAACACTTAATTACACCTACGACTACGCTAAAAATCGGTTATCTAAAGTAACCGGCGTAAGCGGACGATATGGCTCAATAGGTTACGATACCCGAGGTAACATCACTAATAATGGCGCATACAGTTTAGATTTTAATGTAGCAAACCAACTTACCACTGCAAAAGGTAATAGTTACTTATACGATGGCCATAACCGCCGCGTAAAACAGAGCGATGGCAATGGCACCAGCTATTCAATGTACAGCCAAGATGGTACATTACTGTATAGAGAAAAAGGCGAGACCATAACAGGCAACGGCACTAACTATATTTACTTAGGTAAAAAACTGATTGCTAAATATGGTGATGTTACACCGCAAACCGTGAATGCAAGTCGTCAACACAGTCGCCCATTTGGTGAATCGATAGAAGCACCCAAAGATGACGTAGGGTACACAGGGCATAAATTCGACACCGATTTAGGGTTGAGTTATATGCAGGCACGATACTATGATCCAGTCATAGGTCGTTTTTACTCAAATGATCCGGTTGGGTTTAACAATGTTCATAGCTTTAATCGATATGCCTATGCTAACAATAATCCGTACAAATATGTTGACCCTGATGGTCAATTGGCAGTTCCTTGGCATGGAGGAATAACTTTTTTTGCATCAATTGGTGCGGGCAATGATTTATGGTCAAGTCTTAAGATCGCTTATAGATCTATGCAGGCAGATTGGGAGGAAGGCTCTCAAGGGGTTGATAAATTGGCCGTTGCAAGACACGCTATGTCTCACAGTAATCAGAGCAAGTTAGAAGCGGCTGCGAATCATAAGGCTTTTATAAATACAGCGTTAAATAATGGAGACCTAGGATTGGCTGCTCATGCTATCCAAGATCAATTTGCAGGAGGACATCGTGGATATTTTGAGTGGCTTGGAGGTTTTTTCGACAAGGGTGTTGGAGTTGGGTTAGCCCATTTATGGCATGATATCTTTCCGTCATTTTCTACCATTTCTAATGCATATACTGCAACAAAAGATGGTATAAGTGGTAGAGGTGGAAAAGGAAGTGGAAGCAATTCAAGTGGAAATGGTGGTAAAAAAGTAAGTAATTCTACAGCAGGCTTACTTTGTGGAACTTTAGCGTGTAAAGAGAAAATTAGAAATGATAAGTTTCGTTAAAAAAAGGAAGAGCTCATGAAAATTAAAACTTTTGCTTTCATTCTTATTGTTGAATTAATGCTATCTTCGTGTACAGCAACAGAAAAAGTCAACTATGAAGGAATTATTAGTTCTGATTATTCTGAATATTCAAGGCCATCAATAAAGGATGTAGAAGCTATTATAAATAATCAAAACTATCTAGTTGGTTTCTCGTGGGTTGATAGTCCGATAAATAGTATCGTTTTAATCAAGTCAAGTAACAACGTATATTGTGCGGTAAAATTCACAAAAGTAAAAAGATTAAACGATGAAACTGAAGCGTCTACTTTTAATTCAGGAGCAGAAACATTTTTGGCTAACTTTGACATTTTAGAGTTGTCGAAAAGTGGAATTAAGCGAGAAAGCAATAATGTTGAATTAGTAGACTCTGCATCTATAGGTATTGGAAGGTTGGCGTTTTCTGTAAATAATAAAACAGTTCGTTGTGGAAATTCTAAGCTTTATTGGTCTTATCCTACAGCACTTTCAATTTCAGATGAAGATACAGCTACTAAACTAGCTCCTGCTAGAGCTTTAGATCTTGATAAAGTAAATTTTTTCGCAGATGGTCTAAATTGGGTAGGATATGATGATATGAGAAAACACTACAAAGTGCCAACTATTAAGGGTTACTAAGAGAGGATGAGGGTAAACATGAACGCTTTTCTCATCTAGCTAATCGTTTTTGAATCCAAAGCCCCGCAAGGGGCTTTATTTTAGGAGGGTAATTCAGTTTTGTATTATCTTTACTCAGTAATAGGTTTAATTACTTCTCGCAAGTGAGTTAATACGAATAAACAAGACACCCGAATTCATTATGCAAGTGCACCACTGACCATAACCCACCAATAAATATGACATTCTGAAGTATTTGCTGCGAATAAACAAGACACCCACTTTAAATTTTGCACTTTTAGAAGTTAAAGACTAGCCTTTATTTAGTGTAAAAAATAAGCAGGGTGTCTTATGGCAATCGCAAGAAAGCGTCAAGTAAGTTTGGTTGATACAAAGTACTACCACTGTATTTCACGTTGTGTACGCCGTGCATTTTTATGTGGCGAAGACCGTTTTACAGGCAAGTCTTACGAGCATCGACGAGGCTGGGTTGAAGACAAACTGCTTGAGTTAGCCAAGGTATTTTGTATTGATGTATGTGCTTATGCCGTAATGAGTAATCATACCCATTTAGTACTGTATGTTGATGATAAGAAAGCGAATAGGCTGAATGATAAAGCGATTGTTATTCGCTGGCATAAACTCTGTAAAGGCACATTGTTAACGCAAAAATATGTACAGGGTGAAAAGCTAAGTAAAGTTGAACTTATCTTTTTTAATCAAACAGTAAAGGAATATCGAGAGCGTCTATCAAGTATTAGCTGGTTTATGCGGTTGTTAAATGAAGATATTGCTCGCAGAGCAAATAAGGAAGATAACTGTACTGGCAGGTTTTGGGAGGGACGATTTAGCTCACAAGCACTGCTTGATGAAGCCGCACTTGCCGCCTGTATGGCGTATGTCGATTTAAACCCCATTAGAGCCAAGATGGCTAAAACGCCAGAAGAGTCAGACCATACCAGCGCTCAAGTACGCTTAATATGCGCAAAAGAAGGCAAGCAACCAAAACAACTCCTTCGTTTTGCAGGGATGCCACGTCAAATAATGCCAAAAGGGCTGCCGTTTGAGCTTAAATCGTACCTTGAACTTGTTGAATTAACAGGACGTTGTATACGAGAAGACAAGCGAGGGTATATTGAAAGTACACATTTGCCTTTACTGGAAAGGGTGAATATATCTCCAGAAAACTGGTTAAAGCTTACAACCCAATTTACGCGCGTATTTCATGGCGCAGTGGGCAGGCCAGCCTCACAAGAGGCTTATTGTGAAAACTTAAAGCGAAAGCGGCGAGCGAATATCAGTAACTGCGAAAAGCTACTGGCATAAAACGTAAA